>JAIRWR010000085.1 GCA_031268885.1 Synergistaceae bacterium
AGACTCCTTAAAATTGGGTTTTGCCGCTGATCCTCAGTCATTGGTGATTTTTCTCGCGACAGGAGTTGTTCTCGCGCAACGGCAAACCTAAAGTACGTGATAACGGTTCACGGGGCGGGTTGCGAATTCGGCCATTTCACCCAATGGGTGAAATTTCGATTTCACTTGAATTGGCGTTATCACCAGACTCAGCACCATTGTCAAGTACCCTACCCTGTGGTTTGAGGTACTGTAACAGTCATTGACAAATCTCTGGAATTGGAATACGCTTTTATAACAGAGTGTGGAATGTTTCCTAAAAAACTTTTTAAGTGTAGGGAGTGTTGATAATGAAGAAATTCTTCTCTGTGGTATTGTGTTTGGCGTTTATTCTGTGTCTTATTTCGTCTGCGGTCGCGGCCGAGAAGATAGGCGTGTCGATGCCGACTCAGAGCTTGCAGCGTTGGAATCAGGATGGAGCCAATATGAAGGCGCGGCTTGAGGCTGCCGGGTATGAGGTTGACCTTCAATTCGGCGGCGACAACGAAGTTCCGGTACAGGTCTCCCAGCTTGAAAATATGATCTCCGGCGGATGCAAGGTCCTCGTGGTATCCGCAATCGACGGAAGCTCCCTCACGACCGTCCTGAACGACGCTAAGGCTCAGGGGATCAAGGTCATAGCGTACGACCGGCTCATCATGAATACCGATGCCATTTCATACTACGCCACGTTTGATAATTTCAAGGTCGGCACGCTCCAGGGCGAATTCATCCGCGACCGGCTCAAGCTCGACTCAACAGAAGGCCCGTACAACATAGAGCTTTTTACCGGCGACCCCGGTGACAACAACATTAACTTCTTCTTCGGCGGCGCCATGTCGATACTGAAACCCTACATCGACAGCGGCAAGCTCGTCGTCAAGTCCAGTCAGGTGGAACAGGCCCAGTGCGCTACGCCGAGCTGGAGTACCGAAAGGGCGCAGGCTCGCATGGAGAACCTCATAACGTCCAACAGTTACGGGCCGAGCGGCGTCAAGCTCGACGCGGTCTATTCATCAAATGACTCCGTGGCAAACGGCATCACGAACGCGCTCGTCGGCGCTGGTTACACGAAGGATAACTTCCCGGTTCTAACCGGCCAGGACTGCGATGTAACCGCCATGAAGAACATCTTGGCCGGCACCCAGAGCATGTCGATATTCAAGGATACCCGCACGCTCGCCGAGCGTGTTGTCGAGATGGTTGACGCGATAATGAAGGGAACGCCTCCCGAGATAAACGACACCAAGACTTACGACAACGGTACGGGCGCCATACCGTCGTACCTCTGCGATCCGGTATTTTGCACGATAGACAACTACAAGTCGCTCCTAATAGAGAGCGGCTATTATACCGAAGCACAGTTGTCCCAGTAATTCGCGCGGGTATAAACGCAAGGAATCAATGTTGTGACAGAGCGGGCGGGCAAATTTTCGCCCGCTCTGTGCCGTATAGGAGGGATGTGGATTGAGAGGCACACTGCTCCGGCTTGAGGGGATAATCAAGGAGTTTCCGGGCGTACGGGCCCTCGACAATGTGGATATGGATGTGATCGAGGGAGAAATTCACGCCCTGGTCGGAGAAAACGGCGCTGGAAAGTCGACGCTGATGAATATCCTTTCGGGGATATACCCGCACGGGAGCTACGAGGGCGAAGTAATATTTGACGGGGAGACCTGCGCGTTTTCAACCATCAGGGACAGTGAAAGACTGGGCATAGTGATAATCCACCAGGAACTGGCGCTCGTTCCCTATATGACGATCGCTGAAAATATGTTTTTGGGCAATGAACGTGGAACGGCTTTCAACATCGACTGGGACGAGACTCGAAGGAAGTCAGATGAATTTCTGGGCGTAGTGGGCCTTCACGAGTCATCACAGACGCTGATAAAGGATATAGGCGTCGGCAAACAGCAGCTTGTGGAGATAGCGAAAGCCCTCGCGAAGAATGTCAGGCTGCTGATTCTAGACGAACCCACAGCTTCGCTGAACGAAAACGAGAGCCAGAAACTTCTGGAACTCCTCTTGCGTTTCAAGGAGAAGGGGATGACATCCATCCTTATATCCCATAAACTCTCGGAAGTCTCCCAGGTGGCGGATAGAATAACGATAATCCGTGACGGGCGTACGATAGAGACTCTTACAAAAGGGACGGACGACATCAGCGAGGGACGCATCATTAAAGGCATGGTAGGACGGGAGATGAACAGCCGTTTTCCGGCGAGAACCCCTAAGATCGGGGAGATAACGCTTGAAGTCAAAGATTGGACCGTACGCCACCAGCTGTATGAAGAGCGGCTCGTCTGCGAGGATGTATCCTTCAACATCAGGAAGGGCGAGGTGGTAGGGATCAGCGGGCTTATGGGCGCGGGGCGCACGGAACTCGCCATGAGCATCTTTGGCCGCAGCTACGGACGCGGGATAAAAGGTTCCATCTTCATAAACGGCCGCGAAGTCCGCCTGAAAAATACGCGCGACGCCATAAAAAACAGGATCGCGTACGTCACGGAGGATCGCAAGGGAAACGGGCTTATCCTCTCAAACAGCCTGCGCGTAAACATAACTCTTTCCAACATGACAAAAGTGAGCAGCCACAGACGGATAGACACCGACCTCGAACGGACGGTCGCCGAGGAGTACAGGAGAATGCTTCAGGTAAAGTGTTCGTCGATAGAACAGGATGTCGGCAACCTCTCGGGCGGCAATCAGCAAAAAGTCCTGCTGTCAAAGTGGATGTTCGCGGAACCGGAGATACTAATCCTCGACGAACCGACCAGGGGTATAGACGTGGGCGCGAAGTACGAGATATACAAGATAATCAACGACCTGGTATCGAGCGGGAAGTCGGTGCTTTTTATATCCAGCGAGATGCCGGAACTTCTAGGCATGTGCGACAGAATTTATGTCATGGGGGAAGGGCGTATTTTGACCGAACTCTCGCGCGAAGAAGCCACGCAGGAGGCAATTATGGCGAGCATCCTCAAATTAGGTAAAGGGGGGTAACGGAAAAATGGCAAAAGCCTTGGATATTCTGAAGAAAAACACCATGGCGCTGGTGCTGGTGCTCGTGATGCTGATGTTCCAGGCGCTCATCGTCTATAACAACAAAGGGTCGCTGTTCGCGCCGCGCAACATCACCAACCTCATCGCGCAAAACGGTTACGTTATTATCTTGGCCACCGGTATGCTTCTCTGTATACTTACGGGCGGTAATATCGACCTCTCCGTCGGATCCCAGGTGTGCCTCATAGCCGCTATAGGCGCCAATCTGATCGTGAAAAACGGCGTCAACATATACATTGGAATACTGGCCTGCCTTGTGAGCGGGATATTGCTGGGCGCGTGGCAGGCGTTCTGGATAGCGTATATGAGGATTCCGCCTTTCATAGTGACGCTATCCGGAATGTTGGCGTACCGCGGACTCGCGCGCGTCATCCTGAAGGGTCTTACCATCTCCCCTGTACCGGCGGGATTCACCCGTTATTTCGGCTCATTTATCGGGGGAGGCAACGACCTGCCCGCGAAACTCAGGTTCTCGCTCATCTCGGGAGTGATCGTCGTCACTCTGATGATAGCGTTTGTGGTCTATTCGAGAATCGTAAAGGCGAGAAAAAAATATCAGGTCGAGCCGGCGCTGTGGACGGTCGCTAAATACGCCGTGACCTGCGCGATAGTGATGTTTGTTTTCTACAGTTTCGGCAAAGACAGAGGCGTGCCGGTCGTCCTGATCCTCCTTGCGATAGTGGTCCTAGCTTATTATTATTACACGTCGAAAACTGTGCCGGGGCGTTATCTCTACGCGCTCGGCGGCAACGAAAAGGCCGCGAGGCTCTCGGGCGTGAATACAAACGGAGTGATGTTCTTCGCGTACACCAACATGGGTCTTTTGGCCTCAGTCGCCGCCCTGGTCTGTCTCGCCCGATTCAACTCGTCATTCCCCGATCTGGGGCGCAGTTACGAGATGGACGCCATTGGGGCCTGTTTTATCGGCGGCGCGTCCGCTTACGGCGGCGTCGGGACCGTCGGGGGGGCGCTTGTCGGGACAATTTTTATGGGAGTTCTAAATAACGGAATGTCGATACTGGGCGTCGATCAGAACTGGCAGGAAGTAATAAAAGGCTCCGTGCTTCTGGCGGCCGTCATCTGGGATATCCTCTCCAAGAAACGAAAGACAACCGCGTAACATGAGGAGGCATATAAAAAAACTATGAACGTATTCTTGGGCGTGGACATAGGCACCGCTGGAATCAAAGCGCTCGCCGTGAATGAGGCCGGAAAGGTGGAATGGAGCGCCGCTAGGCCACTGTCGATGATGACGCCTCATCCGGCTTGGGCTGAACAGGACCCCGAGGCGTGGTGGGAGGGCGTTACCGCCATCTTGCGCGAAATACCGGACGATTTCAAGGTGGAACGAATTGGCCTGTCCGGACAGATGCACACGCTCGTGCCGCTCGACGCGTCGGGCTGTGTCGTAAGAAACGCGATACTCTGGTGCGATCAGCGGACGCAGGCCGAGTGCGAATACGCGACCCGCGAACTTGGCGGGGAAGAGTCCGTCGTCGGCTACACTGGCAACCCGATATATCCCGGCTTCACAATGCCCAAGATACTCTGGATAAGGAACAACGAGCCCGAAAACTACAGGAGGATAAAGACGTGCCTGATAGCGAAGGACTTTATTGCCTGGAAGCTCACCGGCGAATTCGGCGCCGAACCTTCCGATGCCGCCGGAAGCGCGATGTTTGATGTGGCGAACGCGCGATGGAACGAGAGACTGCTGGAAATACTGGATATCGACAAGAATTTCCTGCCCCCCATCCGAGGATCATACCAGGTTCGGGGAAGACTGCGGCGCGAACTCGTATTCTCGGATTCGCTCAAGGATACCGAGGTGGTGTCAGGCGGCGCGGACAACGCGGTGGCGGCTTTAGGGTTGGGGATATACAGACCCGGCGACTGCATGATCTCGATAGGCACGTCTGGAACGGCGCTAGCTGTCACCGAGAGCAAAATCCCCGATAAGACTGGCAAGCTGCACTTCTTCAACCACGTAGTACCGGACACGTCTTACTACATGGGCGTGATGTTGGCGGCGGCCGCCTCGCAGAACTGGTTCAAGGATAAGATGGGCCCGGATCTCTCGTGGGCGCGGATCGAAGACGGGATAGAAGATACGGCGATTGGCGCGGACGGTCTTTTATGGCTTCCCTATCTGCAGGGAGAACGCACGCCCCACAGAAACCCCAACGCCCGCGGAGTGTTATTCGGCCTGTCGGCTATGACCGACGAGATGAGAGTGTTTAGGGCCGTCATGGAGGGCGTCACGTTCGGGCTTCGCGACTCCTATGAACTGTTAAAGAAGATGACGGAGATAAAACGCGTGATCGTTGTCGGAGGCGGGGCGAAGAGCCACGTCTGGCGCAAGATGCTGGCCGCGAATATGAAAATAGCGATCGACGTGCCGTCCATTGACGAGGGCGGCGCTTACGGAGCCGCCATGCTGGCGGCTCTGGGCGGCGGAATGTCATTGAGGGAAGTGGCGTCGTGGGCGAAAACCGACAGCGTTATTGAACCGGATGAGAAGGATTATGAGCCGTATGACGCCGTGTATGAACAATTTGGGAAGCTTTACAAGGACCTGGTGAACCGCTTTGACGCTGTCGCTAAATTATGTTCTGGGTAGCCGGATTGGAGATTTGGGCCTCAGCGATGTCAATCGCCGGGGAGAGCGTCCGCTTGAATTATCATGAGGACGTTATCACAGACGGGTGACAGGGCGCGAAACCGGCAGTTGACGAGCACTTAAGGTTGTCTTATAATTACGCGGTTTGTCTTTGACAATATGAACCGCAACTCTCCTGTCGCGGTGTTTTTTTGGAGGAGGAAGAGTTTTTATGATAGGAATGCGCACATTTGTCGCGAAGCGTGAAGAGGTCGAACATAAGTGGTATGTCGTAGACGCCGCGGATAAGCATCTGGGCAGGCTTGCCGTGCAGATCGCGAGAATACTGATCGGCAAGCACCAGGCTACCTATACCCCGCATGTGGATACGGGTGATTTTGTTATTGTAGTGAACGCCGAGAAGGTTGGGCTTACCGGCAAAAAACTCGAACAGTCAAAACTTTACAGATACAGCGGATACCCTGGGGGACTCAAATCCGCCACTTACGGGGAGGTCCTCGCCAAACGCCCAGTGCATCTGATAGAGAAGGTCGTGTGGGGTATGCTTCCAAAGACCAAACTTGGGCGCGCGATGTTTAAAAAGCTGAAGGTATATCAGGGCGCGACTCACCCGCATGCCGCGCAAAAGCCGGTTGAAGTCGGCGAGTTCAAATGGTAGAAGCGGAGAATACTAGGGAGGTCATGTAATGGACGTCATTAATTATTGGGGAACGGGCCGCCGTAAGAATGCCGTGGCCAGGGTTTTGCTGCGTGAGGGCAGCGGAAAGATCACTATCAACGATCGCGAACTGGAGGATTATCTCCCGAGGTACTTCTGGAAGTCGCAGGCCATCGAACCCCTTAAGATCGCTGGGGTGGAGGGCAAGGTGGACATAATGGTGAACGCGCACGGCGGAGGCCTCACCGGTCAGTCGGGCGCGATCCGTATGGGGATTGCCAGGGCGATTCTCAAGCTCAATCCGGACGCGCGCCCGGTCCTGAAGAAGGCCGGTATGTTGAGGCGCGACTCGCGTATGGTCGAGCGCAAGAAGTTCGGGCAGAAGGGCGCAAGGGGCAAGAGGCAGTACTCGAAGCGTTAGAGCCGCGTTGCCTACCGGAAAGATTATGACTTTGCGATACAGGATAAGACCCTCGTTCACCACGAATGAACGGGGGTTTGTTTTTTTAAATGTTCCGGCAGCCGGCGATTCCTGTGTTAAAATGTACTTGATTCAAGGCATCGTGCCTTGCTTGATTTTGTGTGACGCCGGCGTGTTTTCGCGCTTGCGCTGTTTGGAGAGGGGCGGCTGGTGATGTGGAGGTTTCTCGTTAAGATTGTAATCACGTTGCTTTATAGGCCTATAATCAGCATGAAGAGCCTGAAGGATGCGCTGGCTTCGGGAGATCGCGTGATACTAGCGCCGCACTATTCGTCATATCTGGACCCTGTTCTGTTCGGCATCTTGTCCCCCGAGTCGCCCCTTGTGGTAGTCCCGCGCTCTCTCGAACACATGTGGTGGTTCAAATTTTTCAAGGGCTGTTTCAAACACGTCGTCATGGATATGTCCGACGCGGCGTCCTTGAAGCAAATAGATAATCTGTGGGATTCGGCCAGGTTTATTGTGATATTCCCCGAACCCGAGCCCACCACGAACGGATTGATGATGAAGATATCGGACGTCGCGATAGCCGCGTTCAGCCGCGGCGAGGCGTGGGTGGTTCCGGCCCGCGCCTGTAACGCTCAGTTTTCGCCATTCTCCAGGATGAAGGGACGCTTTGTTCGCGTGCTCTTCCCAAGGATTACCATGCTCACTGGAACGGCGGAGAAGATTCGGGCCGGGAATGGCGCCAAGGACTCTAGAAATTCCGTGTTTTTACAGGTTGAGCGGATGATGAACGACATCATGATGCTTGGGATATGGGACAAGAAACCACTCTTCGACACTCTCCTCGAACAGAGGCGGCTGTGGGGCGGACGCCGTGTGATGGCTTTAGAGCCGAACGGAGACCGGATCAATTGGAATGGCTTCATAACCAGGGTGCTGCTGCTCAGGAGGATAGTCGCTGATCTGACGAAGCCGGGAGAGCGAATCGGAATTATGATGCCGAATTCATCGACGACGCTCGCCGCCATCATCGGCGCACAGCGCGCGGGCGTTGAGCCGGCAATGATCAATTACTCTATGGGCGCTCGGTCATTGAAGGCGGCCTGTTCCATCGCCGAAGTCGCGACCGTGATTACATCTCGCCGATTTGTCGATGAGGGCAAATTTCAGCCTCTTATCGACGATCTGTCCAAAGAAGGGATCAAATTCGTGTATCTCGAGGATGTATTCAAGGATATGCCCGCGACGCGAAAGATCCTGGCTCTTCTCGAATCCCGCGTGGCGAGGCCGGCGTCCGACCCTGAGCGGGAAGCGGAGCGCACCGCGGTCGTCCTATTCACGTCAGGCTCGGAGGGAACCCCAAAACCGGTTGCGCTGTCGCATCTCAATATTCAGGCAAACACGGCTCAGGTGAGGAGCACCCTCGATTTTTACGCGACGGACGTCCTGGTCGATATAATGCCGATGTTCCACTCGTTCGGCCTCTGCACCGGAACAATAATGCCGCTTTCGGCCGGTATGCCGATTGCGTTTTATCCCACCCCGCTGCATTATAAAAAGATACCTCAGTATTCTTACGAGGTGCGCGGCACCGTGCTCTTGGGGACAAATTCGTTCCTCGCCGGATATGCCCGCAACGCTGGCTTGTTCGACTTCTTTGAGATGCGCTATGTCATATGCGGGGGCGACAAGCTGAGAGATGAAACGCTCTCCCTGTGGCTGGAAAGGTTCGGCATTCAGGTTCTGGAGGGTTATGGCGTAACCGAGTGCGCGCCGGTCGTCGGAGTGAACAGGCGCGGGCGTAATCTCTTCGGCTCCATCGGCATGTCCCTCCCGTGCGTCCGGCCGCGCGTCAGCCCCATAGAAGGAGTCGCCGAGGGTGGAAGGCTCGTGATAAACGGTCCAAACGTCATGAGGGGCTACATACGGGCCGACGGGTCGATACTCCCTCCGCCGGAGGATGGATACGACACCGGCGACATCGTGACCATCGACGAGAGCGGGTTTATCACGATCCGCGGCAGGGCAAAGCGGTTCGCGAAGATAGGCGGGGAGATGATCTCTCTTGCGGGTGTCGAGGAAGCGGTGCTCGAGGTATGGCCCGACGACGTTCACGCTGTGGTCAGCATACCGTCTGAGAACAGGGGAGAGGTTATAATCCTTCTAACGGAACGTCCATCGCCGGACAGAGAGGAACTGCGCTCGGAGCTCCTCGGAAGAGGACTGCCCGAGATAGCGCTGCCTAAGAGAATAATTCAGATCGGATCAATGCCGAGGATAGGAGTTGGGAAGATAGATTACCAGGGCGCGGCGGCAATAGCGGCGGAAAGATAATGGACGACAAGTGTAAGCGAACGCGCGTCTGATTAAAACTGATTGTTAACGTAGGTTGGCATCTAGGTCGGCATCGCGCCGGCCTGAGGAGTGACGGAAGTGTCTGTGAGCGGAACGAGACTGATGACCGAGGGAGTGATTTGGAGGCAGATATTTTCGTTCTCCGTCCCTCTGATAATAGGCAATGTATTTCAGCAATTCTATAATATCGTTGATTCACTGGTTATCGGAAACTACCTCGGAGGAGATGCCTTAGCGGCGGTCGGCGCCGGGAACGTAATGATAAACATCATGATAGGACTCTTCTCCGGACTCTCCGCCGGAGCCGGCGTGCTGATCGCGCGGTTTTTCGGGTCAAGGGATGAGTGGGGGATCCGAGAGTCTGTTCATACGGCGGCGGCGTTTACCATCTGCGCCGGCATAGCTATAACGGCCTTTGGCATATCCATCAGCAACGAGATCCTCGAGATCACGAACACCCCGCCAGAGGTGTTCGAGGACGCGAGGACGTTTCTATTACTCTACTTCTCCGGGATCATTCCCCTCCTTGTTTACAATATGGGAGCGGCGATACTGAGGGCCGTCGGCGACTCCAGGACGCCGCTTTACTTTCTCGCCCTGGCCTCGGTTTTAAACGCCATCTTCGTCTATACGGCCGTCGCGGTTCTCGGCATGGGCATTCGAAGCGTTCCCATAGCCACCGTGATGGCCCAGACCATAGCCGCCGTCCTGGTCGTCTGGAAACTGATAAAGACCACCGAGGTATATCGGCTCGATATATGGCGGATAAGGTTCAATCCCCGCATCCTGTGGAGGACGTTGAGGATCGGCATACCCGCGGGCCTTCAGTCGGCACTCATGGGGATATCGAACCTCGTGGTCCAAAGCCGCGTAAACGGATATGGCACTCATGCTATGGCAGCCTGGAACATCTACGGCAGAATAGACAGCCTGATGGTGATGCCGATTGTGAGCTTTGGGCTTGCCATGATGACGTTTACGGGTCAGAATATCGGCGCCGGACTGCGGGACAGGGTGTACAAGGGCACTGTCTCCGGACTTGTAATGAGCTGTTCCCTGGCCGTAACAATATCCGTGATCATCTGCGCGTCGTGTTCGTGGCTGCTTTCGATGTTTACGGGAGACCCCGAGATCCTGTATTACGGCGGGCGCATGATATTTGGGCTGGCGCCGTTCTACTTTCTGGTGGCTGTGATGTACATGCTCATCGGAGTGATAAACGGGGCGGGCTACTCGCTCGCCACCATGCTCATAATGCTCGCCAATCTGTTCGCGGTGAGAATAGCGGTCCTGTATTTCGAGGCAATGATAGTGAGCGACATCGGCGTCGTCTTCCACGCGTATATCGCGTCATGGGCGATGTGCTCGCTCGGCCTCTGGCTGTACTACAAGAGGGGGGGATGGAGGAGGAGCCTCGATCAATATATCTGAGGGAGGAGAGAACTTGACATTGATAAAATTGATTGCTCTTGACCTTGACGGAACCCTGCTCGACAGTTCGCTCTCGATTCCTGAGGCAAACAAGAGGGCGGTGCGGGAGGCCATGGAGCGCGGCGTCTCCGTCGTGATAAACACAGGACGTATGTTCTGTTCCACAAGGAGATTCGCCGCGCGGCTCGGGGTGAGCGGCCCTGTAATATGCTACAACGGCGCGATGATCTGCCGCCCGGATGGGACGGTTATATTTCACGAGCCGTTGGACCTTGAGGTAGCGCGCGGGCTTCTCCTGATCTTCGAGAAACGTGGACTTTATGTGCAGTCATATATCGATGACGCGCTCTACGTGAAGGAGATCGACGCGGAGACCATCTCGTACATAAACACGTTCAATGTCGATAGATGTGTCGCCGGAGACGGGTTCCGCAGCCCAACGACTGCTCCGACTAAACTGCTCTCCGTCACCGGCGGCATCGAACAGTCGCTCGCCGTGAAGGACGAGATATCGGAGTTGTATGGAGACAAGCTGTACGTCGCCATATCCAACTCCAACTTCGTCGAGATGATGAATCCGGCGGCCAACAAGGGAGACAGGCTAGCCGATGTCGCGAGGGATATGGGCATCGGCATGGAGTCAGTGATGGCCGTCGGCGACAGTGAAAACGACCTTGAGATGATATCGCTTGCCGGAGTGGGAGTAGCAATGGGCAATAGCTTTGAGACTGTCAAGTCCGCGGCGGATGATATCGCGCCGACGAACGACGAGGACGGAGTTGCCTGGGCTGTCAGGAAGTATGTGCTGGAAGCCTGACCCGGTTTCGTCCGGTTTGTTATTTAGTCATACCATGCGTTAAGCGATTCTGACGCGTCTGCCTGTTCGCCACGCGGGAAAATATAAGGTTTTCTAAAAAATCATGTTACAATTAAGTTCGTGCGTGTTGGTCCGTAAATTTATAATAAATGCAGCAGTAGGAGGTGTGGAATGAGTCTGCCGACTTTCAAGAGAGGAATACACCCCAAAGAGAACAAGTCGCTGACGTCGGAGAGCGCGATAGAGGATTTCAAGCCCTCTGGCGAGTTCGTGTACCCGATGTCTCAGCACATTGGAGCGCCTTGTTCTCCAGTTGTGAAGAAGGGTGACAGAGTTCTCGTAGGGCAGAAGATTGGGGATACCGAAGCGTTCGTATCGGCGCCGATTTTGTCGTCGGTGTCGGGGACGGTGAAGGATATCACAACGCGGATGACGATATCCGGAGGCATCGAACAGTGCGTGATAGTGGAGAGCGACGGAGAGTTCGAGAATGGGACGACGCTGGTTCCAAGGGGCGATTTCAAATCGCTGCCGCCCGCGGATTGCGTCAAGATAGTCAGGGAAGCTGGCATCGTCGGGGCCGGAGGAGCTACCTTTCCGACCCACGTCAAGCTTTCGCCGCCACCGGACAAAAAGATCAGGTGGATAATAGTCAACGGAGTGGAGTGCGAACCGTTTCTCAACTGTGATAACAGGCTGATGCGTGAAGAGCCAGAGCCGATAATAGGAGGGCTCGAAATCTGCATGCACGTATTCCCGGAGGCTGAGGGAGTGATCGCGGTCGAGGACAACAAGCCAGAGGCGATCGCAAGGATCGGGAGGGAGGTCTCGGAGCGCGGATGTAAAGCCAGAGTAATGCCTCATCGCGTCAAGTATCCGCAGGGCGCGGAGAAGATGCTGATCTACACCGTCACAAAACAGGAGATACCGCCCGGAGCGCTGCCGGCTGAGGTCGGCTGCCTCGTGATGAACGTCCGGACCCTCTATCACATCTGGCACGCGGTCACAGACGGGATACCTGTTACGGAGAGGATCGTGTCCGTCACGGGCGACGTGATAGCGAATCCAAAGAACATACGCGCCCCGCTGGGTACATCTGTGCGCGCTATGATCGACGCCGCCGGCGGTTTCACGGGCGACCCGGTCAAGATACTGGCCGGAGGGCCGATGATGGGCATATCCATGAGGTCGATCGACGTTCCGATCGTAAAGGGAACATCTGGAATACTCGCTCTATCGGCCAATGCCGCGAGGTCTTTTACCGAGACGAACTGCATACGCTGCGGAAGGTGCGTCTCGTCATGCCCGATGGGACTGCAGCCATCCTTGCTCGACCGGGTTGTGAGGCTGCGCGAGTACGCTGAATTCGAAGCGGCTGGCGGTATGAACTGCATTGAGTGCGGATGCTGCTCGTATATCTGTCCAGCTCGCCGGTACATTACTCAATCGTGCAGGGATGGCAAGGCCGGGGTCATGGCGGCTCGCAAAAAATCCGCGTAAATTCTGGAAGAAGGGTGAAGGCATATATGGATCAGCTCCTCTCAGTTTCAAGCTCGCCGCATATCAGGTCCGAGACGGATACGCGGAGAATTATGGCCTGGGTGATAGCTTCTCTCGCGCCAGCAGGAGTAGTTGGCGCGTTTTTCCTGGGGACTCGCTCCATTCTGGTAATCGCGGCCGGCATAATATCATGCGTCGCCGCGGAGGCAATATGGCAGAAGTACATGAAACAGCCTGTCACCGTATCGGACCTGTCCGCCGTCGTGACAGGGCTGCTGCTCGCTTATAACGTTCCCCCGACGATACCGCTATGGATGGTAGTCTGCGGAGGAGTATTCGCGATGATAATCGTGAAGCACTTCTTCGGAGGGATCGGGCAGAACATTCTGAACCCGGCCCTCGCCGGAAGGGCCATGATGCTCATCTGCTGGCCCATTGCCATGACGACATGGACGGTGAGAGGGGTCAGCGGAGCGACTCCGCTTGCCGTGCTGAAGGGCACGGATGTCTCTGGTACGCTCCCATCTATCGCGGACGCGTTTCTCGGCAACATTGGCGGCTGCATTGGGGAGACCTCGGCGCTGGCGATCATAATCGGAGGCGGCCTCCTGATTTATAAGGATATTATCTCATGGAGGATACCCGTGGTATACATAGTGACGGTGGCCGTCATTCAGACGCTGCTTGGGCGCCAAGGAGCGCCTTTGATGGAAATATTCAGCGGAGGGCTGATGCTTGGGGCGTTCTTCATGGCCACGGATTACACCACATCCCCCATGACTTCAAAGGGACAGATTATCTTCGCCTTCGGCTGCGGGCTCATCGCGTCCCTGATAAGATCGTTTGGCGGATATCCGGAGGGAGTGTCGTATTCCATACTGATAATGAACCTGACGACGCCGATCATCGACAGGCTTACAATGCCTCGCGTATTTGGGGAGGTGAAAGATCATGGCGGAAGATAACGCGCGGACGGCTGGAGAGATCTCCGGCGGTGACAGTTTCAAAAAGATTACGAGGCTCGGGATCATTCTGTTCACCATGACCGCGATAACCGGGTTGATCCTTGGTGTTGTCTACGAGATAACCCTCACGCCAATACAGCAGACTCAGGCAAGGCTCAAGACCGAGGCGCTGGCAGGGGCAATGCCCGAGGCCGACTCCTTCTCGCCCCTTGAGATCGCCGACGCGGCCGATCCGATCATAACCGAAGTCCATGAGGCAAAGAACGGCGGCGAACTGGTGGGTTACTGCATAGTTATCGCTCCCAGCGGCTACGGCGGCCCGATAGAGATGGTAGTGGGCATCCCTGACGCCGGCGGGGTGCGGGCAATCCGCATCCTAAACCAGACGGAGACGCCGGGACTCGGCGCGAAGGCGCCGCAGCCGCAATTTTCAGGTCAGTTCGACAACAAGGAGTCTAACAGGCTCTCGGTGGTCAAATCGACGCCGTCCGAGCCGGGAGATATTCAAGCTATATCCGGGGCAACGATAACATCAAATGCTGTCACAGGCGGAGTGAACGTCGCTCTGGAGTACTGGGAGAAGGAACTCAAGGGAGGTAACTGAAATGAATCCATTTAAGATAATTAAAAATGGGATTACAAGCGAGAACCCCACCCTGGTTCAGTGTATAGGGCTCTGCCCTACGCTCGCCGTATCGACCAGCGCGATCAACGGCGTCGGAATGGGGATAGCCGCCACGGCGGTTCTGATAGGCTCCAATATGGCCGTGTCCGCTGTTCGAAGATTTGTGCCGGACGAAATACGCATCCCTATATTCATAGTGCTCATAGCCGGATTCGTAACCGTGGTGCAGCTTCTGATATCGGGTTTTGCTCCATCGCTCGATAAATCTCTCGGTATATTTATCCCTCTCATTGTGGTGAACTGCATAATACTCGCCCGGGCAGAGGCTTACGCCTTTAAAAACGGCGTCGTCGAATCGTTCTTCGACGGCATCGGAATGGGGCTCGGCTTCACTATCGCGCTGACGTCGATAGGCGTGGTGCGCGAGCTGATCGGCAACGGTTCTATCTTTAACGTCGTGGTGACCCCGGCGGGTTTTCAGCCGGCGCTGCTGGTCATCCTGGCGCCAGGGGGGTTCATAACTCTTGGAATGTTCATGGGAGCCTTCAGGTTCTTCCAGAACAGGTCGGCGGAGAAGAGAGGGGAGAGCCTCCCCGATGCCGACAGCGGAGGCTGTGCCGCCTGCGGGAGCGCTGCGATCTGCGGGGTCCGGCCTGACGCCGGGAGCGCGTCACAGACGAACGGCGGCGATGACAGGTGATGGACCTCCTCTGGATATTCCTGGGCTCCATATTTGTGAATAATATCATCTTCGCGAGATTCCTGGGCTGCTGCCCGTTTCTCGGTGTCTCGACGAAGACTGAGACGGCGAAGGGCATGGGCGTGGCGGTAATATTCGTCCTCGTCATGGCCGCTATCATGACCTGGATCGCCTACTACAAGGTGCTGGCGCCCCTTGGGCTCGAATATCTCTACACCCTCTCGTTCATCCTCATAATAGCCGCGCTGGTGCAGTTTGTCGAACTGGTCTTAAAGAAGATCAACCCCGTGCTCTACAAATCGCTCGGGATCTTCCTTCCGCTCATCACGACGAACTGCGCGGTGCTCGGAGTGTCCGTGATCAATATGAACGAGGGATACGGTCTCGTCTCGTCCATCGTCAACGCGCTCGGATCGTCGATCGGATTCCTGCTCGCCATAGTACTGATGGCTGGAGTCAGGGAGCAGATCGACCGCAACACCAACATACCGAGATGCCTGCGGGGGCTGCCCATCGGGCTGATTACGGCCGGTCTGATGTCCATAGCCTTCATGGGTTTCAGCGGCATGATAAAGTGAGGGAGCGAATATGATCTCATTTAGCGGAGTGTTCTACCCAACGGTCGTTATGGGCGTGCTCGGTCTGGTCTTTGGAGCCCTGCTTGCGTTCGCGTCCATAAAGTTTTTCGTGATGACGGATGAGCGTGTGTCGAAAATCCGCGAGATACTGCCAGGCGCCAACTGCGGCGGCTGCGGTTATCCAGGCTGTGACGGCTACTCCGACGGCATTGTGAACGGCGGAGCGAAGACCAACCTCTGCGCGGCGGGAGGTCCATCGCTGGCGGAGGGCATAGCCAGAATTATGGGCATCGAGGGCGAGGCGTCCGTCCCAAAGATGGCCTTTCTGAAGTGCAAGGGGACGCCGGATATATCCGTCCGCAACGCCAGATACGACGGTATCGGAGACTGCCGTTCCGCCGTAATCGTACCCAGCGGCTCGCCGAACTCCTGTCCGTTTGGCTGCGTCGGCCTCGGCACCTGCGCTAAAGTCTGCTCCTTCGGAGCTATTTCCATGGCCGGCGGGCTCGCCTTGATCGACCACAATATCTGCGTGGGCTGTGGCGCGTGCGTCTCCATCTGTCCAAAGGCTGTGCTGGCGCTTGTGCCGGTGTCATCGAATATTCAGGTGATCTGCGGCTCGAAGTGGAAGGGCCCAGACGTAAAACGTGTCTGCAAAGCGGGCTGCATAGGCTGTGGTATCTGTGCCCGCACATGTAAAGCCGGCGCGATTACCGTCGAGGGCAACCTGGCGAGGATTGACCCGAACAGGTGCACGAACTGCGGCGACTGCGCCGCGAAGTGTCCCGTCAAGTGCATAGAGTGTGTCGTGCTGAAAGATGATGAAGAGAAGAAGATCGCCTAGCGATCCATTTCGTCTCTCCTCGTCACCCTAAGATTTACTGGCAGGCGCTAGGAAGATTTTGTGCTAGGAAGTGAATGAATGGCTCTTTTTGAGGTAAAAAATGATACCGTGAGGGGGGTGATGGAGCATGTGTCGCCATACCTTCACGGAAAGGATGAAGCGCTTATAAGGGTTCTTGTATGTGTCTTTTCCGGTGGCCATATACTAATTGAGGATCTTCCAGGGCTTGGCAAGACCACCTTGGCTGTGGTGACCGCTCGCGTGTTCGGATTCACATTTGGAAGGGTTCAGTGCACGAATGATCTGCTCCCGACGGACGTCACCGGGCTCAACGTATTCAGGGCGGAGCGGGGTGAATTCGAGTTTCACCCGGGGCCGATCTTCAACAACCTCGTTTTGGTCGATGAGATAAACCGGGCCTCTCCCAAGACTCAGAGCGCGCTCTTGGAGTCCATGGGCGAGGAGCAGGCAACTATAGACGGAATTACGCACAGGCTCGCCGAACCTTTCATAGTGATGGCAACGCAGAATCCGGCGGAGTACGCGGGGACATTTCCCCTTCCCGAGTCTCAGATGGATCGCTTTATGATGAGGATGTCCATAGGGTACCCAGACAGGAACTCCGAACGCGATATACTGAGGCTTGGCCTGAACAGGCGCTCCATCGATCAACTGCCTCCGCTCTTCTCCGCCGCGTCTGTCGTCGGACTCCAAAGGGAGATCGAACACGAGGTAACCGCCGGTGACAGGATATTGGACTACATCCTCTCCATTACGGAGAAGACCAGATCTCACCCCCTCGTCGCCTGCGGGATCTCGACGAGGGGAGCTATGGTTCTCCTGAAGTGCGCGAGGTGCGTGGCCTGGATGCGAGGGAGGGACTTCGTCGTTCCCGAAGATGTAAAGGTATTCGCTGGCGACGTGCTCCTGCACAGGATGCAATTCAAGGATGGGTCGAGATCTGAGGGAGGCAGGATTCTCCAGTCCATCATGGACGAGGTCCCGGCTTTGAAATGAAGCGTGTGATAAGAGTTCGAAAGACTGGGATCATCTATATAGTCATGACTATTATCATGGGCGTGATAGCCATAAACGGCGGCAACAACCTTCATTATCTCGCGACGGCCGTCCTGTTGGGCTATATGTCGGCATCCGGAGTGGCCGGCAGAAGCAATCTTCTCGGGATAGACGTGTCGCTGTCGTTCCCAGACGAAATTTATGCCGGCGCGCCGTTTCTCTTGACGGTGGACGTGACGAACACACGCCGGAGCGCGCCGGTGTTTCTGATAGATGTGAGGATTGGCGGGGCAAATCTGTTCTTTCCGGTGATTCAGCCCGGCGAATGCAAGAGTGGTTCGATCGTGCTCTCATTCCACTCGCGAGGGTATAATTTCGTAGGCGAGATGGAGATCTCCTCGGTCTATCCTTTCAACCTGTTTACACGTTACAGACAGATGGACATAGAAGACGGAATACTCGCTTTCCCAAAGAAAGCCCCCCCGCACGAGGAGGCGATTTTTGTGAATATAGGCAGCGCGGACGCGCGGGCCGTAGCTGACCAAACCCCTCAGGATGCTGATATAGCCGGTGTCCGTCCATACATTGACGGTGACCCTATGAAGCGCGTACACTGGAAATCCAGCGCCCGAACTGGACGCCTCAACACCAAGCTATACGACGGATCGCCGGATGGCAGTCTGGCGTCCGGCAGGGTCATCGATTTAGACAGTCTGGCGCAATATGGACTTGAGCGGGCGCTGTCCATAGCGTCGAGGGAGATATCCTACTCTCTCCGGTCTGGCGAGACGATGGGCATTGCCGGCGGAGGAACGTTCCAATCCGCGACTGGCTCGAAGTCCGATAAGTTATCAATGTTAGCCTGGCTGGCGCTTTATGAAAAAAAGCATAACCCTTAAGAACCTGCTGATATTTAATACGACAGTGAGTGTTGCTGTCGCTTTTATGGCAGCCTCCAGCGTAATCCAGTTTCCGTTTAAAATAACTATCTTCTGCGGAGTCTTGTTCGCGCTCTTTCTCGACTTCTCGCATCTGCCCAAGCCGCCCAGGATTGTCCTAAACGCCGCCTCGGTCGTGATTATGATGTCGGCATTCATGCGCATCACATATCAGACGATTATCGAGACATTCACCGGAGCCATTATGATGATGATCGTTGTCAAGCTGCTCGAAGACCGCCGCGCGCACGATTACGTACAGATAATATCGATGCTTGCGGTCTCCGTTGTCTGCTCGGCGATAGTGAGCATAAGTCAGGGGCTGATCTACTACTGTTTTTTGATAAGCTTTCTCGCAGGATTTGAACTGCTGCTCTCAGCCTGGTTTGATAAGGAGCCCGGCGCTATCCTGTCGTTTGGAGTCGTCAGGCAGTTATTCACAAGGTCCTCTGTCATATGGTGGATGATGCTGCCCCTCTGCCTCGGCCTCTTCTTTATAGCTCCGAGGGCCGCGGTGGTCATGCTGCGGCCGCCCGGTCCAGGCGTCCAGGAAGCCCGCATCGGATTCTCCGACTTTCTCACCCTCGGCTCCGTGCGAAATATTCAAGAGAATGACGCCATTGCCTTCAGAGCCGAGATGAAGCTGCTGGCTCCAAAGGATCTTTACTGGAGAGGAATAGTTCTCGACGTTTTTACGGGAACCTCGTGGCTTCCGTCAAGAAGATATCCCGCCCAGTCCCCGGCCGGCGCTGGCAGCGATGTCGTAAGGCAGTCCATAGTAATGGAACCTGGGCCGAGCCGCTGGTTGTTCGCGCTCGATTTCCCAATCTCGACATACGGCGATGGAGTAGTCTCGTTTGGCCAGGGAATATACCGCCGCTCCGCGGGTGGAAATACCATGTATTCGAGACGTTACGAATATGAGGCTATCTCCAGGATATCCTCGTCCTTCGCGCCGTCGGATGAACGCGTTGACATCAGCCGTTATCTGAGCATCCCAGACAATTTCAACAGATCGTCGATTCAATCCCTGACGGAGAGGCTTTTAAGTGGGATCGGTGACGACGAAAAGCCGCGCGCTGTAATGAACTACCTCTCTCCTCCGCTCTTCGAGTACTCCCTGGAGGACCTTCCAATGTCGGCCGCGCCGACCGAGGACTTTATATTCAACAGCAGGCGGGGAAACTGTGAATTCTTCGCGTCCGCAATGGCTGTGATGTTGCGCGTATCAGGCGTTCCGGCAAGGCTTGTCGCGGGATACCACGGAGGGGCGTACAATGATAGCGGAGGTTACTATATAGTAAGTCAGAACAACGCTCATGTATGGGTTGAGGCGTGGGACGACAGATCAAACCTCTGGCGGCGTTACGATCCTACCCCGGGCGCGGAAAGCGGCTCCTTTGCCGCTATAGGCGTCGAAGAGTACAGCCGCCTCTCAATGTATCTGGATGTGCTGAATTACCGGATATCACGCGTCTTTATGGAGTACGACAACAGTTCTCAGAGCGAGGCTCTTTACCGAATGAGAGAGATCATCAGCAATCCAAGCGCGGCCATCAAAGA
This sequence comes from Synergistaceae bacterium, assembly GCA_031268885.1. Classification (GTDB taxonomy): domain Bacteria; phylum Synergistota; class Synergistia; order Synergistales; family Synergistaceae; genus JAIRWR01. The sequence continues at coordinate 20,120 of JAIRWR010000085.1, forward strand.
TCTTGCCGGCAATATGAGATGGATCGATGAATATTCCGGCAGACTCGCGGGGTTGCTCCTGCTTGCGGGCACAACAGCCCTCGTCCTGTATATAGCGCTCCGCGCCAGGCGAAAGACGACGGAGGAGAAGCTGCTGGAGGGATTTCATCTGGCGATGACGCGCCACGGCTACAGGCGGAGACCCTGTGAAGGGCTGGAGGAGTTCATATCGGCGATGCGCAGAGGCCCAGAACCAGAGGAACGACTCTTTGCCCTCGCCAACGATTTCGTGGCGCGATTCGAGGAGCGTTATTTCAAGGGTATCCGAATAGCGGGGAGTGATGCCGAGTACCTGAAAGGCCTCATCTCCAGGATCCGGAGATTTAGTTGATACCGATCTGACCGATCTGACCGATCTGACCGATCTGACGAGACGCGGGCTATTCTCTCACGCCCAGTCCTCCACCCGGACGCCGATCACCTTTGAAAGGCCTGGTTCCGTCAGGGTTACGCCATAAAGAATATCAGCGCGTTCCATGGTGGCTCGCCTGTGCGTCATCACCAGTATCTGACGCTCCTTTGACGCCTCCTTCGCCAGGTCCGCGAAACGCCTCAGGTTTGCCTCATCCAATGCGGCGTCTACCTCGTCGAGAACGGCTATGGGAGACTGAGCCACTTCGAGCGACGCAAAGAGCAGGGCTATCGCCGACAGAGACTGCTCCCCTCCTGACAACTGACCGATTCCGGTCGGGTATTTGCCTGGGGGCCTCGCTATCACATCGACGCCGCTGTCCCACAGAGACTCGCCCTCTATCATCTCCAGCCTTGCGTCGCCGCCGACGAATAAACGCTGGAAGAGGGCGTTGAACTTTTTGTCTATCTCCTCCAGAGCCTCGGTAAAGATCATCCGGGCCTGTCTGTCCGCATCGGAGATAATTCTGTCCAGCTCCTTCATGCTCTTACTGACGTCGTCGAGGTTATCCCCAAGGAAGTCCATGCGTCCCCCCAGATTCCTGTCCTCCGAAAGCACGCCCATATCCACCTCGCCGAGCGCCTTGAAGTTCCTCTCCCGTTCACGGATCGAACGCCTCAGCTCGTCAAGGTTGACTTCGAGCGGCTCCTCTCTGTCGGCATACGGATATTGTTCTTCCCACGTCTGGATAAGCTCGCCTCTCTCCCTGACGCAATCCGCAATCCTCATATCGCAGGCCGTCAGATCTGAGGATGCCGTCTGGCCGGCCGACTTAGCTCTCTCCAATCGTTCCCTCCTTCGATCCCGCCTGCCGGAGATCGACTCGTATCTTTCGGCAAATCCGGCCATCTCTTGGACTAGCGCCCTCCTCCTGGCCGCGATCTCCGCGTAACGCGCCGCCAGCCTTCTCAAGTTCGACACGTTGTTCCGCGCGTCCTGTTCGCATACCGACATCTCCGTGTCCAGATCCACCATAGCCTTCTCGGTCTGTCGAGTCTCTGACATAACTCGCTCCAGGATGACAAAGGACGATCTCCCCTTCTCCTCGGCGACTGCCACACCGCTCTTAAGCCGCTCGATCTCCTTTATCAGATTTATATCGACATCCCTGACGTTCTCTGGCGCCGCTGAGCAGAGCTCTCTCTTTCTGCGGGCAAGGCTGGCGTAGACGCGGGCGCCCTCCTTGAGCGAGACGGTAATGGATTCGCGCTCGTTTTCGAGGCGCGCCCTGCGCTTTATGATATCTTCCTTTTGTGAGTCGAGTTCGCTGCGCTTTGACGACAGCGCCCTTATCTCGGCCGATATGGACTCCTTCCTACCGGAAGCCGATGTCTCCTCTTCTTCGAGTCTGGAAGATTCCAGCGTCAGAGAGTCCACGAGGCGGCGCGAGGCTTCGGCTTCCGCCTCTATCTTCGATATGGCCGATTTTATCTCTATTGCCCTCCCCTGCTTTTGGGCGCGCCCACCGGATATCGCGCCGCCGGGCTGAAAGACCTCGCCGTCCAGAGTGGCGATAGGTCCCCTGAAGCCGCCGCGCACAATCGTCTGTCCCGTCTTATAATCATCTACTATCAGAAGATCGCCCATGATGTGCTCGATGCACGCTCGCCAGTGGTTCTCCGTTTCGACCAGCTCTATCGCCCATCCGACGATCCCTTCTCTCGGCAGTCTGCTGGAGATGTCGCGCTGTCTCGGCCGGCTTCGTTCGAGGGGGAGAAAAGTGGCCCTCCCCAGAGCTCTCTTCTTGAGCGCCTCGATGCAGACGCCGACCTCTTCAATCGTATCCAGAAGCAGCCAGAACTGCCTGCCGCCCAGAAATGCTTCGACAGCAGCCGCAAACTCTACCGGACATGTAAACGCGTCGATCACGGCGCGGGGGCGCGCGTCGATGCGGCCGAGTTTCGCCGCCGACAGGATGTGCTGAACCTGACTCGGATATATCTCCGTCTGGGCCTGGTCTTGCAGTTCTGAGAGACGTCCGCTGATCTTGAACGACTCCTTCTTGGCTCTCTGGAGATCGGCTGTCGCCTTCTGGAGGCTCGCGTATACGTCACGATAGCGCGAAGCCTCCTCCGCCCGCGTGTCGAGAAGCTCCGAGTAGCGGCGCTCCAGATCGTCCATCTCACGCTCTATCTCCTTCAGCGAATCATCGGCCAAGTCCGGGCTGTCCCCCGCTCTGCCGTTCGCTCCCCGCAGCGCCAGCCCGAGTGATTTCATCCGGCCCTTTAAGGTCGACATCTCACCGTCGATCTCGCCGCGCTCACGATTTATACGTTCCCTGGTCTCCCTTGCGAGTCTCGTCGACTCCTCCTGTCTCCTGTAATTCTCTTCGGCTTCGGCGAGTTTTTTCCGAAGTTCTTCGAGTTCCCTGGACCCCTTCTTGGAATCCTTGTTCAGTCTCTCGTTCTCCGCCCTCAGTGATTGCAGTTTTCCCTCCAATCCGGCCCGCTCATCGGTGATCTGCGACAGCCTGCGGCGTACGGATGTCAGCGCCGCCCCGTATCCGTAGGCTGTCCTGGAGGAGTTCGAGAGACTGGTCTTGGCGATCTCAAGTTCACGAACCTGCGCCTGCCTCGTCTGAGAGAGTTCCGCGATATTTCCCTCAAGAAACGCCAGATCCCTCTCCCAGAGCCCTCTCCACAGCTCCCGTCTCCTGAGCGCTTCCACCAGCGCGTCTCTTTCACCCGACGCGACGGCGATGGCTCTTTCGCACGCGGCGCGCCTCGCCCAATAGAGCAGTCTCCTGTCTCCTTCGAGCAGGTCAAGCATCTCTCGCGCCGCGGATGCCCGTTCGACTTCGGGGGCGATCTCGCTCCGCCTTGCGGATAACTCGGCCAGGTGTATCCGCAATCTGTTGTACTCCTCCCCCGCCTCCCGCAGCCTTTCCGAGGCGTCGCCGCGTTTCTTCCTGTACTCGTCGATGCCGAACAGGGATTCCAGCAGGATTCTGCGTCCAGTAGGGCGCTGCTGGATGACGTCAGCGACATCTCCCTGGCCTATGAAGGCGAACCTATCGCCCGCCAACTGCCACCTGCGCTTCACCTCGTCGAGTTCGGACAGGGTTACGCGAGAACCGTCAACTGTGACGACAGCGCCCGAGTCGGATACACGCCTCCTGATGGCGCAAAGCCTCGTGCCTTCCCTCAGCTGTACGGAGACCTCGGCCTCCGTCGCCGCTGAACGGGAGGATGAGCCGTGGAATATAAGCCCCCCCTGATTGGCTATTCTGAGTTTCGTCGCGTGAGAATCGCCGAGTACCCACCTCAGGGCATCGAGCAGATTGCTCTTCCCACTGCCGTTTGGCCCTACAATCGCCGTCATGCACTGTTCGAGTCTCAAGTCGTGAGAGCCGCCGAAGCTCTTGAAGTCCTTAAGCTGAAGTCGTGCTATGAACAATTACGCGGTCCTCCCTGTGCTCCATCAGTTCGGCTCGATGCACAACCCGCGTCAGAGTCCCCTGAAAGTCTATTCTGAATTTGTCCCATCCAAAATCCGGACACTCGACGAGGTAAAATCGCCTGTCGAACTCCTCCTCCCAGATGGTGAGATACGTCTCCGCGATATACCGCGCTATTATTGCGTTCAACTCGATAACAAAGGCCTCCGAATGCGAGCCGAGCACCGCCTTGCGGAGAAACCTCTTCACCTTCATCGCGACGGTCTCCTCTTTGTCCACCCATCCGAGTCCGCCGCAGAACGGGCAGCCTCGGCTCATAACGGAACGCATGTCGAGCCTGGCGCGCTTGCGGGTGATTTCGACGAGCCCCAGGGTGGTTACGCCATAAACCCTTGCTTTGCACCTGTCCCCGCGAAAGAGTTCCTGAAGCTGTTCGACGAGTTTTTCCCTGTACTCCTGACTCTCCATATCTATGAAGTCAATAACTACTATGCCCCCGATGGCCCTCAGCCGGAGCTGTCTCTCTATCTCCTCCGCGGCCTCCGAGTTTGTGTGAAAGACCGTATCCTGGAGGTCCTTCGACCCGATGAACTTGCCGGTATTCACGTCTATTACAGTCAGGGCCTCCATCTGGTCTATGACGAGATACGCTCCGCTCGGAAGCCATACCTTGCGGTCGCGCAGCTCTTCTATGGCGCGTTCGACTCCATAGATCTCGAATATTGGCGGATTTCCCTTATATAACGTGAGCTCAGGCTTGAGGTCGCCGGTCAGTCTCCGCAGAAAGGATGAGATGTTCTCATACTCGTCGGCGGAATCCACCACTATCTCTCCGATGCTGTCGGTGAGCTCGTCCCGCAGGATTCTCTCCACCAGCCCGATATCCCTGTTCAAAAGGCACGGCGCGCTGTTCTTCTTAGCCTTCCTCTCCACTTCCGCCCAGTTCTCCAACAGCTCGCTCACATCGCGCGACAGGCTCTCCTCATCGCAAAACTCGGCGGCCGTCCGTACTATGATTCCAAATCCATCCGGTCGCAGGCGTCTCGCCAGGCCTCTCAGCCGAGCCCTCTCGTCGTCGCTCGCTATCCTCTTGGAGACTCCGACGTCGTTGTTATACGGAACGAGCACAAGATAACGGCCGGCAAGCGACACACGGGGAGAGACCCTGGCGCCCTTGCCCTTTCTGGGGGTCTTCAAGACCTGTACCACCATGTCCATCCCCGGCTTCACCGTCATGTCCCTGACGTCGTTCAGGTACAAAAAACCGTTTCTCCCATCTCCAAGACTGAGGAACGCGGCGTTCATCCCAGGCAGCACGCTATCGACCCTGGCCTTATAGATCTCGCCTGTCCTCTGTCTGTCGAGCATTCGCTCGATATACAGGTTTTCCAGTCTTCCGCGCTCGTCCAAGATGGCGATCCTCATCTCCTCGGGGTCGGCGACGTTTACCACCAGCTTCATCTCGCTACTTTTATCGTTCCTGTCCATGCTCAAAACCCTCCATCAAAGGTATGACCCTGTGTTCCGCCTCGCTCCAGCCGCCAACCGCGGACCGCGATATTCGGAGCCCCCGCCAGCCGGGTATGACCCCTGAGGAGACCAGCTCTTTCACCATGAGAGATACCCCGCAGCGCTCAAGATCTCCGGACGAGATGGACAGTTCCTCTCCGCGTTCCTCAATATCATACAGGGCATTACGGCTGCCGAGCAACGGCCGCAGGACATCCACGATTTCGCGGAGGCTTGCGTCGCAAATTGATTTTATCGAGTACTCGGCCGCGGTGCAGAGTTTGTTGAGCGATGGTCCCTCAGCCTCGTTGGCGCCGACAATATCGATACCGGCCGGCAGGCTGCGCTTCCAACGCTCCAACAGATCGTCGTTCCACTCTGAGAACCAGAAGTCGGCAGGTTCGCGAAGGGCTATGACGCCCACTGGCAACGGAGGCCCCAGCGCGAGTTTTGGATGCGGCGAGAAACCTTGCGTAAACTCTGGATGCAGTCCTGCGCGGCGAGCGGCGCGTCCGAAGAGCATCGGGAGATCAATGTGGGACACAAAACAGGCATACCCTTTCTTTGAAAAGTGTATTCTTATCCTGGACATTTAAAAAACCTCACCGCCTTGTCCGCGAGCGGGCAGGGACATAAGGGCTCTCTAAGCATTCCGGCACGTCTTCGCGTATCTCTGCCACCCGCACAGATTGCAGCCCGTGCGCCGGCAGTCGCCGGTCTGCTCGCCGCCAAACGCCAAGGCTCTCTCGGCCGCGAGAAATTCTTTCGTCACCCCTGTGTCGATAATATCCCACGGCAGCGGTTCGTCAATCTCGCGTTGTCTTGACGCGTACCAGTCGGGATCCAGCTCCAGATCGCGAAAGACCTCAAACCAGAGGTCCGCGTTGAAGCACTCCGACCAGCCGTCGAACCTCGCGCCTCTGCTCCAAGCCTCCAGTGTCGCCTCGCCAAGCCTCCTGTCTCCCCTCGCGAAGATTCCCTCCAGAAAGGTCTGATCAGGCTCGTGATAGGATAACGAAATTTTGCTGTTTCGAACCAGGTTTTTGACGTATCTGCCGCGCTCGCGAAGTTCGTCCCTTGTGGCCTGCGCCTCCCACTGGAATGGCGTGTGAGCCTTTGGGACAAATCCAGCGAGCGAGGCGGAGATATCTCCTCGCCGTTTATGCCGTTTCGCTGCCGCAACGGCTCTGAAAGCTATATCAGCTATTCCGTCCAGGTCCTGATAGGTCTCTGTGGGGAGTCCCATCATGAAGTACAGTTTCACCCTGTTCCACCCGTGTTCGAAGACCGCGTCCAAAGTCGAGTCGATATCACTGTCCGTGACGTGCTTGTTGATCACCGCGCGCAGTCTGGCGCTTCCAGCCTCGGGAGCGAATGTCAGGCCCCCGCGCCTCATCGTCTCCAGCTTTGCGGCGAGCTCCACCGAGAATGAATCCATCCTGAGGCTTGGAAGACTCAGTTTAACGCCGTCTTGTCCGAGAGACTGGGAGAGGAAACCCAGCAGATCGACAAGCGGCGTCCAGTCGCATGTGGAGAGCGAAAGAAGGCCAATCTCCTCCCAACCCGTGAAACGAAGCAGATCTTCTATCTGTTTCGACACCGACTCCAAACCTCGCTCGCGCACCGGCCTGTCTATAATGCCAGCCTGACAGAAGCGGCATCCCCTCGTGCAGCCCTTTGACACCAAAACCGCCGCTCTGTCATGGATTATGTTCATGTTGGGTACTATCATGGTCCTGTGAAGAAAACCGCCGTCCAAGTCCTCCACTATCCTGCGGCGCGCGGGAGTCGCGCTGAATCCCGGCACGTACATGCCACGGATGGCCGACAGCGCCCGCAGTCTCTCCTCCCTTTTGCATCCCTTGGTTGAAAAGAGCGCCGTTAAAAGCTCCGGCACCGTATCCTCACCGTCGCCGAGGCAAAAGGCGTCGAAAAAGATTTCAAGAGGAGCCGGCGCAAGGGCGCCGCATCCTCCGCCAATGACAATCGGATCGCGGTCTCCCCGATCCGACGAGCGAAGCGGCACACGGCCCAGGTCCAATATCGTCAAGATATTGGTGCTGCAGAGCTCATATTGAAGCGTGACGCCGATCGCGTCGAAATCGCTGAGCGGACGCCCAGTCTCCAGCGAACGGAGAGGCAGGTTCGCCTCCCTCATCGCGGCCTCCATATCTATCCAGGGACAGTAAGCGCGCTCGACCTCAGCGTAGTCAAGCGTCCGGATCAGCGAATATAGTATCTGATATCCGAGGTAGCTCATGCCCACCTCATACACGTCAGGAAAGGCCAGGCAGATGCTGACCCTCTTTTTTCCAAGGTCTCCGTCATCGGAGGGCGCGCTGCCCCACTCGCCGCCTGAGTACCTTCCGGGGCGTCTGACCGTTGAGATCAACGGCCAGTAACCGGCTGAAATACCCTTCTTCATCATCGTGGCCCGCCATAGCGAGTCATCTGTACACAACCATCGTCATCTTTCCTCTCACGGATGAGACGGCCACACTCTGCGCGAGCGCGAGCCCGATCATCGTCATAAGTAGAGAGCTTCCCCCATAACTAAACAGAGGGAGGGGGAGGCCTGTTATAGGCGCCAATCCCATGCTCATCGCGACGCTCTCCATTACCTGAAACCACGTCCAGGCCACTATGCCGACGCACAGCAGCTTTGCCCTGATATCCTTAGTGCGGAACGCCGCGCGAAGTATTCTCCAGAAGAGGATGGAGAAGAGGACTATCACTATCACCGCTCCAATAAAGCCGAACTCCTCAGCATAGACGCTGAATATAAAATCTGTGTGCGGCTCCGGAAGAAAGTGAAGCCTTCCCTGGGTTCCGTGAAGAAACCCCTTTCCCCAGAGTCCTCCCGAGCCAACGGCGATCCGAGATTGAATGACGTTGTAGCCAGCTCCTTGAGGATCGATGTAGGGGTCCAGGAAGACCTTGAGACGGAGCTTCTGGTACTCCTTCAGGCTCCGCCAGAGAAACGGCATAGTAAACACCCCCGCAAGCACGATTCCTCCGAGGTATTTGACCGGCGCTCCCGCTACGGTGAGAATAGCGAATATTATGGCGCAGTAGACGAGCGAACTCCCCAGATCAGGCTGCAACAGTATCAAAACTATGCTTGCTCCCGAAAGTATGAGAGAGGCTATAAGCCTCTTCAGCGTGTCCGGGGGATAACGAGAGCAGAAGCGCGACATTGAGAGAATGAGCGCGACCTTTCCAAGCTCCGATGGCTGAAATCCGACCGAACCGACGCGAAACCAGCTGACCGCGCCCCGTGAAGCCGAACCCGTCAGCAAGAGCACTATGAGCAGGATAATGGCGACGCCGTAAATCCAGAAGGCCACGCGCACAAAGTTCTGGTATCCGATTCGCAGGATAATAACGTATACGGCGATGCCGAAGAGCCCCCAAAGCGCCTGTTTCAAAGCGTTCGTCGCGTTTGCCGACATGACTCCGACACCCGCGCTGAATATGGATACCAGGCCCAGAGCAAACAAGCAGAGAATGGCGATGAGCATGACCCGGTCGATTCCCCTGCGGATCTCGCCCCAGCTGTAAGGCGGTTCAAATGTCATACGCTCTAAACGCTCCTCTTGTTGCTGCGCCTGCGGACCGTCAACACCGGAATGTTCGCGACCAACGCGACGGATGTGCTCTCTCTCGCGAGCTCCAACTCGATACGGTCCTCATCTATTTCGACATAGTTCTTTATTACCGATATTATGTCGCGTTTCATGTCATCCATCATATCCGGGGAGATGTCCGCACGATCCATCATCAAAGCCATAACTAATCTGTCTTTTGCGGTTTTCCCGGAGTGCTCCTCTTTGACGAGAAACTTCGACAGCAGACTCATTCTCCCAACCTCCTACAGACCGAAGACACGCTTCAGTCTCCCGAACAAGTTACCGTTTCCGCTCGTCGAATCGACTGGCATAAAGGGGATGTTATCGCCGACTAATCTGGCGGCTATGTTCTTAAAGGCTCGCGCGGCCGGAGAGTCGCTCGATATTGTCAACGGCTCCCCAGCGTTCGCGCTCTTGACCACGCTCTCGTCCTCCGGCACCATTCCTATCAGGTCGATTGCCAGTATATCCAATACATCGGCGACTCCGAGCATGTCGCCCTTCTCCATCATGTGAGGTCTTATCCTGTTCACTATAAGGCGTATCGGGGATTTCTCCATCGATTCCAGAAGTCCTATTATCCTGTCGGCGTCTCTTACCGCGGATACCTCTGGCGTAGTGACGACCAAGGCCTCGTCAACCCCAGCCGCCGCGTTTTTGAATCCAGCCTCGATACCGGCCGGGCTATCGACGATGATGTAATCGAAGTCAGCTCTCAGTTCGTCACAGACCGCTACCATCTGCTCGGCCGAGACGGAATCCTTTGTCTTGCTCTGGGCCGTTGGGATCATAAAGAGATTTTCCAGCCTCTTATCCTTGATCAATGCCTGCCTGAGACGGCATGCTCCATCTATAGCATCTATCAGTGTATAGACAATGCGGTTTTCCAGCCCCATTATAACGTCGAGATTTCTGAGCCCCACATCCCCATCTATCGCCACAACCTTCTTCCCCATGCGAGCAAGCGCGGCGGCTAGGTTTGCCGTCGTTGTCGTCTTTCCTACCCCACCCTTTCCAGAGGTCACTACAATAACGTGCGAGTCCATTTAAATTCCTCCTCGATAGAAATACAGAAATAACTGTCATATTAACTGGGCAGGATCTTTCCCTCTGTCTCACTTCAACGCCGGCCAGTAGTCTATCAGCACAGAGCCGTCGTCCACGCGCACTGTAACCATCTTACCCCACCACTGCGCTCCTCGCTCTAAGGAACCTATTCTGCCGCCTATACGCACCTGCAAGGCCTCCATGGACCTGGCTATGACTATCGTGCCCTCGTCGCCCTCGCATCCCGCGTGCACAAGTCCGTTCAGACGCCCGAGAACAGTAATGTTCCCAGTGGACAATACCTCCGCGCCATCATTTACGTGTCCGTCGATAATGACATCCCCCGAGTGTTCGACGCGCTGACCGGAGCGAAGTGATCTCTCTAATACCAGCGATGGCGCTGTTCCTGGCAATTTCGCGCGCGCTGTCGCTGGCACGGGCTCCGACGTCGAGAACCCGGCTCTCTTCATGTTGTCCTGGGATTCCGCGTCGTATGTGATCCACGCCACAACCCGAACCTCCGACGGCCAGACGAAATCTGTCAGGATTCTGGACACCAGTCTCTCGTCGAGTTTTCTCGCGCCGAAATCCAAAATGACCTCGGCGCCGCGAAGTATCCGTTGCCCTCTGAGCCTGATGTCGCCAAGGGCGGCAGGCAATTCTTCGGCGGGCATGCCCTCGGAGATGATACACCTCATCATGGAATCTGCCGTGCCCTTGATCTTTATCATCACGATACCCCCCTAAAATAATTTCGATCAAACTAACACGAATATATCATAAATAATAAAAGCATGACCAGTTTAGTTATGTTCGAGCAGATATGCCAACATCCGCGCGACAAGAGGTCCCGCCGTCGAAGCTCCGGATCCGCCTCCCTCGACAATGACCGCCGTCACGTACCTTGGGTTGGAAGCCGGCGCGTATCCCACAAACAACGCGTGATCGTCCCCATGAGGATTCTGGGCTGTGCCTGTCTTTCCCGCAATCTCCACTCCATAGTTGTTCGCCGCCCTGCCCGATCCTCTCGTGACTACCTCACGGAGGCCTCTGCCGATAATGTCTATATTTTCGCGTGAAATGCCGACTTTTTTCAACTCTGGCTTCTTGTTAGCGTTGAGCTTGGGAGTGACGAGATTCCCCTTGTTCGCGAACACCGCGAACACGCGAGCCAGCTGCATCGGCGTCATCAGCAGAAATCCCTGGCCTATGGAGTAGTTCACCGTGTCGCCCTGATACCACGATTCCTTAGTTTTAGTAGCTGACCTCTTCCATTCCCTCCCGGCCCTTACTCCCCTCAACTCCCCAGGCAGGTCTATTCCGGTGCGCTCGCCCACCCCAAGCGCTTGTCCCCACTTCGTCAGCCTGTCTATTCCGACCTTCACGCCCATCTGGTAGAAGTATACGTCGCACGAGTCGCGAATCGCTCCCAGAAGCGACTCGGTTCCGTGTCCGCTCCTCCTCCAGCAGCGAAAGGTCTGGGGACCAAGCTGGAAATTCCCCGGGCAGAATACGGTCGAACGAGTGTTCGCGATTTTTTCCATCAGGATCGCGGAGGCTGTGACCACCTTGAACGTCGATCCGGGCGGGTAAGCCCCGCCTATGACCCGATTCATCATTGGCCTGTCTTTATCCTCCAGCAGGGAGTTCCACTCCTTCTGCGATATCCCCCACGTCAGAGGATTGGGGTCGAACGTCGGAGATGACAGGAATACCAGCACGGAGCCATCGTTTACATCCATCGCCACCATCGCGCCCCTCCGATCTCCCATGATCCTGGCTGCCTCCCTCTGAGCCGCGAGATCGAGCGTCAGTCTGATGTCACCGCCCTTCTGGGGGTCGTTATAGTTTATGTCCCTCAACCTGCGCCCACGCGAATCGACCTCGACGACCTGATCGCCCACCATGCCTCTCAGGTCCTCCTCGTACATGGCCTCGATGCCGTTTTTCCCTATAATATCTCCAGCCTGGTAGTACAGGTCTCTCTGGTCTTCCAGTTCGTCTCTCGTTATCTCGCCGACGTAACCGATGACGTGGGCTACCAGAGCGCCTCCGGGATATATTCTGCGCCAAACCGGCGATGGAAAGAGAACTTGAGAGAAATCGGAATCCATGACGAGATCCGATACCTGAGCCAGGGTAAGGTTCGTCGCGACCGAAACAGCTCTATACGGGGCCACATACTGTTTTTCAACATTGGCCTTCAAACTGTCGGGCGTCATTGGAATTCCATGACGGACAAAAAGCGACGATACATTGGCGAAATCTTCCTCACGGCGGAGGTCCATCGGATAGCCCTTTATATCGAACGTCCTCACGTTGACGGCGAGCGGAACCCCGCTCGCGTCGTAGATATTGCCTCTGGGCGGAAGAATACGCACCATCCTCAGCCTGTTTCCCGACGCCAGCTCGACGTATTCATCCGCCTTAACGAGCTGGAAGTAGACGAGTCCAACAATGAGGAGCGCCAACAGGAATATGAAGATATTGCGGATGTATATCAGCCGCTGGTCGATATCGAAGAGATCAAGCGCCTTATACATGCTGACCTGCCGTCTTGAAAGCGTAAATCAGGCACAACACCGCCAATGCCGGAACGGACAGCAGTTGTTGGATCAGGAACATTCTCGTTGCGGCTTGGCTTGGCACAGCCCATAAGAAGTAGTGCGCAATGCCGGACAGAAAGTGAATTCCACCGGCAAGTCCCGCGAAGAGCGCGGCGCTCCGCCCCCCTATCGGAGTCCTGTTCCATACCCAGAAGACCAGGACAACCGCAGCGACGTTTATCAAACCGCTCATCCCTGGGATGACCACCCATCTGAGATCCCACAGAATTCCTCCAATGAATGCGAACCATAACCACCATGATATCCGCCTCTCATTAAGCGGTTTTGATATCGTCATGTATATCACCACAAGCATAAAAAAATCGGGCACAAGCATAAAACCCATCATCAGGACCTGCAATAGATCCTGCATCAACCAGACGGCGATCGACACGATCAATTCCGAACTCCGGAAACATCACCTATAAGCAGCACCTGCAGATTGTAAAGCTGAGTCAGATGCGCCCCCGAAACCACGCTCCTCGGCGTAAAACCATCCCGCGTGTCGCCGTCTCCCCATATCTTGCCTATCGGTATCCCCGGCGGCAGATAGTCTCCGACCATAGCGGTCGATACCATCATTCCGCGTTTAAATTCTCTCTCGGGCGGCATATAAAGGAGCCAGATATTTCCCCTGTCATCGCCGTTTATGACACCCAGGTCCCACGTCTCGTTCACGACCGCAGCCAACAAAAATGAAGCCGATGTTATGAGCTCCACCCACGAATAGTTCTCGCCGGCCATGATGATCTTACCTATCATGTATCCTTCTGAAAGCACCGGCGCCCCGATCTTTACTCCTTGGGAGGAGCCCATGTTAATACGAACTTCCTTCCACCACGCGTCCGGGTATCTCAACGTTACCCTGGCTCCGATCATCTCGGAGGTGGATACGGGAGGAGGCAGGGCGGCATCATGCAGAGCGGCGCGGAGCGCCAAGTTCTCTATCTCGAGTTCTCTGTTTCGGTCCTGGAGGCCCTTTCGTTCCATCATCCAGTTCCCGGCGGTCTGCACCAGGGCTCGAATCTCCTGGACCGGCGTCTCGGGGTATGACAGCATAACGCCCACCTTGTCCGCCGCGAATCTGATGGTCAACGGAAGAGCGTATGACATCCACAGCGTCATGAGCCCAAAAAACATAGCCACAAGCGAATTTACCAGAATAGAATTGAGTTTGCTCACAGTTCGGGCGAAGCGCCTCCCTTGCTGTTGTCACGCTACACTGTCGAGTGATCGACGGTAATAGATATCTTGTCTCCGCGATCCACGGTCTCGAGCAGCTTCCCAAGGCCTATAGCCACAGAGAGAAGCGGCTGCTCCGCCATGTGGACGGGCACATTCATGGCATCGGAGAAACGAACGTTCAGTCCTCTCAGAAGCGCGCTGCCCCCGGTCAGCACCAATCCCTGGTCCACTATGTCCTTGACCAGCTCGGGGGGGGTCTGCTCCACCGCGTAGCGGAGCATATCCTCAATGCGGCAGATGAAGGGTTCGATGGCCTCTCGAACCTCATTCGAAGTTACTTTGACGACCTTGGGGAGTCCATCCATGAGGTCGCGCCCTTTTACCTCCATTTCGAGTTCTTCTTCAAGCGGGATCACGGACCCGATCTCGAACTTGACCGATTCCGCCGTGCTGTCGCCGATCGAGAGAGTGTAATTCTGCCTCATCATCGATATTATGGCGTTGTCGAGATCTTCTCCCGCCGTGCGGAGGGAGTTGCTTATCACCACGCCGCCCAGGGAGAGGACCGCGACCTCGCTGGTGCCGCCGCCGATATCAACAACCATATTGCCGCGAGGTTCGTTGATGGGCAGCCCAGTGCCCAGGGCCGCCGCCAGAGGTTCCTCGACAACAAAGGCTTCCCTGGCTCCGGCGCCGAGCGTCGCGTCCACGACGGCCCTTTTTTCGACCTCCGTGACGCACGCCGGCACGCATATCGCCACTCTGGGATGCGCCATCATTCGACGCCCCTGATTGGCCTCCGTCATGTAATAAGCGACCATCTGCTCCGTCATGTCGAAGTCGGCTATAACGCCGTGCTGCAGCGGACGTATAGTCTCGATGCCCACCGGCGTCTTGCCGATCATCTTCTTCGCGAAGTGGCCGTAGGCGATGACCTCCTTGCGGCCCTTGTTTCCCATCTTGCGGATGGCGAGAACCGAGGGTTCGTCGATTGTCACCCCCCGCCCTTTTACATATACCACCGTGTTGGCGCTACCCAAGTCTATCCCGATATCTCTGCTGAAGAGACCGGATAAGAATTTAAACATATATACAGCCTCGCTTCCCGTCAGGCATACAATCGTTTTTTATACAAAACATTCGACGCGATATACCTTCGCGAATCTTATAGTACCACATAATTATCTATCTCTGTTGTCTTTTTCCGAATAACGGTTAGAGGAAATAACGGGCGCTTGCGTTATTTATTGTTATAGCTTTCAGTGGCGTGGCGCGCGCCTGATTGTGTTACGTTCGTTGCGCAGCTGCAGATCTTAACGTTCGCGAGTATAGACTGTCATAGGCGCGAGGTTGGCGGTCTGTCATTTGCCGACGCAGAAGTCGCTGAAGATCGTCTCCAGCAGGTCCTCCGTCGCGTCAATCCCAAGGATCGCTGCGACAAGGGCCGCGGCGTCCGCGAGCAGGGCGCACGTCACGTCGATTCCGGCGGACTCCCGGAGGGCTGAAAACGCGTCGTCGAGGCAGGAGACAACGCCTGAGAGTGCCTCAATCATCCTCGATGTCGCGGCATAACCCTCGGCAGGAATGGAGTCGCCGAGCGAGAGTTCCAATATCGAATCCTTTAATCTGTCCAGGCCAGCTCCCGTCAGCGCTGAAATTTCGACCGTCTCGGCAAAGGGGCCGAGCTCCTCGATATCCCCGACCGATAGCCGTGATGGAAGATCCGATTTGTTGATCGCGAGCATCGAACGCCCGTCGCCGAGTGACAACGCGATGTCTCTGTCATCGTTCGAAATCCCCGCGGATGAATCAACAACCAGGACGCGGATATCCGCCTCCCTCATGGCGCCGATTGCCCTCTCGATCCCCGCTGCCTCCAGCGCGTCGCTCGTCTTCCTGATTCCGGCCGTGTCCACAAAGCGTACCCGAAGCCCCCCATGTTCTATTGAGGCATCGACGGTGTCCCTGGTTGTCCCGGGTACGTCGGTCACAATCGCGCGATTCTCCCCGAGGAGCGAGTTCAGCAGCGACGATTTGCCAACGTTGGGCCTGCCAAGGATTGCGACATTTACGCCGCTGTTTAAGACCAACCCGGCCCGGCAACGCCTCAGAAGGTCCGCCGCGCTGCTGCGGACACTCGCCATCTCGCCTGAAATTTCGGACGCGTCACGCTCGTCCACCTCGTCAGGATAGTCGAGTTTTGCCTCTATCTGAGCGCGGAGGGATGTTAGGGCATCCATGAGTCCTCTGGCGCGTTCCGACAAGCCGCCGTTCAAGGACCTGCATGCGGACAACAGAGCGGCGTCGCTAGCCGCTCTGATAATCCCGCATACTGCCTCGGCTTGGGTCAGGTCGATCCGTCCGGACAGGAAAGCCCTCTTGGTGAACTCGCCTGGGAGGGCCATCCTGGCGCCGGCGGCGAGCGCGATTTCGAGCGCTCGCCGAGCGGCGAGCATGCCGCCATGGCAGTGTATCTCAGCGGATTCCTCGCCGGTATAACTTGCCCGCTCCTCAAAGCGCACGGCCAATACCTCGTCTATTGTCTCTCCATCGAAAACGATCCGACCGAGTGTCATCCTTCGCGCCGGTTCTTCGAGTAGACGTCCCGTTCCGGCAGCACTGGTGAAAAATTTATCAACGAGAGCCACCGATCCGACTCCGGACAGCCTCACGATAGATATGGCCGACTCGCCCCAAGCGGTGGCGACGGCGGCGATTATGTCGTTCATACAGAAATCGCGAGGGCCGTTATGAATCTGAGCGTATGAACTCAACGCCCAGGACTACAAGCCTGTCCAGTGAGGATTCACCGTCGAAGCCGGCCACGGGCGAAGTGCAATCGACAAGAAGCCTTATGACCTGTTCTCTCCCACCGATCTCTCCAAGTCTTTTCACATATGACGAGACAGAGGCTTCGACGCAGTGACTGAGAGCTTCGCCTGAAAATGTGACTGTGTCGGACTCGGCGAGCTTCCTCGCCAGGTTCTCGTTGAACATGGTATCGCTCCACGAGTTATCGACGCCCTCGAATATCGAGAATTGATCCGTGTACGGGTTTTCCCCCTTGAATACGTATCGAACTGGTCTCCCCGTGGCTTTGCGCCAGAGATCCAACGCGTCGCGCAGTGGATCGGCGATCTGGTGTCCCCACGTCGATACGAGACAGTGTTCCGGCCATATTGTGAGCGATTCGGCGCCCTTCTCCCCCAGCGTGTCGAAGAGCCGTTTCGCCGCGGTTTCGTTATCCCCCGCGGCAGCGTGCCATTTGCCGCGTCTGTAGTCTTCCGGCGCAATCGATGTGAACGGCGCGGGGTGATTGGATCCTTCGTCGAGCCAGAAGCCTGGATGAAATACGGCGACCGCGTCATGAGAATCCAGTGATACGATTATGTCCGAATAGTCGCCCCTCCGCCTTCCGATGTGCCTGGCGAGCCTTTCGATATCAGCGGCCGCCCCTTCAACATACAGCGCGCCGCTGGGATCGCAGAAGTCGTTCTGGGGATCTACTATGATAAGGACATTTCTAACTTCTTTTTTCATGATCGCGCCTCCTCATATTCGCGAAATTCTGTACATTTGTACAATGCCCAGGTTGCCGCCAAACACAATGGCGTTTTCGCCTTCCAAATGTACTATACCATCATTGAGGCGCAAAGCTCCACAAAGATGAACGGATATACGCGCGCCGGCGGGTGAGATATTCCAGAGCGAAAGTTCATCCGATTATTGGAGCGCTTGAAACCATATATCGGCCGGCTACAGCGGCAGACGCGCGTTCCGGCCGGGACAGACAGTCCAACGCGCGATGACCGCGCCGAAAAATTTCAAACCCACAGATCTTCGGCGCGGCTCGTTTAAGGACGCACGCACACAAAACTCCTTCCAACAACGCAACATCAACAGACTGTAACACGAACCGCGGCTTGGGTCTCGAACAAGCCGCGGTTTATGTTACGCGGCGTCCTCTCTGTTGGATGTCTCGATGTCCGATGTTAAACTATATTCGCGGTCATAAAAATTTGAGCTGGATAGGGGGAGAATACATGTTGAACGCGAGGCCGGATCATCGGACCGCCTGTGATCTGGCTGTCTCCCTTGGCGCCATGGCTGCCCTCGCTTCGTTCGAGGAGCTGATTCTCTCGCCTAAACCTGGTCTCGTAGACCCGACCGACAGCGGCAGCCATAACGACATGTCATGGCTGACCTTCATCAAGAGCGCTTCCGCCCTTGCTTCGACCTGGCGCGAACCGGCGTTTGAAGGTATCGTCAGCGGTTGTCTCGAACCGTCGGGCAATCCGCGTCTAAAGCTGCGGATGCTGGGAATCGAAATGGAGAGGAAGATGTTTGCGGCAACAGGCGGAGTCAACACGCATAAAGGGCTCATCTTCTCCCTCTCGCTCATCCTCGCGGCGGCAGGCGCTTGCGTCGCGAGTGGGAATTCATCTCCGGGCGCGATCTGTGCCGAGGCGGGCGGCATAGCGGCCCCGCTCGTTCAAGATGACTTGAGGAAGATAAGGGGCATGGCGTCTGAAGGAAAATCGCTGACACACGGGGAAAAAATTTTTCTCGAACACGGGATTGGCGGCATAAGGAGCGAGGCATTATCGGGCTTTCCATCCGTGCTTTCGGCGCTGGCCGAGATGGAAAACGCGATATCGCTCGGCGCCTCGCTGAAGAACGCCTCGCTGGCGGCACTGTTATTGCTGATGCGCGACGCGGAAGATACCAATATAATCCACAGGGCGGGCATAGAATTTTGGAGGGAGGCGTATAGGGACAGAATCATAATCGCAAGGGAAAATTTCGATCCCCTGAGGCCGGGACGCTATATGCCCCTGCTGGAGCTCAACCAGTTTCTAATAAGTCACAGGGCAAGTCCCGGAGGCGCGGCGGACCTCCTTGCCTGTGCTCTTTTTCTGTATCACGGTAAAATATTGTACAGCAAATACGCGCCCTCTTGGGTAAAAAGGCCGGATCTAGCAGACACAGAGATAGAGAACACCTACAGAGGTTTTTAACTTGTTAACCCGCGGTTTGAGGATGACCGCGCAGAGGATGATCGCGCGTATTGACGTATGATACAAGGCGTATTATTATTAGTGCGGTGATATATAAGTTTCCTTAAAACAGAGAGGTTGACAGATGGAAGGATTTTCAGACAGGGAGGTTTTGCGTCATGAGAGTGATTCCGTTCATTGTTTCGCTTGATGGTATATCGAAATCAAACGGCGCGAAGCACGCCGAGAGATCGGTTGTAAGTTCTCGCGAATTCGGCGCGGCCGACAACGTGGAGGTCTCCTCGCATAAGATCGTCGAAGTCGATAACGCCGTCGGGCCGGAAAATCTCAACGCCGCGGATTCCCTCATAAACGACGCGAATATTCTCAAAAACCTCCTCGATTTCGCGAAGCGCGAAATAATCTCAAACGCTGACACGTCACTCAGAGGTCAGGCTAACATGAGTCAACAGTCCATTATGGAGTTGTTTTAGCCGTCTCTTCAGCGCAATAGAGCTGTTCGGCAGAGAACGGACACAATACTGTAAACTGATTTGGAATATTATGATATAAAATCAACCTCTTTTTAAATGCTTATCCGGTGAATAACGTTTTTTGACAACTTCTCAAACCACCGCAGACAGGATAACTGCTGTTGAGTTGATTATTTTGCGATGTCCAAAGCGCTTTGGAGGTGTAATGATGGAGAACAGAGCAAATAGAAAGTACAAGGACAGCGTTTTCACCAAGCTGTGCGAGGACAAGAAAAGGCTGATCGAAATTTATAACGCCATAGCGGGAAAGAACTACCCCTTGGATACTGAGATCGAAATCGCCACGCTGGACGACGCGCTGTTTTTAGACCGGCGGAACGACGTCGCCTT
>JAIRWR010000022.1 GCA_031268885.1 Synergistaceae bacterium
TACTGCAAATAATTCGTTCCAGGATGGATTCAAGAGGCGATCCCGACCTACCGAATGCGGCATGATATTTACAAACTTTGAACTCTCAAGTTAAGTTACGGCAAGACGATCTCGACACCATAACAAGACGGGGGATAGATTTTGTGAAGAAAATCGTTGCGGTTTTTGCTCTGATAATTTTCGCGTCAGTCTTTGCCGAAAGTTCGTATGCGGCAGACAAAACAGTCCCGGCCGAGGAAGCCGTGAGCCGTATCGAAACATGGCTCAAAGGGGCTTCGGACGGTTTTGGCATAGGAGGGGATAAAGTCAGGACGGTGATCGAATATGACTATGTTTATTTCATGATTTTATCTCCAAGCGGCTGGCTTGTCACCCCAAAAAACGACGAAAACTTTGGCCCTCATTCTTTCGGCGAAGGACGCGCCGACAAAGAAGGTTTTGAAAAATCCTTGTGGGGTGAAATGGCTGGCGCAAAAGGCGGCGTAGTCGTCTATGAAAATCCCGACGCCGATAAGCCGAGACAGAGAATTTATCGAGGGCTCGACGATATGCCGTACGATAACAAAATCGAGGCTGACAAGCGCGAATATTGGCGGGATGGCGGAGAAAACGTCTATACGTACGAGGGAACCGCGAGCAACGATGTGTTCATTATCGGATTGACCCCAAATTTTCATAGAGACAAAAACACGTATGTCATGGCCGGAAACGGCGGGAACGATATCTATGATTGCAGCAACTTAACGGCTGCGAAAGTTATCCGGATCGACAGGAAAAACAGTGATGATAGAAACATAGTGCTCACCGGATACTACGAATTGGGACACGGCGCGGGGAATGAACTGATTCCCCTGCGTGACGGCAGCGACCTCATCCTGGCTTTTGTACGGAATATGAACGCCAGTATCAGAATCGAAAACTGGTATCTTGGCCCCAGGCATAGGCCGGATATGATAATAAGTGACGCTGAGGGTTCTTGGGACGCGGAAGCTATAGAAAAAATAGCCTCGGAAGCAAAAATGATTGAAACTGTCATCCGTCCATGATAACGCCCTCCCGCATTGCCGTGTGTGGAACATGTTCTGTCAGCGCCGCCAGAATCTTGGGGTAAATATGACGATGAGCGTGAAGATCTCCAGCCTGCCGCAGAGCATCAGGGCCATGCTCACGAGTTTGACGCTGGTCTTCCCCAGAGTTAGCCCGGCGGACGGGCCTATCCCGAACCCGGGGCCGATATTGCCGAGCGCGGCGGCGGCGCCTGACAATGCCGCCGTCGGATCTTCCCCAAACAGCGTCAGGAGCGCGAAGCCGGTAAAGAACGCGATCATGTACGCGGACAGGTACGCAAAGCAGGACGACACAACCTCGGCGTCTACTGCGGAGTCCCCCAGCCTCGTTGGAATGATCGCGCCCTGGTGCAGCAGGCGGGTGAATTCATCCCATACATGCTTTATTATCACTACTACCCTGACGCACGTCAGACCGCCGGTCGTCGATATCGCGCACCCGCCGCAGAACGCCATGATCATCATGAGAAATCTTGTGACCGCCGGCCACGTTTCGTAGTCGCTGATAAAAAAACCGCCGGTCGAGAGCATACTTATCGTGTAAAAAAAACCCTCCAAGATCGATGTCCTGAGGGACCGAAAGACGCCGTGGGAGTACAGGATGGCGGATATCAGCGAGCCGAACGCGAGAAATATGACGACGTAGAAGCGCGTCTCCGGGTTTCCCCACACCCGGGATGGGTTTCTCCCAACTATCAGAGTGTGGTAGAGCGTGAGGTTTATGCCCGAGAGGAAGAGAAAGACCGCTGTTACCCATTTGACATAATTGCCCTCGAAGTGGCCGACGTTGTCGCTGTATGGAGAGAAACCGCCGGTGGAGACTGTGCTGAAGGCCAGTGTCGCGGAGTCGTACAGGTCCAGCCCCCCCCACAGGAGAAAGAAGATCTGAGCGGCTGTGAGGGCTATGTAGGTCTTCCATAGAAAGACGGCCGTCTGCTGAATCCTCGGAGTCAGGCGTTCATGAACGGGCGACGACAGCTCGGCCTTGTAGAGCCACATGCCCGCGCCCGACGCGCCGGCGGAAGGCAGCACCGCCAGTATCAGCACTATTATCCCAAGCCCGCCTATCCATTCGGAGAAGCTTCTCCAGAGCCTTATGCTCCTGGGCGCCGACTCGAGATCCCGAATGACGCTCACTCCTGTGGTGGTAAAACCAGACACGCCTTCGAAAAAGGCGTCGAGCGGGGTCGGCGCGGCTCCGGAGAATATATAAGGGAGCGCGGTCAGCGCGGAGGCGGCAAGCCAGGAGACGATCACCGACAGAAGCGCGTCCCTCGCGCTCATGCCGGAGATTGACGCTCCCCGGCCGGCCCAGACGAGGAGCGCGCTCACGCACGCTCCGGCTAAAAACGCCATGACAAGGGCCCTGAACCCGCCGTCCCCACTCCACGCGGCCGCCAGAATGGGCAGGGACATCGCCAGAGTCGTGGCGGCCGTGACCGCCGAGAGAAGACGAAATATCATCCTCAAGCGGTATTCACCCCGAGAATCGCGAGAGCCTTTTCCGTCATGTCCTGGGTGACAAAGAGGATGGCCTTGTCGCCCGGTTTGAGGCTGGAATTGCCCGTGGGGATGAATATGTCGCTCCGCCTGCGATCCTCCCGCCTTACGAGACCGATCAACGCTCCTGTCGGCATGGATAGGTCTTTCAGCTCGACGCCAGCGGCGGGACTGTCGGCGGGGATCGTAACCTGTACCGTCTCCGCTCCGATCTGGTCCATCAGGGCGAACGTGCCGGCGCTCCCAGGATATCGGACGGCGCTGATGATCACCGACGACAGCGCCTCGTTCCTGTTTACTATCGCGTCTATCGGTATGACGTCCAGAAGTTTCATATAATTTGTCCTGCGGATGACCGCTATGCTCTTACACGCCCCGAGCGACTTCGCCTGCAACGCCAGTATCAGGTTGAGTTCGTCGCTCTCCGTCGCCGAGACGAAGCCTCCGGCGGATGGCACGCCTTCCCGCTTCATCAGATCTTCATCCGCTCCGTCGCCCCACAGCACCGTGACCTTAGGCATCTCCGCAGCCACCCTCCGGCACTTCTCCCTATCGCGGTCGATAATTTTGATATCGATGCCGCGAATGCGCTTCAAGAGCAGCTCGGCGGTCTGAAAGCCCACCTTGCCGGCGCCGACTATGACGACGCTCCTCAGTTTCTTTGCCTTGTGCGGCTGATACAGCTCTGAGATCTCGTGAATCTGGTCCAGGTAGCAGAACGAATAGCATATATCCCCGGCCTCCAGCGCGTCGTTCGCCTTTGGTATGAAACCGGTATCGTCACGCTTGACGTAGACTATGATGGTAACGAGGCGCGGGTTTTGCTTCCTCAGATCAAGCAGGGTCATGCCGTTGGCGTCGCTCTCCTCATCCACCCTAAAGGCGTAAAGCCCGGCGTTGGAGTCTATCTCGATGGAGTGTATCGCCCCCTGCGTCTCCAGCAGGTCCTCGACCTCGCGGGCAACGCTCCTCTCTGGGGAGACCATCGTGTCGATGCCGAGTTCCCTGCTCCAGGAGTCCGTGTCGGTGAATTCCATGCCGACGGCGCGGGATATTACACGCTTTACGCCCCTCCTCTTCGCTATCCAGCAGGCTAGTATGTTGACTTCGTCCTTGCTGGAGCACGCTATCAGCATCTCTACCGACGTCTCCTCCGTTATGCCCGCCTTCTCCAGCACATTCGGGCGCGCTCCGTTCCCCCGGACGACCATTACATCCAGCTCGTTCTCGGCCTTCGCGGCCCTGTCCGGGTTCTCCTCCACCAGAACCAGATCGTGCCCGTCCTGCGACAGGTTGCGGGCCACGCTGAATCCGACTTCACCGGCGCCGACGATTACAATATGCAAGGCAACCCCTCCCTACAGGGCGACTCCGCCCCTCCAGAAAGCTCTCGTGAAAAGAACGAGCAGCGTATACAACTCGAGCCTGCCGCACAGCATCAGGGATGAGTACACCCATTTGGTCCACTGAGCCTGTGATGTAAAGCTCATCGCCGGCCCAACACTGCCGAAGCCCGGCCCTACGTTGCCGATCGTCGCCGCGGCGGCCGACATTGAGGTGAATAGATCGGGCTCTGAAAAGGATATAAGCGTGACGCCAACCAGGAAGACCAGCAGATACAGCCCCAAAAACGCGAGGCATGAGGAGACGACTTCCGCGCGGAGCGACTCTCCTCCCATGCGAACCGGAAGGATGGCCCTCGGGTTCGACACTCTTCGGACCTGCCTGGCGACATGCCGAAACATGACGAGCAGCCTTGCCTGCTTGATCGCGCCAGATGTGGACCCGGTACAGCCCCCCATGAAGAGGCAGATGAAGAGCACGGACTTCGCGAAGGACGGCCAGAGCTCGTAGTTGGCGGAGACGAATCCTGTTGTCGTAACGAGGCTTACAACCTGAAAGGAGCCAAAGCGAAGCGATTCGGCGAAAGAAGCGTATGTATCGCTCACATAGAGCCAGGCGGAGACAATCAGACAGAGCGCCGACACCACGAATGCGTAGAACGTGAACTCCGGGTCTTTGAGGAAACGCGACAGCGAGCGGTTCTTTATGGCGTGATAGTGCAGTGAGAAATTAGTCCCTGAGATGAACATGAAGAGCACGATCACCCAATCGAAATACGCGTCGCCAAACCACGCGACGCTCGCCCCCCGCGGTGAGAAGCCACCCGTTGAGATCGTGCCCATTGAATGAGTCAGCGCGTCGAAGAAGTCCATCCCGCCAGCGAGGAGCAGGAAGGTCAGGATAAGCGTGAGCGAGATGTAAATCAGCCACAGCGTCACGGCGGTGTCCCGTACTCGGGGCGTCAGCTTTTCGTGTTCCATGCCGGGCGCCTCCGCCTTGTACATCTGGAATCCGCCAACTCCTATCAGAGGCATTACGGTGAGCGTGAGGACTATTATCCCCATGCCTCCAAGCCAGTGCGTCAGGCCCCTCCAGAGGAGCAAGCCCTTAGGGGTGGCGTCGATGTTCTCTATGATAGTCGATCCGGTTGTGGTAAACCCTGACATAGCCTCGAAGAACGAGTCGGTATAGGTACGCGCGGAACCGTGAAACAGGTACGGCAGCCCTCCAACGGCGCTGGCCGCGACCCAGGAGAGCGCCACGGCCGCCATCGCCTCCCGCATCCCCATCCTGTCCATCCTCGCCTTTCGCGATGCCAGGATAAGCAGGAGCGAAGAGGCGGCAGAGACGGCGAGCGACTTCACAAAGCCTGGCGTATCCTCCCCTTTAACCGCTATAGCGTATATCGTCGGAACCGCCATCCAGCACGTTATAACAAGGATCAGAAAACCCAAAAACTTAACGACAGCGCCAATCTTCAAGTATCACCGCCTCCAGGCGGATAATACCACAAAAACAGAGAACCGGAATCGTGCCTCCCGCGTTAGACAGATCGGCACAGACCGCGCGCGTGGGGATTTTCCGACTTACTTACGCCCCGCCGTTACTCTCGTCGTCCTTATCCATACGGCCGTACAGCAGCACGAGAGAACCGAAACCGTATATGAACAGCCAGCCCGCCAGCACCGTGTTGTTGGACGGTCTCGCGGGATTTGAGAGCTGGATGGCGAGCCATGCCAGAGACAGCGCGAGAGCCTGATGAGACTCTCGCATTGAAATCTTGTCCCGCAGAAACCTCAGACAGAACGGCGCGACAGAGGAGAAGACGAAGACAGTTAGATACCACATGCCGGCAGGCTATATCTCAAGCCAGCTTCCCGACCGCTGACTTCATTCTGTTCATGGCTTCGGCGAGGTACTCCTTGGGTTTGCAGTACGCCATCCTGACAGAGCCCGGATAACAGAACGCCTCCCCCGGAACTAAGGCCACCCCCGCCTCCTCCAGTATGTACCCGCAAAACTCTGTCGCGTTCATTCCCGTCTTCTCCACTGAGATAAGGATGTAGAACGCTCCCTCGGGATTGGCGAAGCCGAGCGGCTTCATCTGTCTAAGATATCCCGCCGCCAGATCGCGCCTCTCCCTGTACTCCTCGATCATAACTCTGACGTCGTCCCCGGCCCCGTCCAGCGCCGCCGCGTATCCGTACTGAGGAAACGTCGCGGCGCATGTCGTCATCAGGAGATGCGTCCTGTTAGCGTATGATGTCATCCAGGGCGGCGTTACCATAAAGCCGAGCCTCCACCCTGTCATCGAGTATGTTTTGGATGCGGAGCCGACCGTGACGGTCCTGTCGCTCATACCCGGCAGCGACGCTATGCTGACGTGCTCGCTACCATACAGAAAGTGCTCGTAGCATTCGTCAGAGAGCACGAGCAGGTCGTGTCTTACCGCGATATCGGCTAAACCTTCCATTTCGGAGCGAGGTATGACGGCGCCAGTGGGATTGTTCGGAGAGTTTATCACTATCATCCGCGTCCTGTCGGTCACGAGAGGTTTCACATCGCGCGCCCTGACGGCAAACCCATCCTCCAACCGGCACTTCAGCGGGACCATCCTCGCGCCCAGCATAGCGCACGCCGACGGGTACGCGCCGAAGCATGGGACGGGAACTATGACCTCGTCGCCATCGTTTAAGACCGTCATCATCGCGGCGGTGAGCGCGGCCTGCGCGCCTACAGTGACGGTGACGTTCTCCGGAGATACATCCATTCCGTTCTCGCGCTTCAGCTTCCGAGAGAGCGCCTCTCTCAGCTCCAGTACGCCCCTCATATCGGCGTAGTGCACAAAACCGTCGTCTATTGCCTTTTTAGCGGCATCCTTCGCGATTTTTGGAGAATCGAAGTCGGGGCGGCCGATCTCAAGGTGATATATCGTTCTGCCGGCCGCCTCCAATCTGTCCGCCATATCGACTATATCCCTTATCCCTCCGCTCGTCGGTATATCTTCAAATCGCCTGGCCGGGAGCTTTATCTTATTCAACGCCGTCATGTCCTCCTTGTGACGATATCACGAGTTCCTCGCTATATTTACAAGAACCATGCTGAACCACGGTATGTACGTGACCAAAAATAGAACCACTATCATAGAGACGACTAAAAAGGCGGCGTTTTTCGCGATGACGTCCACCTTTTCATTTGACACGGTTGACGCTACGAACAGGTTCGCCCCGAAGGGAGGCGTCACGAAACCTATGGCGAGAGCCACCGTCAGGAAGAGCCCGAAGTGTATCGTATCGACTCCGAGCTGTTTCATCACCGGCAGGAATATCGGAGTCAGAATAATCATCGACGAAAGGTTATCGATGAAACAGCCCACTATGAGCAGGAATACCAGGATCATAAACAGGACAACGGCCTTGGATGACGAGAATGAGACTATCCACTGCCCTATGCGCATCGGAATGCCTTCCAACGTCAGATACATGGCGAACGACATGGAGAGCCCAAGGATGAACGACCCGGCGCTCGAAACTATGACTGTCTCTCTCAGAGCGTCCATCACCTTCGCGAAGGAGAGTTCCTTATGGATAAAAAACCCAACGAAGAGGGCATAGGCCACGCCCGCTACCGCAGCCTCCGTCGGCGTAAAGACTCCTCCGTATATGCCGCCCATAATTATGACCGGGACCAGAAGCGCCCAGAAGGAATAGCGAAATGCCTTAAAAACTTGAGCTATCGAGAAATTCGCCGCGGCGACAGGATAATTCCTCTTCTTGGCTATGAAGTAGCTCGTTATCATCAGCGCGATTCCCATCATAATGCCCGGGATAATCCCGGCGAGGAACATCTCGCTTATGGAAGCCCCCGATATGACCCCGTAGAGGACGAAGGGGATGGAGGGGGGAATTATTACGCCGATAGAACCCGCGCACGCGGTCAGAGCCGCGGCGAACGGCCCTCCGTACTTTTTCTCCTTCATCTGCGGGATCATGAAGGAGCCTATGGCCGACACCGTCGCCGGACCCGAGCCCGATATCGCCGCGAAGAACATGCACGCCGTGACAGTCGCCATCGCGAGACCGCCAGCTATGAAGCCGACCAGGCTCTCGGCGAAGTAGACGAGCCTCTTCGATATGCCGCTGCCCCCCATGAGGTTGCCCGCCAGCGTAAAATACGGAATCGCGAGTATGGGAAAGGAGTCCAGGGAGGTGAAGCAGTATTGAGCTATCATAACAAGCGGCATCGGGCTGAAGAGCCACATGCAGACCGCCGTCGCGATCCCCAGCGCTATGCCTATCGGCACGCTTAGAAGCATGAGGACTCCCATAAGCAGGAACAACAGGGCAATATCCATACGCCGCTCCCCCTATCCTCTGTTGAGCCTGAAATCGCCAAGAAAACGGAAGAACTCCCTGACGATCTGGTAAGCCATTATTATGGCTCCTATCGGAACGGAGAGGTACGCGATCCACATCGGCAGGCCCATCGCGGTGGATGTCTGCCCTTGAGCGTAGAGCATCTCGCAGAGTTCGGCGGATTTGTATCCCAAAAAGACCGAGAAGGCAAACCAGACGGCGAGTACTACAAGCTCCGCCAGCGCCCTGTTCGCCCCTCTGGCCATATCGACGAAGGATGTTATGCGGATATGCCGTCGCTTCTTGACCGCGTAGCCCGTCGATACCCACGTCTGCCAGACGAACATGTACCTCGCCAGCTCCTCGCTCCATGAGAGCGAATACCCAAAGATATACCTCATCACGACCTGAGCGAATATCAGCGCCGTAGAGACGGCCAGCATCAAGATCATCAGGTATTCGTCCAGGTTAAAAATTATCTTTTTCACCATACTCCCTCCAATGCGCCTCTTGTCGGAAAGGCTGGTTTATTGTCGGATGTTTGAAGGGTAAATGACATGTCCTCAAGATCTTTCCCTAAGTCCGCCGTACGCGATATCCCCGCCGAGCACGGTCGCCCTCACGGAAGTCTCCTTGATGTCCGAATCCCGGCACTCGACGATGTCCCTGTCGATAACGGCGAAGTCGGCGGACTTGCCGGGCTCGATAGAACCTCTCGTATTCTCCTCGAACGCGGCGTAAGCTCCCCATATCGTGAATGCCCTGAGCGCTTCCTCGCGGGAGATCCGTTCCTCCGGACGCCAGCCTCCCTCCGGCTTTCCACCCCGGTCCATCCTCGTGACGGCGGCGTACATGCCATGAAAGGGATTTATAAGCTCGACAGGAGCGTCAGAACCGCCAGGGATAACAGCCCCCCCGTCTATGAGCGTCCTCCACGCGAAGGCCCTCTCAAGGCGCTCCGCTCCTATTCTGTCCTCCGTCATCTCCTTGTCGGACGTACAGTGGACGAATTGCATCGACGGGATGACGCCCAGGTCGAGCATCCGTTTCATGTCGCCTCTTTCGACTATCTGCGCGTGTTCTATGCGGCATCTGTGATCCTTGGGCTCCGGAATCTCCCTGATAATTCTCTCGTAAACGCCGATGATCTGTCTGTTAGCGGCGTCTCCTATCGCGTGAGCCGCTATCTGGAATCCGTTTCTCCGCGCCTCGATCATTATCCTGTACAGTTCGTCGTCGGAGTAGCGCCCGTTTCCCCTGTGTCCGGGGCGGTCGCTGTAATCCTCCAGCAGCCACGCGCTTCTGGCTCCAAGGGAGCCGTCGCAGAATACCTTGACCCCCCTCATGCTGAACCTTCCGCCGAACTCCCCGCGGAAGGGACCCCTCTTATATGCCGGCTCGGCGCTCTCGGCGCTCACATACGCGCTTATCGATATCTTCATCTTGCCTTGCCGGTACAAGTCTCCGATGAACTCCGCGGCGTCCATGTCGAACGCCTCATTCGCCGCGAGATCGTGAACGGATGTGAGCCCAAGCGAGAGTATATCGCTCTGGGCAGCTAGATAGGCTTCCTCCCGCCTCTCCTTAGTTATGGGCGGTATTGCCCCCTGTACTTGGAAGGCCGCGGTATCCGCAAGTATGCCTGTCAGTTCGCCGGATGCCGTCCGGTGGAACTCCCCTCCAACGGGGTCTGAGACAAGAGAATCAATACCGGCGGCATCCAGTGCCTTCGAGTTGACCCACGAGACGTGCCCGCAGACTCTCGTCATGCATACCGGAGCGTCCGGCGCCACGCGGTCGAGGTCATCCTTGGATGGAAGCGTTTTATTCTTCCAGCGGAGCTCGTTCCACCCTCTGCCGATTATCCACTCGCCGGGGCGGAGCTTCTCGTAAGCTGCCCTGACACGATTTAGAATATCATCCTTTTCTTTCATGAAACAATCGATATTAAGCGCCTTCTCCCCGTAAGAGAGGATGTGCGCGTGCGACTCCACGAGGCCGGGGATCACAGCGCTCCCTTCGAGATCGAAGACCCTGCTCTCCGCGCCCCGGTACTTTTTTACCTGATCGCCGGTTCCGGTCCACAGTATCCTGCCATCTCTAACGGCTATGGCCTCGACGACGGAGAATCCACGATCGACCGTGTATACTCTGCCGTTCAGGAATATTTCATCAGCGCGTCTGTCAAGTATGCTCATGTTGTCTTACGCGGCTTGACCGGCGCGTCAGTCGTTTGACTTGAGGGCCAGGTCCAGTATGTTCCTCCCAACTATATCGACGTACTGTTCGTAGACCGGTTTAGCCAGGTCCGCGAACACGTTTATCTCGTCCATTGTGAGCTCGTTGAACTCCACTCCGTGCTTCTTCATGTCCTCTATGAAGCCCGCGTCGGCCTCCTCCGTGACAGTTCTCTCCCTGTTCTCGTACAGCTTTCCGGCCTCCAGGACCAGGTCTTGATACTCTTTAGGCAGCTTCTGGAAGAACTGCTCGCTCATCACAAATGGGGCTACAGCGTACACATGCCCCGTAAACGAGATGTACTTCTGTACTTCATACAGCCTCGACGGATATATGATCGTTATCGGGGTCTCCTGAGCATCGACGGTCCTCTGCTGGAGTGCCGTGAAGAGCTCGCTGAAGCTCATCGGAGTCGGGTTGGCGCCCATCGCCCTGAAGTAATCGATATAGAGGGGGTTTTCCATCGTTCTTATCTTGACGCCCTTGAGGTCGTCGGGAGAGCGAACGGGCCCCTTATTGTTCGTGATGTGCCTGTAGCCGTTCGTCCCCCACGCCAGGATACGGAAGCCCTTTTGGAGAAGCAGCTTCTCCAGCTCGTCGCCAAGTTCTCCGTCGAGCGCCTTACGAGCGGCGGCCTCGGTCTTGAAGACATAAGGAAAGTCGAGTATCGTTATCTCCGGCACGAACGCGGCTAAGACCGACGACGCGACCACTCCGGCTTCGACGGTGCCGATCTGCATCCCCTCGCATATCTGCCTGTCGCCGCCCAGCATTGAATTGCCATATACCTGGAAGTCTATCTCGCCGTTCGACTTCTCCTCCAACAGTTGGCCGGCCTCGTTGACTGCTATGCCTGCCGGCTGATTGTCAGCACCGACGCTTCCGAACTTTATGATATGCTTCGCGTTAGCCGCCTCTGATCCACCCGCGAACAACGTTAAAAGAAACAACGAGATAGCGCAGATTGAGACAGCGCAAGTTGAGATTGAAAAAAACCTGTTTTTAATGTACATTCCGATCT
>JAIRWR010000024.1 GCA_031268885.1 Synergistaceae bacterium
GCACAAAATTCCACAGCGTTTTCCGAGTCCTCGAAGTGGAGGAGGGAGTTTTGTTCTCGGACGCGCTGGAGATCCACATATTAGAGCTGCCCAAGCTGAGACGGCAGCCGATGAAAGACAGCTGGACACCAATTGAGTGCTGGGGGCTTTACCTTAACAACCTCGAAGGGAAGGCGATGGAGATGATAACGACAAAAGAACCGATGATCGGCAGAGCGCTGACAGTCGAGGACGTGTTCGTCAAAAACGACGAAGAGCGCCGTCTTTATGAACTGCGTGAAAAAGGACGGCTGGAATTTGAAAACGCCATGTTTACCGCCGAGCGCCGGGGCGAACAAAGGGGCGAACTCCGAGGCGAACAAAGGGGCGAGCTAAGGGGCAAGCAGACGGCGGCCCGCTCGATGCTGGCCCGAAATATGCAGATTACACTGATCTCTGAAATATCCGGGCTCTCAATCGAAGAGATCAAAGCCCTCAAACTGGAGAGTTCAAAGTTCTCACAAGGAATCTCTTCATCGGTCAATGCGCAAGCCTTGTAAAACCTTGATCTTTTAGAACTATTCCTCATAAAATATGCAAAGGACGCTTGTTGACAGCAGTGGACTGGAGATGACAGAAGCTCTGGCAGAGGTTGATGTTACAGATGAGACACAAAATACGCGAGCGATTGAAAGCGCCGCTCTCAATGGGAAGGGATTCGTAATGATATCCGTGATTATCGCCACCTTGAACCGCGCGGAGGCACTGAGGAGTATTTCACTCCCCTCGCTCGCGAGGCAGAATCGCGGGGACTTCGAGGTAATAGTGTGGGATGCCAGCGACGGCGGCGATTCTAAAATAGTGTGCGAATCTTTTTCAAGAAAATTTGAAGCGCGCAACATACAGTTGCGTTACTTCAAAGCCGCAAGAAAGGGCTTGGCCTCCCAGCGCAACGATTCAACCGATCACGCTTTGGGGAGCGTTCTATTTTTCATCGACGATGACTGCGAGGTATCTGTAGACGCCGTTCATTCCATATCGGTGTGTTTCGACAGCTTCCCATGGCTCAACGGCGTAGGGGTGCCAATGCTCAACAAGACGCCCGCTTCCGGAAAGTCCTCCGTCATGAGGTTTGCTACTCTGCTGTTTGGAATGAAAAATAATCAGTTACATAGAGTTATCAATAAGCATGGAGGGCTCTCTCTCCCGATTAAAGATCTGCCTGGCCCCGCCGAGTGGCTCTCCGGCGGTTCTATGTCATTCAGAAAGATGGTCTTTGAAAGAGTCCGATTTGACGAAAGGCTGGAGATCTTTGGCGGATACGCGCTGGGCGAGGATTACGACTTTTCATACAGGGTCATGCTGGAGTTCGGACAACCGCATCTTATCTCAAACGGGGGATACGTCGTTCACCATGCCGCTGCGGGAGACAGGATTACTGGAATAGAGAGGATGGCCGCGCATTTTTTCAATGCTGAATTAATCCGCGGTAATTTTAAAAAATACGGCAGGCGTTTCAATCCTGTCCGGGTAGCGTGGGGGCATTTAGGGACATTTTTATATTTATTGAAATCAGGCGCGAAACCGATGGATATTATCTCTGGAATACGGTTGGCACGCGCTAAACTCAAGCTTCGAGATCAAACTTAACACAAACTCTAAAGTCGAGTACATCGATAGAAGGCTTTCCAATTTCTTAATGTGAGAACTTTGAACTCTCCAGTCCAATTATAATGCGGCATATATCTCGCGAGAGCCAAGGCAAACGCCAGAGCGTGATCTGAGACCTCCTCCAGATTGAAGTCGGGCACGTTGCACATCATTATCCCGAATTCCGTGGCCGCCTTCACGTCTTCGATAATCGGACGCTCTATCTCGTTATCCCGTCGTCGCAGACGACACTGAAAATAACTACCAGCGGTCTTGACACAAATCCGCCTCCCTTCGATACATATAAACAATTAATTATCTTCTGAGCTATCGTTCTGTTCCCTCGAATAAAGCCCCAAATCCTCGAGCAGGTTTAACATTTCCTGATCGTCATTGGCCGCGGCCCTGTCGATTAACTTCTGACTTCCAGCCCAGGGTTCCGCCAGTTTTACGTTGTGGGCGCGAAAAACCTCCAGAACGGGGCGATTCTCGGATTCCAACGCCATTATCAACGCTGTCCTGCCGCTGTTATCCTTCTGCGCAAGGTCCGAACCGGCGATAAACATTTCTACAAAATCAGGCTTGTTCCCGGCAGCCGCAAGCATAAGCGGCGTCATTCCATCCTTATCCGCCAACGTGAGGTCGGAGCTGCCGGCGATCGTTTTCGCAGCATCGGGCAGGTTTTCAGAGGCTGCCAGCATCAGGGCCGTCCGGCCATCGTTGTCCTGGATATCAATGCTGACCGGCTGTTTGACTATCTTCTCCAACAGATCCGCGTGAAGCTCGAATTCAGGGTACTTGCCGAGAAACGCGTCTATCAAATAATGATCGTTTCTGAGGATGGCCTTCATTAACTGTGTCCTGCCCAATTTGTCCTGATAGTTTATTCCCTTGTCGCCGACCTCCCACAGAGCCATAGTCCGCAGCGGATCGATTTTCACCGCGAGGTTCCCTGAGAACAGCATGTTCAGGTTTATGCCCTCGCGATCAATTTTCAATCCGCTGAAGCGAACGTCCGCGAGCCGGCCGGTCACTGTAACCGCGCCTTCGTTCAGCTTGGCTAGCAATTCATTGGCATTGGATATCTCTTCCTGTACCACTTCGCCAACGTTAAAAGCCAGCACCCTCTTCTCCAGCAACGCCAAAATCATGGGGTAATTTTCCGCTATCTCCTTGATATCCCCCTCGGACATTTCTTTTGATAACACCTCGGAGTTCACCGAATCCACGTAGAGATAGAGACTTCGTTCGCCCTCGCTGTACATCGGCGCAACGGCCATTTCAAGTTCAAATGGGATTGTGGCGCTATTTTCCCATAAAGTAAATGTCCACCGCCAGAGTTTGAATTTGATTGGGATTTTACCCTCCCATCTGCCCGCGACACTTCCTACGAGCAGATCTCCCCTGGCACCTTCCCTGGAGGAGAGGGATGTGTGATCGAACGATACGCCTTTTATCTTTACGCTGTCCTTCAGCATTTCAGTCAGTTTAGTCTCTATATCGGCGTACTTGATTTTCACAGGAGCCCTGAGAATTATGCCGGTATCCCGGCCAAGAGCGACGTCGTTGCTAGGCAGCGGAGGTAAGACTTCGTACTCTTGGGGTTCCTGTGAATCGACATTCAGGTGTGCACCCAAGGTAAGGTTCAATCGGATCAAGTCTTTGTCGATTTCCGGCTTTGTCGACAATGACTTTGGGATTACGTGCAGACGGTAATCTCCGAGTTTCAGCGAGTCGAAGCCTTTTTTCCACGCTTCTTCGACTATAGGGGACAAATCGTATCGGGCTTTGTTGTTAATATCGTTGATTGCGCCATCAGCGAAAACGCGTAACCCACGAAATTGAGCACGAATGCCTAAGATTTTTATGTTTATGCTGAATCCGTCCCATGCTGGACCTCTAATAGTGCCCAAAGGCCCCAGTCTAGGAGGATCTGTCCATACATGACCTTTCAAGCGCAGATTAGGTGAAAAAATCCAACTGGAATCAATGCTCGGAGAAACACCAACAGTTAGATCCAGAGCAACATCGTCGCTATGACGAATAATCTTGATGAATACTCTTTTGTATAGCTGAAACCAGCCTTCAACAGGGATAATACAATTGATTTCCCCATCCAATAACTCGGCACGAGCTTTACTTAATGGTACCTTGTAACGATAGCGAATGTGATGTTCGTCACCAGATCCGCTGAACTCCGAGGGTATTTGATCGGCTAAAAACTCGTACAAGTCCTCGGATGTGATCACCACTGGAACGTTGATAAACGAGAGGCCGGTATTTTTAATCAGCTCCAGCAGAGCTTTGCAGTCCGCAACCTGCTGGCCCCTGTCAATGTTTGTTTGCAGACAAGCTGCCGCGTTTGAGATGTCGCTGAATTTCATGAAGTAAAACGCCGCCGCCAGTATCAGTCCGTCGGAGTCGTTCGGATTCAGATTTTTTCTCATCTCCGTGAGCATTGGATATACGTCCCGGTCGGACAGCCCGGGTTCGTAACTCAAGCGATGCTTCAGGGACTCCGCGTACAGATAATCGTTGCGGAGCAGGGTGTTTCCCGCCTTATACTCTTCCTCGTAGAGTTTGTAGTATCTAGTGGCGATTCTATGGTACTCCGTGATTTTAGCGTCGTCGCCGCCGCCGGGCGAAAGAGCTCTCTTCAGCTTTTCCGCCGCTTCGTATGCCTTCAGGCCGCGATAGAACAGGTAAGGCGGGTAGAGCCCGCAGTCCTCAGAAAGCGGTTCGAGCAGACGAAGCGCCTGTTCCGGATCTTCAACGTCGAGCGCCGTCATTATGTCGTTTGCGGTCCTCTCGCTCAGCCGCGCGGAGTCCGCTATGCCGTACTTCTGAAAAATCCGCCAGTAAGCCTCCATGAATTTCTGACGCGCGCTTTTGATATTTGCGATCTTCTCCGCTTTAATTATATATTGCAATTTTTGTTCATCATTTGCGAGCTTTTGAAAATAATAGGAAAAGAGGTTTTCCCCCGCGTTCCTGGCAAATTTCTCAAACAGCGCTTCCGATTCCCCACCACTGTAAATGAACTTGCTGAGCATGTTTTTCGCAGCGTCGGCCAGATTTAGCGGCTTCCGTTTGTCCAGACCATAAAAAGTCTCGATATTCAGGTCCGTAAGCTGTTCGCTCGCGACGAGCTCGAGCAGGTTGGTATAAATGCCGATCAGCTCGTCCTCTGCGGGGAGGTCGGTGAAACGCAAGTTATTGAGGATGAAATTCAGTTCATCCGTGAGAGTCACCTCGTCCCCGGCGTTTACGATGCGGAGTGTGGAAAAAGAGGCCATATTCAAGGCTATCGCCGCCTGCTCCGGTCCATACCTGATGGATTTCTTTTCTTCATTTGCCTGTTTTTCCGCGCCGCTGAATTTAGCATATCTCCCGCAGGCTTCTAAAATCTCCGCCACTATAGGGCTCGGCATGTCGCGGCCCGGCAGGGAAGCGGTAACGATAAACGGAGCGTGCGTATCCACGTCTCCGCTGGCTGGCGACACGGAAACCCGAACGTCGATGCCCCGGTTCATCAGATTTTGGGCCAGCGTCTTGACCGACCCTGAGGGAGTCAGTCTGTCGCCGCTGGAATGATGAAACGAAATTCCCTGTATTAGCCTTTTTTCCAGCCCCTCGCTGATAGACAGGTCGAGATTTGCGCTTTGAGCAAAGGCAGAGGCGAAATTCATAAAGACTAGAGGATACTCGGGGGGGAGAATCCCTGCGGCCAAAAACGCCATATTGACCCCCAAACTGCCTCCTGACATGTAGTGTGGCAGTTCTTCCTGATAAACGTTGTACCTGGAAGCGCTCAAAACCTCCAAAGTTTTTCGGTATCTCTGTAAAAATTCGGGCTTCAGCTTATCCATAGCCTCGCTTATGGATCTGTTCACCTCATTGTACGATCTGCCGTCGCGGATGGATTGTATCACTGAATCTATAGCATTGGCCGAGACGTCGTCCTGGTATCCGACCACTAGAACAAAAAAGCCATTGTTCGCGAATTCGTGCGCCAATCTGCCGTAGAGCTCCAAGACAGCTTTTTTATTGTTCTCGCCGTCTTCCAAGCTTATGGTCGCGGGAAACAGGGAGACAAATCCTTTAAATTGAGCGACCTCGAGATCGGGATTGTAATATATGGTGCTCGCAAACTCCCCGCCGGCGTTAATCGTATCCATGACAACCGATGCCAACACAGAATGAGCGCCGGCGAAAAACACTACCAAAAACGCGGCAATGAACAATACCCTCTTCCACACCACTAATCCCCCCATTGGTAATACAGCATTATATTGTACGCAACAAATATCGTAGGGATAAATTTTTTTTATACTACCCTCATTTAAGTTATTTGTCAAATTGGAATTGGAATTGGAAATGACAAAAAAAATCGATAAAAAACTACAAAAATAGATAAATTTTATGAATCACCGAGGCCCTCACCCTATACGGTCTCAGTTTTATCATGAGAATGCCAGAACATCTCTCGGGTTCATCTTCTCAATCCGTCGAGAGTGTTCATGATGTGCCTTTCGATCAGACATACGCACATGGATTCATCCCTGGACGAGTACGCTTCGAGAATACTTCTGTGCTCGTCGAGACTGGGGTTGTTCTCGAAATCGAAGAACCTTTCCATGAACACCATGTATATGAACGTCTTTGACAGCACATCGCCGATATACTCCTCGAGCAGGGAGTTGCCGCTGGCCTCGGCTATTATCTTGTGAAACGCGGTGTTTACCTCGAGATAATTTTCGAGATCGCGCGTCTTGAATATCTCGTCCTCGGTGAGTATCCGCTCGTTCAGGCGGGCCAGGAAGAGCGGTGTGACGTTATGTACGGCGATCCCGGCCGCCCAGGTCTCCAGCTTGCAACGCACCGCGTAGGCGTTTTCCACCTCTCGCCATGATGGCGACGCGACCCACGCGCCGCTCTTAGGCACAATCAGGACGAATCCGTCGTTGGAGAGCCTTCGCAGTGCATCGTGCACCGGGGTCCTGCTTACGCCGAGGCGTTCGGAAAGACCTATTTCAGAAAGCCTCTGTCCGGAGGTCAGCTCCTTGCGAATGATCATGCTTCTTATCCTAAATCCCCCAAAAATTATATGCGTATACCTCTTAAAATGAATCTAAAGTCCCGCAAAACTCAGATATTTAGGATTGTATTTATCTGAGTCCTGGATTATAATTATGAGGGTTACAGTAGGAATATATTTACACACGTCGCGACTTAGGGAGGTGAACTTATGTTATGTGGGGATTGTGGTTTTTTGAACAGCGAAAACGCCAGGTTTTGTGCCGAATGCGGGAAGCGGTTGCGGAAGACACAGGATAACACGGTCGAGCCGTCTCTGTCAGGTATGACTTGTCATATGTGCGATTCGATTAACGACGACGATTCCATATACTGCGAATCATGCGGCGCGGTGTTGCGTATTGCCGCCGTCGCGGCCGGTTCCGGCCTCCCAGACATGAGTCCGCCGTCATCGAGTTTTGCGGCTGAGGATCATCACGATCTGTTTCCCGTTGACTCCGACATCATGGTCGGCCCGGCCGGAGATGATGTCGATGAAGTTTCTATCAGGCATGAGAGACTTATCTCTAAGTTGGATATGATGGACCGTGAGCTTGAGGCGAAGATGCGCGAGTCCGCCGCCAATTTGCCCGGCGACTCTGCCTTCGTGGAGGGCGGAGACGCGCTTAACGCCCTCTCCACGACGCTCGACGCGCTGATCGCGGATCTCTTGGACGTCGAAATCAAAGAGTATTCTACACCGGATTTCATTCATCCGGACGAGTCAGGCTTTCCGTCGAGAAACCCCGCGGCGTACAAACCCCGCAAACAGGCAAAAAACCTGAGCTTGCAGGAGATTGTGGTGATAATCGTCCTGACAGCGGCGATATTCCTGGTGGGGATGAGTTGTGGCCTGTGGAGTTCGTACTTCTTTGGATTCTGACCGCCAGATAAAAAATCGCTCCGCGGTTCATAAAGACTGGGGAGCGATTTTTTTCAGAGCACGCTTCGCGAGAGGAGATTTTCATCCGCCTTTAAAGGGGGGTGAAAGCTTATAAACACCGGTTCTAACTCTTTTAGCTTCGGGCCCCTGACTTCAGATCGATATTAAAACACGCGATTCCAACAATTGCCGCCACCGAGCGGATAGGTTTTTCTTCCACCCTATGGTGTGAGTTGAAACTGGTGTGAGTTGAAAGAGGTGATGTCTTTGAGAATCCTGGTTCGACAGATGATCGGCGGATTGTCGCTGGGTTTTGTCCGTGTGTTTATCGCTGTGGGCTATTCGCTGATCTATTCCACTCTCTTGTCTTTAAACTTCGCGCGTGGGGGCTTTCGGGTGATTGAGGGCTATATCCGCTATTTTTTCCTGATCTGCCCGACCGGGCTGTTCGGCCGGTTCGTGGGCGAGAAGGCGTAGGCCCAGAATGGGAGGCTACGCCGCCGGGATTGTCACACTGCTCGCGATCAACTGCATAGCCGCTATGGGGGTCTCCCTCTTCACCGGCTTTACCGGAATATTCACCCTCGGACATGCCGGATACATGGCGGTAGGCGCTTACGCGGCGGCAATATCGATAGCGAGGCTGCACATGCCGTGGGCTCTCGCCATCGTCGCGGGGGGGATCCTTGCCATGATAGTCGCGTATCTCATCGGGCTGCCCACTCTGAAGCTGGTCGGCGACTACTATACCATAGCGTCCCTCGGTCTTGGGGAGGCGATCAGGCTGATAATCGAAAACTGGAGCAGCGTGACGAGAGGAGCGCGCGGATACCCCGGCATCCCCGGATTCACCTCGATGCCGGTGGCGGTCGGCTTCTTGGTCGTCATGGCGATTGGGATGTTCTTCCTCATAAACAGCAATTACGGCAGAGCCTTCAAGGCCTGCCGCGACGACTACATAGCGGCATCCCTGCTGGGATTCAACACATCCAGGTACAGGGTGTTCAGCCTTGCCATATCGGGATTTTACTGCGGCGTGGCAGGCGCGCTCCTCGCTGGGTTCATGCTCTTCATCCAACCCGTGATGTTCGATATGGCCAAATCGACCGAACTGGTCTCCACAGTGGTCTTCGGAGGATTGGGCTCAATGAGCGGCTGTCTGCTCGGCACCGCGATACTGACGCTCGTAACGGAACTCTTCCGCCCGATCTCGCAATACCGAATGCTTATCTACGGCCTAGTGCTCGTGATGGTGATGGTCCTCCGCCCGGAGGGCTTGATGGGTACGAAGGAGCTGACAGTCGGCTACTTCAAGGATATACTCGCGTGGTTTTCCAGAGCGCCGGCCGAAAAGGGGGAGGGCTGCGAATGAGCGCCGTATTGCGGCTGAAGGGCGTCAGCAGGTCCTTCGGGGGAGTCCAGGCAGTGAGCGACATGTCGTTCTCAGTGGAACGAGGCGACATGATCGGCCTTATCGGCCCGAACGGGGCCGGCAAGACCACTATTTTCAACCTTATCACTGGCGTATACGACGTTACGGCTGGGGACATCGAGTATGAGGGCAAGAATATAAACGCGCTGAAGACCTACGAGGTCATCTCCCTCGGAATAGCCCGCACCTTTCAGAATCTGAGGATCTTCTCCGCCTCGAGCGTGCTTGAGAACGTCATGACGGCCGCTCAGCAGCATCACAGATACGGTTTTTTCGAGGCTCTAAGCCATATTGGCCGGTGGCGGGCGATGGAGCGGGCAACCCGTTCGGAGAGCATGGAACTCCTGGAGCGGGTTGGGCTCGCCGACAGGGCAAATCAGGCCGCTGGCACCCTTCCGTACGGTCTGCAGCGCAGGCTGGAGATAGCCAGGGCCATCTCGCTTCGCCCGACGCTGTTATTGCTTGACGAACCGGCGGCTGGGATGAACGCGGAGGAGGTGGGCAATCTCAACGGTCTGATAGTCGATATTCACAGGGACTTCAATCTGACCATAGTTCTAATCGAGCATCATATGGACGTAATTATGGAGATATGTCACCGTATCGTATGCATGAACTTCGGCGCTAAGATCGGTGAGGGCTCGCCGGACGAGATTCGCAGCCACCCCGATGTATTGAAGGCATATCTTGGGGAAGATGATTGATCATGAGCGTTTCATTTGAAAGAACAACAGAAAAAACAGAAAGAACGCCTCTTCTCTCCGTAAGAAATCTCTCCGTCAATTATGGGGCCATCAGGGCCCTGAAGGGCGCGAATCTTGACGTATACCCCGGGGAGATAGTCTCGGTCATAGGAGCGAACGGAGCCGGCAAATCGACGATGATGAACGCGATAATGGGCGATACGGCGAGGGCGGGAGGCGAGATCTTCCTCGACGGCAGCCCGCTCCAGGCAAAGAGCTTTCAGGTGGTGAGCGCTGGCGTCAGCCTCTCGCCGGAGGGGCGGAAGGTCTTCGCTCCGCTGACGGTCTTTGAGAACCTGGAGATAGGCGCGTTCCGGCTGAAGAGCAAGTCGGACAAGAACGAGCAGATGCGGCGGGTGTTCAACCTGTTTCCAAGGCTGGAGGAGCGCAGAAACCAGTACGCTGGCACTCTCTCCGGCGGGGAGCAGCAGATGCTCGCGATCGGACGGGCGCTAATGGCACAGCCGAGAGTACTGCTCCTGGACGAACCGTCGTTGGGGCTCGCCCCCATTATAATAAATGAAATATTCGAGGAGCTCTCCAAAATCAACAGGACTCTCGGCATGACGATACTGATAGTTGAGCAGAACGCCCGTAAAGCGCTGCTCCTCTCCAATCGGGCCTATGTGCTTCAAACCGGAAACATAACGATGGAGGGCCGCTCCGCCGACCTATTGAACAACCCAGAGATAGAAGAAGCATATCTGGGCGGAAGAAAAAAATAGATACCCAGAGAGTGGCGTAATCAAAAGAACGCTGACCTAATGCCCGAAGAACGCCGCCGTCTTGATGGATTGGCGTCTTAGGGCATCTTATGTTTTATGATAAATTATTCCAGGTGAGGAGAATGCTGATGAAGAGGATTGAATTGAGCGATCTTGAAGATTTCATGCGTATAGGGCCAAGGGTGTTGATTGTCTGCGCGTTTATCGCCATCTTTTTCTTATGCGCCGTAAATTCGTTTTACACGGTTCCACTCGGGTCGCGGGCACTGTTGTTCTCGTTCGGCCGCTATCTTGGAGTGACCGAACAAGGGCTGCACTTCAAGGTTCCCTGGGCGAAGGTGCTCAGATTCGACGTTCAGGAGATAAGACGCTTTGAGTTCGGCGAGAAGACGGAGCTTACAGGGCGGCTGTACCTGGAGGACTCGGCCGAGCAGAAGATGGTCACCGCCGACAGCAAAATTTTGCTAATAAGCTGGGTCGCCCAGTGGAGAATCTCTGACCCGTACCAGTTTTTCGTGACAAACACCATCAACAGCGAGAACGATTTCAGGCTCATATCCGGCCTCGCGGAGGCGGACTTCCGCAAGGAGGTGGCGAACATGAAGTACGAGGAGGTCTTGACCACCGGAAAGATAGCGCTCTCGGCGAACTCCAAGTCGAGGATATCCAACACCTTCAAGGAGTTGGGCATCGGGATAACGATCGTCGATGTCTTAATCAGCGATGTGAAGGTGCCTCCGTCGGTGCAGTCGTCGTACAACGAGGTGGAGACAGCGAAACAGGCTAAGACATCGGCCATAAACGAAGCGGAGGCATACGCGAACAAGGCCATCGAGGAGGCCAAGGGACACGCGCAGGTGGCCTTAAACAACGCCGAGGCGTACAAGGTCAACAAAGTGGCCGACGCCACCGCGATGGCGACCAGGCTGGACTCCCTCAACGCGATGTACGAGATCAACCCTGAACTTGTCAGGACAAATCTGTGGTACGAGAATATCCATGACATACTGGAGAGGATCGACATAACCTTCATCGATGGATCTAACACAAACAACATCTTTCTGGGCGATATCCCCATTGCCGGAAGAATAAAATAGGGAGACTTGACGATGCGTTCGAAAAAGACTTTGGCGATAATTATCCCGCTCTTCCTGCTCGCCGCCGGAATATCTTTTCTGTATCAGCTCTATCCATACGAAATAGCCCTGGTGACGAGATTCGGAGAAGTGAAGCAGGTGCAGAGGGAGCCCGGACTGCATGTCATGATTCCCCTCATCGACAAGCTGACGAAGTATTCGTCGAGGCTCTATGAGTACTACAGCGACACGGCCAGCGTCATTACTTCCAACAAACAGACCATAGAGGTCGATATCCTGGCGACGTTCGTCATAACCGATCCGGAGAGGTTCTATCAGACAAGCCGCACTATAGACAGGGCCATCCGCCGGCTCGACGACGTCACATACTCCGTCATGCTCTCGATAGCCGGAAAGAATACCTTCGAGGATATCATAAGCATCAACCGGGAGCCCATTTTGAGGGATATCTTGTTATCTACCAGGGAACAGACCAAGGATTACGGCATAGACGTAAAGACGGTCCAGTTCAAGAAGGTCCTGTTGCTGGCCGCCAACGAGGATCAGGTATACAAGTCCATGATCACGGAGAGGGAGAGAATATCGATTCAGACTCGCGCGGAGGGGGAGGCGCAGAGCAATCAGATACGCTCGAAGGCGGACTGGGACGCTGCCAAGATAGTCGCCGACGCGAACGTGAGAGCGGCTAAGATCAAGGCGGAGGGGGATTTCGAGGCGCAGGAGATCATAAACAGGGCTACCAGGACCAATGTCGAGCTGTATTCGTATATGAAGCGTCTGGAGATGTACAGGTCAGGGATCAAACCTGGCACAAGCGTCATAACAAATCCCAGCGGAGGTGTGTTCAAGAATCTGCTGACGCCTTGACCTCCGCGGTATGGATAGAGGATAGGATGCGCGACGCCGTTATTATAGTTTAAGGAGGTTTTTCTCCATGTGTGCTTCAGAACTCGCGGGTAGACCCGCGCCAAAGGATTCGCTCGTCAACGTTCCTCGTATGATCTCGGCCTATTACACCGAATCGCCCGACCCCGAAAACCCGCTGCAGCTTGTCTCGTTCGGGACCTCCGGACACAGGGGATCGTCACTTCGCGGGACATTCAACGAGGCGCACGTAATGGCTGTATGCCAGGCTGTCGCCGAACTGAGGCGTGAAAACGGGATAACCGGCCCGCTGTTTATCGGGATGGACACTCATGGGTTGTCAGAACCGGCGATCCGCACAGCGATCGAGGTGTTATGCGCCAATGGCGTCGAGCTTCGCGTTCAGGACGGATTCGGTTATACCCCGACTCCGGTCATCTCTCACGCGATAGTGACCTGGAACTCGCTTCACGCCGACAGCAAGAGCGACGGGATAGTGATAACCCCGTCGCATAACCCGCCCGAGGACGGCGGCATCAAGTACAATCCTCCGCTAGGCGGCCCGGCGTCGCCTGAGATTACAGGTAAAATCCAGAAGCGCGCCAACGAACTCATCGCCAGAGGAAACAAGGAGGTGAAGCGAGTGCCGTTATCGAAAGCGGTCTCGGCGGATACGACCAAATTCATGGACTATGTGATACCTTACGTGAGGGATCTGGCTAACATAGTGGACATGAAAGCGATAGCGCGAGCTCGCGTCAAGATCGGCGCCGATCCGATGGGTGGTTCCGGCGTCGCTTTCTGGGAG
Organism: Synergistaceae bacterium; assembly: GCA_031268885.1. Taxonomy (GTDB): domain Bacteria; phylum Synergistota; class Synergistia; order Synergistales; family Synergistaceae; genus JAIRWR01. Next base: position 13,258 of record JAIRWR010000024.1, read on the forward strand.
CCCATCGCGGATATGTACGGGCTGGATCTGCGCGTTATCAACAAGTACGTGGACCCGACGTTCTCCTTTATGCCGCTCGACTGGGATGGGAAGATCCGCATGGACTGCTCTTCTCCGTATGCCATGGCTGGATTGCTCTCTCTAAAGGAGATGTACGCGATATCGTTCGGAAATGACACGGACTACGACAGGCATGGAATCGTGACAGACGAGGGACTTATGAATCCAAACGCGTACCTGGCGGTCTCCGCCAGCTACCTGATGACGCATAGAAAAAGATGGAGCGAGTCGGTCAAGATCGGCAAGACGCTGGTCTCCAGTTCTATAATCGACAGGATGGCCGAGGGCGTGGGCCGAAAGGTCTGTGAAGTGCCCGTCGGCTTCAAGTGGTTTGTGGATGGGCTCATCGACGGGTCATTCGGCTTTGCCGGGGAGGAGAGCGCTGGAGCGTCGTTCCTCCGCATGGATGGAACCACGTGGACGACGGACAAGGACGGTTTCATACTCGACCTGCTGGCCGCCGAGATACTGGCCGTGACCGGCCTGTCCCCGTCGAGGCACTACCGCGAGCTGACCGCGAAGCACGGCAGACCGTACTACGAGCGCATCGACGCGCCAGCGACGTCCGAGCAGAAGGCCAGGCTCAAGAGGCTGTCGCAATCCGACGTCAAGGCAAAGGAGCTCGCCGGCGAACCCATAAAGGCTCTGATGACAGAGGCGCCTGGCAACAACCAGCCTATCGACGGACTCAAAGCGGTCACGGAAAACGGCTGGTTCGCGGCTCGGCCGTCCGGTACAGAGGATGTTTATAAGATTTACGCCGAGAGCTTTTTGAGCGAGAAACACTTGAAACAGATTCAAACGGAGGCCAAGGAGATAGTAAACGAGACCATAAAGTAGCGATCAAGCAAGGCCCTGGATTAACTCCAGGGCCTTTTGTAATGTCCGAAGCTGGATCAAAATTGTTCCACCACTGAAGTACTCCGCAGGAATGCTTAATCAGCTAACATTGCATTGACAACAGGATTATTTTAGTTTATTATTATATGGTGTTGGGTTTACAATATATCAAAAGTCGGGAGAGCGATTGAGAGATGAAGCGCAATGTGTTTTTGTTGTTACTTGTCAGTATCGTGTTCTAAACTATTGATCACAATGGGGATAACGATATATAACAAGGAGGTTATATAATGTTGCCTTTATTATATGTCCCAGGTATATCTTCACGATTACTATCTGATTCTCTCGGTGTTCATATTCCTGAGAGAGTGTCAGACGAGATAGCTCAGCCTCTCACTAGAGACAAGTTAGTATCAAAGTATCAGATGAAACGGGATACCTTGTTTCTTTCCGACATAGGAAAACAGATGCGCCTCCATATTAGCGAACAAGACACCCCTGACAAGATTGCGGATGCTTCATGGAGTAATGTAACAAATTCAAGATTCAACAAACACTTGCAGTTGTACGACAAACATATTTCAAAAGCTGGTGAGCTTCTCGAACAGATGAAGGAGATTGCGGAAGCCGCGCAGGACGCGTCACTCGATGATCTCGACCGCATTAACCTACAGATAGAAATGGGGCAGCTGCAGCACGAACTGGACACTGAAACTGATGTCATGATAGGGATGGTGAGACATCAATTTGAAC
>JAIRWR010000060.1 GCA_031268885.1 Synergistaceae bacterium
GTCGCCGGAGGGGCGACATGTCCCCCATCAGCGGCGAATGCCATGCCGCTTACGGCAAGCAGAACAGCGATACTCAAAAGCAACGTTATAGATCTTCTCATAACTTAACCTCCCAAATATAATCTTGATGAAACTCACACTACGCGGACTCTCCCGCGTTCAGCGCCAATTTAAACCGAACGCCAAGCCGCCATTCCAAAGACCAACCGCCCTCTTAAATTAAATTCGCGAGAATCCCCCCCAATCATCCGCCGCGTAACATGTTGTCTTCAAGGTTCGGCAGCCACGTTCTATATACACAAGTAATTCGAAACGAGTACTAATACTTCCGCCCTCTCCCAAAAAACAACATACCAACACCACTATATCTTCTCAGCCCTTCCGCCTTCAACACACCACATGAAACATCAGATGACGTTCAGATTTTACGCTTGGAGGAGATTGCCCCCCACGGAGAGAAGATAAACACCCGAGCGAAAATATCAAACAAATCCTCCCCGCGCGTCAGTAAAAATCACTATTTCCTACATCTCTCCACCACGGATCTTAATGAAATTCTACATCCTCATCGTACTGTTGTCCAGACCTAAACTCAAAAAATATTTAAATCCCAAGCTCCTGACAAGAGTATAAATAGCTTCGCGGCAACGTGTTATGAAAGATCCTTTCCCGGCTAACAGCCACTCTCAAGTTTAAATACGGCTTGAGACCTACCAGAGGGGCCAGCCTCGATCTCCGCTGTACACATCGAACATAATGCGGCATATGACGAAAAACTAACGCGCCAAAATTAACAATTTCATAATTCACTATATCTGACGGAAGACGACGCCCGTCAAACCGCCCCGCTAATTCTCCTCATCGTCGGCCACCTTCTCCGCCGCGTCTATAACCTTCTTGGCTATGTCCGGCGGAACCTCTTCGTAGTGGGAGGACTCCATCGAGAAGGTTCCCCTGCCTGACGTCAGCGAACGGAGTATTATGGCGTAGCGGAAGAGCTCCGCCTGGGGGCACTGGGCCCTCACCACCTGCAGCCTGCCCTCCGGGTCGATGCCGAGAATCCTGCCCCGCCTGCTGTTCAAGTCTCCCATTACGTCGCCGACGGCATCCTCTGGAACGGTCACGAAGATGTTCATAATCGGCTCGATAAGTATTGGGACCGCGTCCAGAAACGCCTTTTTAAAGGCCATCGACGCGGCTATCTTAAACGCCATCTCCGAGCTGTCCACATCGTGATACGAGCCGTCAAATATAGCGCAGTTGAAATCGACCGCCGGATACCCCGCGATAACGCCCTTCGCGGCCGCCTCGCGCAGGCCTTTCTCGGAGGCTGGGATAAAGTTCTTAGGCACGACTCCTCCGACGACCTTATCCTCGAATGTTATTCCGTTTCCGCGATCCCTCGGGGAGAGTTCGAAGTGCACATCGCCGTACTGCCCCCTGCCGCCGGTCTGTTTCTTGTACTTTCCCTGGGCCTTCGCGGTCTTCTTTATCGTCTCCCTGTAGGCCACCTTAGGTATCTTCGTGTCGAGTTCTACCTTGTAGCGGTCCTTGATCCGGGAGAGCGCGACGTCCAGGTGCATGTCCCCCATGCCTGAGAGGATGGCGTCGCCCGTGTCCTGATACTTGGCGAATTTGAGCGTCATATCCTCCTCCAGGATCTTCTTTACGGCATTGCCGAGCTTGTCCTCGTCCGCCCTGCTCTTGGGGAAGATGGCCAGGCTGTAGACCGGTTTGGGCAGCTTTATCGGAGGAAAGCGGCTCTCCTGGCCCTTGACGGACAGCGTATCCGCGACGGTGACGCTGTCGAGCTTGGGTATCGAGACTATATCGCCGACGATTATCTCCTTGGAATCCGTGCCCTCCTTGCCCCTCATCACGCGGAACGAGCTGATCCTCTCCTCCGTGCCCTTTGTCACGTTGTATATCATCTGATCGGAGCGGAGCTGCCCGGAGAAGACCCTTATGAACGAGAGCTTGCCGACGTAAGGATCGACCATGACCTTGAAGCACAAGGACATGAACGGGGCGTTTATGTCGGGCGCTATCTCGACAACCTCGCCGGCGTCTCCCTTCGCGGCCTTGCGGGGGGGCATATCGAGCGGCGACGGGAGATAACGGCAGACCGCGTCTAAGATCTGGGGAACCCCTATGTTCGGCACGCTCGCGGCTGGTATGATCGGAAAGACCATGCGGGCGATCACGGCCTTCCTCAGCACTGCCTCCAACTCCTCCGAAGAGAGCGTCTCTCCGTCAAGATAGCGCATCATCAGATCGTCGTCCGCCTCAACGACGCGCTCGATCATCTCGTCACGCGCCGCGGCAATCAGATCCTCCATCCCGGCTGGGGCGTCGCCCTCGATGAAATCCTTGGTTCCGTCGCCCTTGTAGGTATACGACCTGCCGGTCAGGACGTTAACGAGTCCCTTGAAGGATGACTCCTCCCCTATCGGCAGGTACAAGGGGAGCGCCTTGTTTGAAAGGCTCTCCTGAATGTCGCTCACGGCACTTTCGAAGTTCGCGTGTTCCTTGTCCATCCTGCTTATATAGAATATGGTCGCGGTTTTGAACTCCTCGGAGAACTCCCAGACCTTGCGCGTCTGCACCTCTACGCCCGCCGACGCGTTCACTGCGACTATCGCGGCATCGACGACCCTCATAGAAGCCCGCTGCTCGAAGTAGAAATCCGAAAAACCAGGGGTATCCAGCAGATGTATTGTGTGATCCATGTAAGAGAACGACGAGAGGGAGCTGTTTATCGAAATGGAACGCTTCTGTTCCTCGGGGTCGAAGTCGGAGACGGTGTTCTTGTCATCGACTCTGCCCATCCTCGTAATGACCCCGCTGTCGAAGAGCATGGCCTCGGTAAGCGACGTCTTTCCCGCGCCCCCGTGCGACACAAGCGCCAGGGTGCGAATATCCTCCGGTTTTCGATTCCCCATGTACCCATTCCTCCTTAAAGACTGTGTGTGAAGACAATCATTCGAGTTCGAGTTTTTAGCGCAAGCGGGAGATAATATGGAGAGCGCGCAATAGAACGCCTGCGTAATCTGACATGAATGAGTATATCGGGTGACACTTGTTTTTTCAACAATTTATTTTTTTCGGCGCGAGTAAAAACAGCGCGCCGTCACGTATCCATCACCAGAGACGCGCCGGCGGCCTCCTCTCATTCAAATGGGAAACGGTACTGAACAAGCCCCAATTCGTTCCGAACCGCGACGAGTTCCGACTGTACGCTCTCGTTAACCGGCACTCCGGCATCCTTGCGGTCGAGCCACGCAAGATACTCTTTCTCGCCAGCGGTGTAAATCCGATCAGCGCCCGGGGCTTTCTTTGAATTTCTGAGATCCCGCAAGATGTTACCGGTGATCCCCCTGAAGGTTTCGAGTTGAATAAAGGACTCCACATTGATGGCTATGAAGAAGTGCCCGAGGTTATACTCACTCTTCCCTCCGTCCGGGCCGACCCCGCTGAGCTGCTTCATGAATTTCCCATCCTGCAGGGCCGCGCAGAGGATTTCAACGACCGTCGCGAAACCGAATCCCTTATAGCCGGCTAGATCCTCGCCAGCTCCGCCAAGCGGCGCCAACGCGGCCCTCCCATCGAGAAGAGCCGCTAAGATCTCCTTCGAGTCCGTCATCTGAGAACCGTCAGCCGTGACGATAGTTCCGGGCGGCGTCGGCAAGCCCTGCCTGGCAAGCGTCTCTATCTCTCCCCTCTGCACTATGGATGTCGCGCAGTCGAAGACAAAATCGAACCGCTCGTCGGAGGGAATGCCAAATGTCAGAGGGTTCGTGCCCAACATGCCCTCAACGCCAAAGGTCGGCGCGACAGACGGCCTCGCGTTGGTTCCCGTGATGCCTATGCAGCCGTTCTTCGCCGCCATCGTACAGTAATATCCGGCAATGCCGTAGTGAGTGGAATTCCTGACGGCCACCATCCCAAGCCCATACTCCTTGGCCTTGTCGATAGCGATCCGCATCGATCTCACGCCTATGACCTGGCCCATTCCGTTATTCCCGTCTACCACCGCCGTTGTGGGGCCCTCTCTTACTATTTTGAAATCGGTGACCGGACTCTGAATCCCATCTCTGACGCGATCGAGATATATCGGCTTCAGACGGTTGAGTCCGTGGGATTCTATCCCTCTCCTGTCAGCCTCAAGCAAAACGTCGGCACAGATTATAGAGTCCTCCTCTGGAACACCGTAGCCGCGGAAGACATCGACGACGAACTTTTCAATTAGATCCCACGGTATCGAAACATAGCCCAACATGCTTCACCTCAGATCAGCTGGAATGTATGACGCGCGTCACAGAACGTATGTCATATATAGATTGACAGTGTATACTCTACCATATAATAGGAGTGGTGTCCGGCTTATCCATCGGCTTGATAAAACCATTTTCGATCTGCATCTTCTGAATCGCTCGGTAACACTCGCTCATCATCCTCATTCTCTTGCCCATCTCCTCCAGGTACGACTCCATCGCCCTGAAGAAGAAGACCATCGACGGAACAGTGCGTTCCAGATCTCCGCAGACGTGCGTGAGCATCTTTTCATCCAGAGAGCACTCCTCGGCCACCTGGCCGAGCGTGGGACAGTTGCCGGACGCTATCAATCTATTTATCTTTCTCAGTATATCGACAGTGATAACCATCGATCAGCATCAACCCCATCTGAAAGCGTTGAAGCGCTACGCTTCTATTATGGATTATAACAAGTATACGAGCCGATCACCATATATGGTATACTAAAAAAAGCTGATAATCTTTAAAAGATAGTATGTTAATTTTTCAATATCTTTTTTCACAATGGGGGACATTATATGAGCGCGCGCGCGGATGAGACCGCGAGAGAACTTCCTAAGCTTCCAAAACTTCCAATCGGGATCTCAGATTTCGAGAGGCTAAGGCGCGAGGGTTGCCCATACGTCGATAAGACCGGGTACATCGTCGATATGATTGACAGCGGTTCTTTTTATTTTCTTTCAAGACCGAGAAGATTCGGGAAATCAGTTATGATATCCGCGTTCGAAGCGCTCCTCTCCGGCAGGCGGGAGATGTTCGAGGGGCTGGCCGCCGAGGGGTATTTCGAGCGCTCCAACTATAGATCGTACCCTGTCGTGCGCATTAACATGGATAAGATCCCCCCGGACAGCGGCGCGGACGGAATACGCTCGTCCATAGCGGGGATGGTGCGGGATTGCGGGACCGCGCTGGGGATCGGCGTCTCTGACGGCCTCGCTCCCGGCGAGGCGCTGAGAACGCTGCTCTTTGAAGCCGAAAAGAAGATCGGGCCGGTTGCCCTGCTGATTGACGCGGCGGACGACCCGATAATCGACTTGATCCATTATGATAAGGCCGCGAGGGAGATCAGGCATATCCTGCGCGAGTTCTTCACCCATGTGAAGAACAGCCTCCAGTCTGTAAGGTTCATGCTGATCAACGCCGTGAGCAGGCTCTCCAAGGGAAATGTCCTGTCGAGTGTCGGATCGATACGGGATATATCGAATTCGGGCAGGTACGCCGAAACGCTGGGGTTCACCGAAGAGGAGGTCGTCTCCAACTTCTCGGGGCATATCGACGCGCTCGCGAGGGCCAGGGGCGAGGAGAGGAACGATCTCATCCTTAAAATCCGCGACTATTACAGCGGCTACTCCTTCGGCGGTTCAAGGCTCGTCTACAATCCCCACTCCGTGCTGAACTTCCTGGCCGAGGGCAAGTTCAAAAATTATTGGTTCGACAGCGCCTCTCAGCGAGGACTCTCCGAACGCTTGAGAAAGCACGACTCCCTCACGGATTTCTTCCGCGGAATCGACGTCGACGCCAGATCCATCGAAACTTATGACATAGAGAGTTCGGACATCGTCGGTTTTTTATTTCAAAGCGGTTATCTCTCAATCCGGGAGAGGAACGGCAGCCGCGTCACGCTCGACTACCCTAACAAAGAGGTGCTGTCGTCCATGGCGGGCATGATACAGTTCATCAAGCTGAAGGACTACCGGGCGCAGGTAAAGGGGCATCTGCTGGAAAAGTCGATAGAGGACGGCAGGGTGGAAGATCTGATAAAGTATTACAATCTGATCATCGCCGACATCCCCCCCGACATACTCGTGCGGGCCGAGAGAAAATTCGCGAATATGAAGCATAAGAACGCGCCGGCGAGCCTCTATCATTCCATGTTGTTCTCGCTGATATGGTCGGCGAGAATGAACACGCTGACCGACGGATACAGCTACGGCGGAAGGACAGGCGTGATTGTGGAAAAGGACGGACGCCGGTATATAATAGATCTAAGGGTGGAAGATGAGGACGATGCCTGTATTCACGCTGTAGGTGAAGCCATGGCGTCGATTCGGTCTTCCGTGGAGGTTGGCTCATCCGAGCCAGGCGGATCTACGGCAATCGCCATGGCGATTGACAGATCGGCTCGGCGTGTCAACAGGTTTCTGGTGGAAAGGTTGTAAAGTCATGACTATTGATGATCTGCTGCGCCGTCTTACGCAGGGCAATAGAGGGGGAGAGGAGTGGTCTGAGGGAGAGGGGGACAACGGCTTCGAGTGGAAGGAGGAGCGGCAGAGGCGTCCAAACTGGGGGAGCGCGAGGATTCCTAAGATCCCGGTAATCGCGGCGGCAGTTGTCATGCTGGTGTTGCTATGCTTCACCGGCGCCGTCGATTTTTATACCGACGTGCTCTGGTATCGGTCTCTCGGCTTTGCCTCCGTACTATGGAGAAGGATACTGCCGCAGGCAGTCCTGGTTGTAGTATACACGCTGACCGCCTTCGCCGTATACAGCTTAAACTGGAGGCTCGCGATCCGCGTTGGCGCCGATGAGTTCAGAAGGACCACCGGAAGCGACGCCGAGTTAATCCCTGAACGGTACGCGGTCATATGCGCCGCGGCGCTGGCCTTTATGGGCGGGCTGGGATCCCGCGCGAACTGGCAGGTTGTCATGCGGTTTCTGAATCGCGCCGGGTTCGGCGAAGTTGACGCGATATTCGGAAATGATATCGGATTTTACATCTTTTCGCTCCCGTTCCTGAATATCATTCTGAGGTGGGCTATCGGCCTCGTTCTGACCTCCCTTGTCGGGAGTGTCGTCGCGTTTCTGTTCTGCCGCTCGCTTCGTTCGGATGAGGGCAAGATAACCCTGATTCGAGGCGCCAGGACGCACATCCTGGCACAGGTCGCCGTCTTCTTAGCAATGCTTAGCATCCGCGTGTGGTTCTCCAGATACGATCTGCTGTACTCCCCATCCGGCATCGTCTACGGAATAGGATACACCGACCTTCATGTGAGGCTCCCCGGACTCGCCGTACTTTCGATCGCCGTCATGGCCGCCGCGGCGATGATCTTGATCAACCTCTACAGGCCGTTCATCAGACCGACGGTTATCATCGTCGGCGCGCTCCTCGCGGTCGGGCTGGCCTCCCTGACGGTGCTGCCGGCGATAGTTCAGGGCTATATCGTGCAGCCGAACGAGTACGAAAGGGAGAAGGAGTTTCTCGCGTTCCATATAAACTCGACGAGAAAGGCCTTTGGCATCTCCGAAGTGCAGACGTCCCAGGTGATCCCCTCGCAGGATGTAACAGTCGAGGACATGGCGGACAATTCGGAGACAGTGGAGAACATTCGGCTCTGGGACTACGGCCCGTTGCTGCGCACATATAAACAGCTGCAGGAGATACGGACGTACTACGACTTCAGCGACGTGGACATAGACCGGTACAAATTGAACGGGAAGAACAGGCAGGTGATGCTCTCGATCCGGGAGCTGGATCTGTCCCAGCTTCAGAACAGGACGTGGGTTAACTCGCACCTCGAATTCACCCACGGTTACGGCGTGGTAATGAACCCGGTCAACGAGATGGAGGAGGGTGGGCTTCCCGTATTCTTCATGAAGGACCTGCCCCCTAAGTCTACAGTTCCCATCTCCGTAACTAAACCGCAGATCTACTACGGGGAGAAACCGAGCACCTACGCTCTCGTCAAGACCAACGTGAACGAGTTCGACTACCCGATGGGCGACTCCAATATCCGCAGCACATACGACGGCACGGGCGGCATACCCATCGGCTCTCTCTCGCGAAGGCTGCTGTTTGCCATAAAATACAGCGACTCCGAGATACTGTTCACCGACTCGCTGACCGCCGACAGCAGGGTGCTCCTCAACAGGAACGTCAAGGACGCCGCGGGAGAGATAGCGCCGTTTCTCGTCCTGGAGGAGGACATATATCCAATTATCGTGGATGGCAGGATACTCTGGCTCCAGGATGCGTACACGGCGAGCTCTGCCTACCCCTATTCGCGGCCGCTCTCCCTCAACGCGGCGGCACAGGCCGGGCTCGCGCGATATTCGGGCGTGAACTACCTGCGGAACAGCGTGAAGATTACAGTGGATGCCTATGACGGCAGCATGACGTTTTATGTCGCCGACCAGAGCGATCCGATCATCCAGAGCTGGGTTAAGATCTTCCCAGGGCTCTTCAAGCCAAGGGATGAAGTCCCTCCCGAGATAGAGGCCCACTTCAGGTATCCGGAGGAGTACTTCGAGGCGCAGAGCGAAGTCTACCGCATATATCACATGACGGATACAAATACGTACTACAACAGGGAGGATGTCTGGATGACGACGCCGGCGGGTCAGGACCGGCGCATACGCCCGAACTACGTCACGATGCAGCTTATGGACGGGCAGGAGCCCGAATTCGCGCTGATAGCGCCGTTCATGCCATACGGACGAAACAATCTGATAGGCTGGATAGCGGGCAGATCCGACGTCGGGCACTACGGTGAACTGGTGGTCTATCAGTTTCCAAAGCAGGAGCTGGTCTTTGGCCCGCCGCAGATAGAGGCGCTGATAGATCAGAACACCGTGATCTCGTCTCAGCTGTCGTTGTGGAGCCAGAGGGGTTCTGACGTCATTCGCGGCGACCTGCTGGTTATACCTGTAGGAAAGTCCCTCCTCTACGTGCAGCCACTGTACCTCAGGGCAGAGAGGGGAGAGCTGCCGGAACTCAAGCGAATCATCCTGGCCACCGGCGGGCGGGTGGCGTGGGGGGAGACGTTCGACGAGGCCGCCCTCGAACTCTTCGGCAGGACGAATACGGCGCAGGCTGTGACTCCTCCGCCGAATCCGGCGGAAGAGGGATGGAGTACCGAGAGCGCGGCATCCCCCCGCGACGAGGCCGGTTCAGAGCAGTCGGCGCACGATCTCGCATCCGAGGCCGTCTTGCGGTATGAGGGCGCGACACGCGCGATTCAGAACGGAGACTGGGCGAGGTATGGGCTCGAACTGAAGGAGCTAGGGGACCTGCTTGAGAAGATCGAACGCGCCACTGGACGGGGGAGATAATGATGATGAAAAAAATGCCGCTCATCGCCGCCCTTACCGTCATCCTAGCGCTGATTCATGGGTACGCGGCGGCGGCCCCCACTCTCAGCGTGAACCCTAAGCTGCGGATAATGCCAGCCGTTAACGGAGTCGCGCAAGAGATAGAGATTGAGCTGTCCATGCCCGGCATCGGCGGCGGTGACGCCCGCGAGCTGATCGTGACCGCCGAGTCCGGTTTTGGCGTTCTGCTCACGGAGAATAGCTCGTCGTCATCCGTGACAGTCGGATACAGGGCAGGCGTGCCGACGAGCGTCGCGTACAGATGGACCGGTCCGCTGCCGGTCAAATTTCCAGTTGAGGAGATCATCTCGGTCTCCGCCCCAAGCCTTGGCGTCAGCTCGCGAGGGTCGTTCGACGTGGGAATCAACTTAGATATAACCGGAGTGAGCGTTACGGACAGGATCGAGGTCGGGACTTCCGCTCCAATTGAGATCGAGATAGCCGACTCCTTCCACCCTGACGCGGATATCTCTTCAATCCTCTCTGATCTCGGCATAACGCCAGAGATAATGCTCGATCTATCGGCTGAGACGGAGGATGGCGGCATCCAGAACGTGACGGACAGCCCTATAGTGGTCAAGTTTTTTGAGGGCTCGCGCCGAGAGAGTGACGTGACGTATCCTGGACCGGGCTTCGCGAAGGGGCATCTTTCAAGAACCGGCGAAGGCCGAGTGATCTGGACAGGCGCCGGCGGAATCCAACCCTGGGTCTCTCCGGCGCTGCCGGGCAGATATTCCGTGATCGCGACGCTCAAGTCGAACACGGGCGGGGTCTGGCTGAAGGAGAGGGCCTCATCCTCATTCGACGCTGTCGGCGGACAGAACTTCCCCGAGGATACATCGGGGGTTGTGGCGTCAACGATAAGGATATTGCGCGCGCTGGGCTATAGATATCGCGGCGCGGGCAACGATAGCGATACAGCCGGCGCCATGTCGTCGCTCGGAGCCTCCATGAGACAATTTGCCGCCCCAACGCCGGTGGCGACGCTGGGACGCTACGTACAAGCCCTGATGACGCGGGGAGGGAGCATCAACGATCTCGCCGGTTTTGTGAGCCCCTTCCTTCGTGGTTTTGAGGGGCATGGCGTGCTTATCGCCACGCGAAGCGGCATAAAATCCTGGGAGGCGCTTGCTTCGAACGGGACTCCGTACAAGAGCGCGCCTCAGGGCAGGGTATACGAGGATGAGAGGTACATAGTGATCCCATTCGAACTCGGCGGAAATTTCACCCTGAATCTGATCGGTTCCGGAAGCGGCAGGGTCTCGCTCTGGAAGATCGTCCCCGACGGCGTAAACTTCAAAGAGTATGAGGCCGGCGATTGGGAGAGGGAGATAACCGTAAACGGCAGAGTTCTATCGCCCTCATTGGGGAGATGAGTTCATGCCGGTCTGAACCGGCGATCGCGCAGGTGTATAATAATGTCCGTAAGAGATGTGCGGAGAAGTTTTGTGCCGAGGGAGAGTTTTATGATGAAATACTTTGTCCTGATACATGTGGATGAGCAGGGCGGATATTGGGGTGAATGCCCCGAACTGCCTGGATGTTTCAGCCAGGGAGAGACGGCCAATGAGCTTATGTCCAATATGAAAGAGGCAATTGAGCTATATCTTGAGGGAGAGGAACAACCCGCCGAGTCAGATCGTATCAGCGAGGTGAGGGAACTGGTGCTCTCATGAGCCCTCGAACAAGGGTATTCAAAGCGTGGGAGGTTATGAACGCACTGACGGCGCATGGATATATCTTAGTAAGTCAGAGCGGTTCGCATGTAAAATTTCGTAAGGACCAATCCATAATCATTGTGCCAAATCATAACGGAAAAGACCTCTCTTATGGATTGGCTTGTGTGATTCTAAAAAAGGCTGGCATCGACCCAAGTTCTATTTAAACAGCCTTCCGGTTAAGTTGACAGCAGTGATTGGGAGGTAACGGATTTGTTCAGATTGATGAGGGCTTTGTTCTTCCTTGTGTTAGCGATAATCATTGGGTTTGGCTGCGTCGCGGCTTTCACTCACATTCCAGGCCTTGTCACCTTCGACAAGAACCAGATTGTAAAGTCAACTGCCGCGCGTGACATCACGCAACAATTCACCGGGTCGAAATCGAAGATCGAGGCCGCAAAGGCGTTGGTCTCCAATGTCGGCGTGAAGGCGGAGAAGACGTCAGCCACCGAAAAAAAAGGAAAAAAAGACGTAAAAGATCTCAGCGCCAAGGAACAGATAGACGAAATACTCGACGAGGAAGAGAGCGTCCTCCTCAGAAAGAAGATGAAGGCGCTCGTAGAATCGATATGGAAGATGCGTAGCAAGATGGGGTTTTGAAGCTTCGCGAAACCGCCGATTCGTTCCCAGCTTCACCGGGAAGAGCGCTCTCTTCGCGCGGCGTTCGTGGCGTTGAGACGGCCTATCCGTAATTGACCGCGTCATAACGCCATATTATAATACTCATTGAGTAACAGACAGCTCCGGGGGAGCCTAAACGATGGCTGAGAGGAAGGGCAAGCTCCAAGGGACCTTTCGACCCCAGAACCTGAACCGGATAATGCCGGCGTAGGCAGCGAGAGATATGGTAAACGCTGATCGAACCGTCCAAACGGCGTTCTGTCGTCTGGCGGTTCAAGGGGAGCGCGGGATTCAATAACGCGGTTCCCGACGATAAATCAGCTTTTGCTTGAATGGAGGGCCGGATCTCGCTGTGCGGATCGCGGCCCTCGTTTTTTTATAAAGGAGGATGATGCGGATGATCGATGGTTGTACGGACTCCGGGAGTCTCACGCGGCTGCTCCGGGTGATCTACATCTGCGGGGACGCGGCGGACTCTCGGACTCTTGAACATCTGGAGAGGCTTATAGGTTTGGGCGTCACGGCCGTTCAGCTGCGGCTGAAGGACGCGGATGGGGACAGCCTCTTTCGCTGCGCGGCGGCGATGGCAAGGCTTTGCGGCAACATGGGAGCGCTATTCTTTGTAAACGACAGGCTCGATATCGCAATGGCTTCGGGCGCGGATGGCGTACACCTCGGGAGCCGGGATCTGCCGGTGAGGGAGGCAAGGAGAATCGCCCCCGAAAGATTCCTGATCGGCGCGACAGCCCGTGACGCGGAGACGGCCGCGGCGGCGCGGAGAGACGGAGCGGATTACATCGGATGCGGAGCCGCTTTCAGGAGCGCGACAAAGCCGGACGCCAGGATCATCGGGCCCGATGGCATAGCCAGGGTAGCGTCGTCGGTCTCCATACCGGTCGTCGGAATAGGAGGCATAGGAGCGGATAACGCGACCGAGCTGGCCGGCACAGGGCTGTCCGGAGTGGCGGTCTCGTCGGCGTTCGCCGGTGAACTCGGGGTGTCGGAAGCGGAGAGAGTGATCGAACTTATAAAGGGAGGAATTCTGTCATGATGAACATATTCGAGATACGAACCGAGCGGGACAGGCTGAAAAAGATGGCGCTGGCCGGCATGTTCGCGGCGGTCGCCGTACTGCTGTCGGGATTTTCGTTTCCGGTGGGCCCGTCTCGCTGCTTCCCCTTTCAGCACGCGATGAACGTGATCTGCGGGGTAATTCTGGGCCCATGGTGGGCTGTCGCGAGCGCGTTTGTCGCAAGCGCGATACGCAATCTGCTTGGGACCGGCACAGTTCTGGCATTCCCGGGAAGCATGTTCGGGGCGCTCGCCGTCGGGCTCACGGCGGACATGCTGCCGCGCGGGCACAGACTCTTCGCCGCCGCGGCCGAGCCTTTCGCTACCAGCCTCGTCGGGGCTTGGGTTTCAAGCCTCATCATAATGGCAACGGCCGGCAAGGGGGCCATGTTCTCAATGCTCTCCGTCGCGTTCCTCGCAAGCAGCGCGCCAGGGGCCGTGATAGGCCTCCTCGCGCTCTCCTCGCTCTCGCTGGCTGTCAAGCGCGGTGAAGCGAAGGCGGCGAACGGAGAGCGGTAGACTGTTCAGGACTGCCGCCGCTAATGGGAACGCGCCTACACCCACTCCGCTAGTTCGTGTGCCGGGAAGTCGGCTCCGTGCGACGGATAGACGTGTTTCGCGCCAAGGTCTAAGATCAGCCGCCACGTCTTCTTGATGGCATCGATCGACGAGCCGTACATGGGCATGTGCCGCCAGATGCCTGACAGTGGTTGAGTTATGGCAAGATCGCCGGTAAAGACGCTGCCGTCGTCGAAGAGGACGCTTATCGAACCGTCCGAATGACCAGGAGTGTGGATTATCGCGGCGGAAAATCCGCTGCTGTCGAGCCGGACATCGCCGTCTATTATGATATCCGGCTCGACGGGGGCAAACGCGAAGAACAGGCGCGGGACCACGTGACGTCCCATGAATGCCTTGAACCGGCCGAACGTGTTCAGACCGTCGGATATCACGAATCCGCCAGATCGCAGAATTTCCGCTTCGAGATTGTGGATCGCGATCGGGGCGTTGGCGATCTCTTTGATCTTGCGCGCGCATCCCACGTGGTCGTAGTGCGCGTGGCTCAGCACGACGAGCGCTATCTCCTCCGGGTTGCAGCCCGCGGATCTTATCCCGGCCAACAGCTTGCCGGCCGAGCGGGGCTTGCCGGTATCAACCAACAGCCACCGCCCTCCCGACCTGATAAGCCATGCATTTACCCTCTGAAGTCTTATTCGATGAATCTCTCTCTCTATGCTCGACATATCTCAACCTCCGGCTCGATGCCCCATGCCCGGCCCACGCGCCTCGCGGCGTCATGGGCGCCAGGTATAGATATCGGCTCCCGCTCGAAGCGGGTCGGCATAAGACATCGGTGAGATTATATACTGTCCGGGACAGATCCGCTTGTTTCGTAAGCGAGTCCGGGCAGAGTGCCCGCTGAGCGCGTAACTCGTCTTGTATTGCGTCTCGCGGCCCGACATTACGATATTTTTGAAGTTTTTTGGCGGAAATGCATTGGATATCAATGAATAATTCGCGAAAAATCTCATTAAAGTGTTTATTTTTTTGAGTAATTTTTAATCATTAAAAAGCAACTTGAATTTTGCCCCGAAATGTGGTAAGGTTATAATATAGTTGATTTAATATGGGAGTGATTGCTTTGACGGACACTTTAGCCGCTATACGGGAGCAAGTCAGCCAATACAGAGGTTCCCGGGTTTTTTACCGCGCTGCGAATGGCCGCAGGAAAGCGGAATCTCGTCAGGGTATCATAATGGAAGCTTATCCCAGTCTCTTCACTCTTTTCGTAGAGTCGCAAAACAGCACCGTCTCCTTCAGCTATGCTGATCTCCTTACAAAAGAAGTGGAGCTGAAGCTCCTGCCTGGTCTACCTGGGGACGAAAAAAACCACTGACAGTCTTTCGGCAATGGGCGTCACATTTTGACTTGAGGAAGCGTTTCTCTAGTGTTCACCGTTGAGACGTGTTCGATGAAGGTAAATCTTACCCTGCGAGTCTTCGGAAGACGGAAAGACGGTCTTCATGATGTTCATTCACTTTATTGGAGGGTGAGATCCCCCGAGGTCATCGAGATAACCGAAGGGGCGGATGTCGATAGGATATCGGTGATTGGAGCTGATATACCCGGAGAGAATATACTTACCCGAGTATGCCGGTATTTGCGTACTCATCGGGGTGAAGAGGCGCTTCCTCCGCTCTGTCTGCGTCTCTTCAAGCACATCCCCGCTGGAAGCGGGGTAGGCGCTGGAAGCGGCAATGCTGGAGCGTTGCTTCGCTGGTTTAGCCGGGTCAGCGGGTCGGTTCTGGATACCGGCGATCTTCTGCCGCTCGGCGCGGATGTTGTCTTTCTCGCCAGCGGCTTCGATCTGGCTCTTGTAGGTGGAGCGGGAGAGGTCTTGGATGGGATCCATGAAAACCTGAATCTGCCCGTGGTATTTTTTTTCCCGGAGTGGAGCAGCAACACCAGGGAGGCTTACGAATCCCTCGACCGAATCGGGGGGCGTACAGTGGCAAGCGAGGCGGAGTCGCTCGCCGAGTCGAGGGATGTCATGGATAAGCTCTTCAACGGAATGAAGGCCGGCCTTCTCCCGAACGATTTTATTCAATGCTTCAAAGAACAGGAGAGACATTACAATGACCTCTACGCCGCTGTAGAGTCCTCTGGAGCGTTAGCATGGGGCCTCTGCGGCAGTGGTTCAGCGTGTTTCGCGATCTACGGGCGAAGCGATGATCTGAAATCTCCAGGCCGTCTTCTTGACAACGGTCCATTATCACGCCTCAAATGGCTCGGGAAGGTCATGTTCCTGTAACGTCAACCTGTGTATGATTTCGGATCTGTATCAGGAAGACCGCAGGATTCTGCCCCGCTATCCACAGGGAGACGAGACCTCTGTTTAGCGTAAACGGCGCTCGTGGTCTTCCTGTACAGCCCCTACGCTCAAACCGCGCGGCTTCCCGGCTTTGACAGCGGGACTCCATCCCGGCAGAGCGGACACTCCTCTTCCTTCCAGGAGGATACATCCGTCGTGATCAGCGCGTGAAACGGAACTCCAAAAGATACCCTGCCACCCGATCGGTCAACAATCGCGCCGACGCCGGCTATCTCCGCGCCGGACTCTCGAAGGAGGTCTATTACCTCCTTGACAGATCCGCCTGTTGTGACAACGTCCTCGACTATCAGCACCCTCTCTCCCTGTGATACCGAAAATTCCCTGCGCAGCGTCATCTTGCCGCCCTCCCGCTCGGCGAAGATATTGCGGACTCCAAGGGCGCGGGCGACTTCGTAGGCCATGATTATCCCTCCTACAGCGGGCCCGGCCACCAGGTCGATGTCGCTGAATCTCTTCGACAGGTCGGAGCACAACTCCTCGCTCTCCAAGGGGTTTTCGAACAGCTTGGCGCACTGCATGTACCTGTCGCTGTGCAGCCCGGACGTCAGACTGAAGTGCCCCGTCCGCAGGACCTTCAGCCTTTCGAGTATATCAGCGGCTTTCTTGTCAATGGACTCCATTAACCAATCCCTCCGTTTTCAGCAACATAAACGCGGGAAGTATATCATATCTGACCGTCATCGGGGGGACCATCTGTCCTCAACGAACCGACGAGATCCCGCGGATCGCTTACCCCTAACTCTCTGACGCGGCGTTCAAACTCGCCTATGATCCGCGGACCCGCCATAGGATCCGAGATATTCGCGGAACCTATCATGACCGCGCTCGCGCCAGCGATCATGAACTGTGCCGCGTCGTCGCCCGTCATTATGCCTCCCATGCCAACGACAGGGATCTTGACCGCCGAAGCCGCCTGCCATACCATCCTCAGGGCAACAGGTTTTATCGCGGGTCCCGACAGGCCGCCCGTGATGTTAGCGAGCACGGGCCGCCTGCTCTCCGTGTCGATAGCCATGCCGGTGATCGTATTGATCAGGCTGATGGCATCCGCTCCGGCATCCTCTGCCGCCCTCGCTATCTCGGCTATATCCCTTACATTTGGAGAGAGCTTTACCATGAGAGGGCGCTTGCAGCAGGCTCTCACTCTCGCCGTTATCTCACGCGCCGCCTCCGGCGATGTCCCAAAGTGAATACCTCCGCGCTTTACGTTGGGACATGAGATGTTAAGCTCAATCATGGAGACGGGGGAGTCGGACAGCTTCCGAACGGCGTCGGCGTACTCCTCCTCTGAGGAACCGGCGACGTTGGCTATGACAGGAATACCGCGATCCGCGAGCCAGGGCAGCTCTCGTCGGATGAACGCGCCGACTCCGGGATTCTGTAGGCCGATGCTGTTTAACATTCCGGACGCCGTCTCCGCTATCCTTGCCGGCGGGTTTCCCGCGCGGGGATGTAACGTCAGCCCCTTCACCGATATCGCGCCCCAGCAGGAGATGTCGTACAACTCGTCAAACTCCCGGCCAAAACCGAATGTACCGGAAGCCGCGATAAACGGATTTTTCATCTCTATCCCGCACAACTCCGTCCTCACAGAATCACCTCCGATATTTCAAATACCGGCCCGTCGCGGCAGACTCTCTTGTACGACCAGCCGCCGGCATCCCTTACTCCGCGGGCGCAGGCCAAACACGCTCCAATGCCGCACCCCATACGCTCCTCCACAGAGACGTAGCCCGGTATTCCCCGATCGGAGCAGATCTCCTTCAGCGCGCGCAGCATCGGCGCGGGGCCGCAGGCAAGCACAAGGCCCGGCGGGCTCTCCCTCATCGCCGAGACCGCCGCATCCGTCACAAGCCCGCCGACCGATACGGAGACTCTGCCCCACTCCTCCAGCTCTCCAACTCCTATTACGCTCTGGGCGTCCCTGAAACCTATGAAGCTGTTAATCCCGAAATTTTTTTTTCCGATCTCATTCGCCGCGAACAGAAGGGGCGCTACCCCGACTCCGCCGCTGACAAGCCAGACGCTCGCGCTCCCTTCGAGACGTCTCGTTATCTCATCGATGGGGAAGGAGTTGCCGAGCGGCGCCAATACTCTGACGCTGTCGCCGGCGCGCAAGCCTGAAATCATGCCGCTGCCTCTGCCGGCGTCGCGGACCATTATCCTCGCTCTCCCAGTCGAGCCGTCAAAGCCGGCTATGCTGAACGGCCTCCTTAAAAACGCCTCGCCCGCCGAGATGTGGAGGAACTGTCCCGGGCACGGCTTTGTGCCGTCCGGCAGTTCAAGCTCTATCTCAGTCACTCCTGGAGCGATCTCCCTGCCGGATATTACGGCGGCGAGGAAGTCCTTAGCGCGGCCGCGCATGTCTTATCGCTTCCAATAGCCGGTCTCTCATGTTCAACGCCTCATCCCTGGCCGCCCGCACGAAATCGGCGGCAGCCGTCTTTCTGTGCGCGCATATCAGGCTCCGCGCCGCCGCCACGACCGCGCCGCCGCCCGAGGCGTCGAAGCATCCGGCGAGATCCGATGCCCTCGCTCCCTGAGCGCCGTAGCCCGGGAGCAGGAAGAAGGTGTGAGGCATCATTCTCCTGAGGTCAGCTCCCTGAACCGGATACGTGGCCCCAACGACGGCCCCAACGGAGCTGTATCCCTCGCTCCCCATCAGAGGCGCTCCCCATTCGGAGACCATGCCGGCCAGCCTCTCGTACATGGGGCCTCCGTCCGCCAGCGTCAGGTCTTGAAGTTCGCGGCCCGATGGGTTGGATGTCTTGACCAGTATGAACACGCCGCTCCCGTCTCTCTCGCAGGCGCTGATGAACGGCTCGACCCCGTCGCGGCCAAAGTAAGGGTTCACGGTGAGGAAGTCGGCTCGGAATGGGGCGTCGGTCCCCAGGTACGCTGCGGAGTATGCCTCGGCCGTCGCGCCTATGTCGCCGCGTTTCGCGTCGACTATCACGACATAGTCCAGAGCGCGAGCCTCGGCTATCGTCTTCGCCATGCAGGACATCCCGTCCGGTCCCAGCATCTCGTAGTAAGCCGCCTGTATCTTGACGCAGGGGATGATATCCCTAAGCCCCCTCAGCAGTCTGGCGTTGAACTCGTATATCGCGCCCGCCCTTCCTCCATCCGAGTGTCTGGCCGCGAAATCTTCCGGTATGTACTCGTATCTCGTGTCAAGACCGATCGCGCTGGGACTGCCCGTTGCCCGAATCGATCCGATCAGCCTGTCTATCTGTCTCACCCGGTCAGCCCTCGTATACAAGCCTGCCGCCGCGAAACGTTCGCTTCACGATGCCGGTCAGGACGTGTCCGGCGAACGGCGTATTCTTCCCCCTGCTCACGAACTTCGAGGGGTCCACCGTCCACTCCCCGCGCGTGTCTATGATGGCCAGGTCCGCCGCGCCTCCGGGCTCCAATCTCCCCGAGCCGAGCCCGAGGATGTCCGCGGGAACGGATGTCATCTTGGCTATCAGTGCCTCGGGGGTCATATGTCCGGGCTTGACAAGGGCCGTCCAACAGATGGCAAACGCGGTCTCAAATCCGGATATCCCGCTCGCCGCCGCCGAGTACTCCACTCTCTTATCGTCTACGTGATGCGGCGCGTGGTCGGTCGCGATGCAGTCTATCGTCCCGTCGCGCAACGCCTCGATCAGGGCGATTCTGTCGGCCTCCGCGCGCAGGGGCGGGTTGACCTTGGTATTGCTGTCGTAATCTTTTACCATTTCGTCCGTGGCGTAGAGATAGTGCGGGGCCGTCTCGCATGTCACGCGGAGGCCCCGGCGCTTTGCGCCGCGGATGATCTCGGCGCCGCCGGCGGTGGATACGTGGGCTATGTGAATGTCGGCGTCCTCCAGCGCGGCGAGGGTGATATCGCGGAATATGATCGTCTCTTCCGCCGCTCTCGTAATGCCGGGAAGGCCGATCGCCGTGGACCAGTACCCCTCGTTCATGACTCCTTCGTTCACGAGGTCTGTATCCTCAGGGTGAGATATCACCTTCATCTTGAAGTGTCTGGCGTAGCTCAGGGCAAGCCTCATCCTGTGGGCGTTCCGGACCGACCGCCCATCGTCGGACAGGGCCACCGCGCCGGCCTCGGCGAGCTCTCCGACCTCCGTAAGCTCTTCGCCGCGAAGTCCCTTCGTCAGGGCCGCGATGGGGCGCACCCGGACGATTCCGGCATCGCGCGCCCTCTCCCTTATGTATCTGGTGACGACCGCGTTGTCGTTTACGGGATCTGTATTAGCCATGCAACAGATCGTAGTGAACCCGCCCTTTGCCGCGGCCGCCGATCCGCTGGCGATGTCCTCCTTGTGCTCGAATCCGGGTTCCCTGAGATGACAGTGAATATCCACCAGCCCAGGAACAACCCACATTCCAGACGCGTCTATGATCGTCGCTTCCTTGCAATCTAACCCCTCTCCCAGGGCTTCTATAACGCCGTCACTGATCAGCGCGTCGCGCTTTTTCGTCTCTCCGTCCGAGTAAATATCTCCGCCCTTAATCAGGTAAATATTTTTTTCACTCATACCTTTATGCCTCCAACCTCGGGTTTCTGCCTCGTCAGCAAGAAGAGAAGCGCCATGCGAACCGCCACTCCGTTAGTAACCTGCTCATCTATCACCGACTCCCGCGAGTCGGCAACCTCCGTCGTGATCTCGACTCCCCTGTTCACAGGCCCTGGGTGCATGACGAGCGCCCCTCTGCGCGCGAGAGCTATCCTCTCCTCCGTCAGTCCGAAGAACCTGCGATACTCCCTGATCGACGGAAAGAGCCCCTTCTTCTGGCGCTCAAGCTGAATGCGGAGCCCCATCACGACGTCGGCATCCCTAACCGCGTCGTCAGCGCTGCCTACGACGTCGATCCCGAGTGAGCCAAGGTCCGGAGGCAGCATCGTAGGGGGGCCGGAGACGGCCACGCTCGCTCCCATCGCGGTAAGGCCGTAAATATTTGACCTCGCGACCCTGCTATGCGTGACATCGCCGATGATCGCGACTCTGAGGCCCTTGATTCCGCCAAGCTTCTCCCTCATCGTGAACATGTCCAGAAGCGCCTGCGTCGGGTGTTCGTTGACTCCGTCCCCCGCGTTTATCACCGCCGCCTTGACCGATTTTGCCATCAGATGAGGCGCCCCCGACATGGGGTGACGAAGGATCATGATGTCGGTTCCCATGACATCCAGCGTGCGGGCTGTGTCGATCAGCGTCTCTCCCTTGGCGACGCTGGAGGATGACGCGGATATGTTCGACGCGGTGCCGGACATGTACTTGCACGCGAGTTCGAACGACATCCTCGTGCGCGTGCTGTTCTCGTAGAAGACCGTTATTATCGACTTGCCCTGCAGGTGCGGGGTCTTTTTGTTGTTCGAGGCGATAACGACCTTCATCAGCTCGGCGGTGTTCAGTATCTCGTGAATCTCCTCCGCGCTCGTTCCGCGCAGTCCGAGCAAATCCTTCGATCTCAGCATGACTCTCCAGCCCCCTCGCTCAGGTCAAGCACCACGACGTTATTTACGTCATCGAAAGGCGCTATTCTGACGGCTATCAGCTCACTCTTCGACGTTGGCACATTCTTGCCCACGAAGTCGGCGCGTATGGGCAGTTCCCTGTGACCCCTGTCTATCAGTACCGCGAGCTGTATGGTGCGGGCGCGCCCAACCTCCATTATGGCATCCATAGCGGCTCTGGTAGTGCGGCCGGTGTAGAGCACGTCGTCAACCAACACAATATCCCTGTCGGTTATATTAAATGGTATGTCGGTTCCGTTCAGCACAGGGTGTTCGGCCAAGAGCGACAGGTCATCGCGGTAGAATGTGATATCGAGAGTTCCGACGGGGATGACGGTGTTCTCGACCTGCCCGATGTGCTCTGCCAGAAGCTTGGCTATGGGTACGCCCCTCCTTTGGATCCCGATCAGCACTATACCGGACGTGCCCTTGTTTCTCTCGATGATCTCATGCGAGATGCGGTGTATTGCCCTCGTCATGGCCTGCTCATCCATTATATGAGCCTTCTCCTTCAAATAAACCACTCCTTCCGCTGTTATGTCAGCCAACATTCATTCAAGACGGCGTCCTCCGGCACACGGAAATACAAAAAGCCCTGCCATCCTACGACGACAGGGCAGAAAAAACCGCGATAACAGCGGATAAACATTCAACCGTCGCCTTTCCGGCCTCTCCGGACCGGATTAAAGGGGCGCAATATCGAACCTGAAAGATTTTATCACCCTTTATTCTCATTGTCCATAAGGATCTGCCAGCTGCCAGCTCAAATCTCCATCCTCATGGGGCCTTCAGTTCATCACAACGTATAAAAGCCGACGGGCGTGACACTGCCCGGATTACGGCAGAGTCACGCCCGTTTCGATCATCCTCTGTCACTCGTCTCTTATGAGATCTTCGCGACAAGCTCCTTGAATTCGGCCTCGTTTAAGTCACGTTTCAGCTCCAGGGACTTGTTCTTGGCCATGTCGAGCAGATCGCGTTCACGCTCCTCGGGGACGGATGTCCCGGTCTTTTTGAGCCAGTATTTCAGGTTGTCCTTCCCGCTCTTCTTATCCAGATAGAGGACGGGTTCGTCCGCCCCAATCAGATTATAGTGATATGGCAGCATTATGAGGGGGTCCTCCTCCTTCGCGTTGCTCCAGAGGCTCGACGGCAGGCCGGTGGACCAGCCGAAGAGGCGGTTGCCGACAACGGGACGGTTTGACGAGACCGGGAAGTTGGCCAGCTCCTCGACCAATCTCGAGAGTTCGAGCAGCTTCTCCAGCTTTATGCCGGTCTTCACCCCATACAGAGCTTCGAGGGAGACTACCAGCGGTTCCAGGGCCACGCTGCCCGCGCGCTCTCCTATCCCGTTCACCGAGACGTGAGCCACCGCAGCGCCCTCCTTGAGGGCGGCTATCGTCGATGCCGTGCCGAGGTCGTAGTCGCTGTGAAAGTGCGCCTCAATGGGAAAGCTGAAGAGTTCCTTCAGCTTTTTGATTCGCAGCGCCGCGCCCTCCGGCGAAAATGTTCCGAACGTATCGACGAGGGCGAGCGAGTCGATATGTCCCTCCGCAGCCACTTTGCCGACAAAATTCGTCAGGTAGCTGAAACGCGCGCGTGAACCGTCGGCAGGGAACAGCGTAACATAGAGCCCCATATCATGCGCGGCGCGAGTCGCCTCTATACAGGCCGCGGCGGCCTGATCCGGCGTCCAGCGCTTACCGAACTTCAGCATCTCCTCGCTGCCTATTATCTCGCAGATAACCCCGTCGACGCCCAGAGACTTCGCAAGCTCCATGTCCTTCGGCATCGCGCGGCAGAAGCAGAATATCTTGGCCCCGAGCTTCGCTGAAACAATTTCGCGTATGGCGTCGGCATCCTCCTGAGACGTCGCCGGAGTTCCAGCTTCGATGCGGTGTACGCCTATCTCGGCAAGTTTTTGCGCGATCTTTACCTTGTCGCTCTTCCTAAGGACTACTCCAGCCTGCTGCTCGCCGTCGCGCAGAGTTGTGTCCAGAATTTCGATCTTAGGGGCAAAACGATACCCCTTAGTCACCTCTTCGTCGTAGTTCGACGGAGAAACCCACCATCTGCCGGCTTCCTTGCTGCCCATCTCTCAAAAACCTCCATCCGGTATTTTCATATTTTGACGCCAACCCGCATCCAAAAAGGGAGTCAAACTCTTTCGCTAAGCGTCAATAAACGCTCGCTTAGGCTCTTTTGGCTTAGGGCCGCTTGTTTCAGGTTCCAGACAGGCATGAGCCGTGCCCAATCACTGTATCGCCATTATCTTTCTTATCATCTCGTCGCCGTGCTTGTCTATGTAGGAGTCGTAAACCGGCTTGCAGAGATCGATGAACGCCTGCTTTTCATCCGGAGAGAGATCGTTGACCGTAACGCCGTTCTTTTCGAGCTCGCCGATGAAATCAGAGTTCTGTCTTTCGATGATGTCCCGCTGATGTATCTTGGTCTCGGCCAGGACATCGGAGATTGTCTTTCTGATATCGTCGGGCAGTCTCTCCCAGTAGCTCTTGCTGATGATGAACGGAGCGGTGGTGTATATATGACCTGTCAGAGACGTAAACTTCTGCACCTCAAAGAGCCTCGACGTGACAATCACTCCTATGGGGTTCTCCTGCGCATCGACAGTTCCCTGCTGCAGGGCGGTATAAAGCTCCGAGAACGCCACCGGAGTGGGGCTCGCGCCAAGCAGCCTGAATGTCTCGACGTGGAGGGGATTCTCCATGGTCCTTATCTTCAATCCCTTGAGGTCGGACGGGGTCTTTATGGGGAGCTTGTTGTTGGTGATATGCCGATAGCCCAGCTCCCCGGAGAAGAGGATCAGGATATCGTGCTGTTCGAGGTATTTGTTGAACTCATCGGTCAAAAACTCATCGTAGGCCCTGTGCGCAGCCTCCCTGGTCTTGAAGATGAACGGCAGGTCCATTATCGTCATGCGGTCATCCAGCGTGAGCAAGCTCGATCCGCCGATCACAGCCATCTCTATCGTGCCGATGCTTACGCCCTCCACGGCCTGACGGTCGCTGCCCAACTGCGCGTTTGGATAAATCTCTATCTTTACCCTGCCGCCCGTCTTCTCCTCTACATCTTTTTTGAACTTCTCGTTGAGCGTTATATAGCTTCCGTGCGACTCCGCTCCTATGAACGCGATCCTTATCGTGTACTCTTCCGCGGACTCCGCCCGCGAAACCGCCGAGGTCATTATCACAAGCGCCACAAAGGCCAACAACGCGTCTTTCAGTAAGTTTTTCATAGAGGTCACCGATCCTTCCTTAAAATGTTATCGTAATGAGCCACTACAGAACCCTGTTCGGCGCTTCGCCTTCGATCAGGGCTTTCATCATCGTCCGCGCCGCGAATATCCGCAGATCCCTGCCAGCGGCGTCCGAACGCCATGCCGCGTGCGGCGTTATTATCAGGTTCGGCAGTGTAAAGAGCGGATCATCGAACGACGGAGGCTCTGTCTCCAGAACGTCGATTGCGGCCCCGGAGATCCATCCCTCGCTCAGAGCGCGGAACAACGCCCTCCCATCGACCAGTCCGCCGCGAGCCGTGTTGACGAGATATGCGGTCGGCTTCATGAGACGCAGCCTCTCCTCGTTGAACATGTGCTTGGTATCCTCAGTCAGCGGAATATGAATCGACAGAACGTCGGCTATTCGCAGAAGATCCTCCAGCTTATCGACGACCCGAACGCCAAGGCTGGAGGCGGAGTCCTTATTCATGTACGGGTCATATGCCGCTATCTCGCCGAAGTACGGCTTTGCCTTCGCCGCCACGGACCGCGCCATGCGCCCGAATCCGGCCAGGGCAAACGTGACCTCGCTCGCCCGGAAGCTCTGCGGAGCCTTCAGCGAGTTCCATACCCTGTCGTTTATGTCCCTCATATAATGGGTCATGTTCCTTACCAACATGAGCGCCATGGTCATGGCATGGGTCGTTACCTCGTCCACGCAATAATCGGGCACGTTATACGCCTGCATGCCCCTCTCCTTCACCGCGCCGAGATCGAAGTTATCCACGCCGAGACCCTGGCGCACCAGGACTTTGCACCTCTTCAGCTCATTGACCGCCGTCCTGCCGATCTCAGTCGTGAGAACGATAAGTCCGTCCAGATCCGGGAGCATCTTGTGAAACGCCGCGTCATCCTTCCACGCGGGATTTATTACGCTGATGCCGCTCCCCTCGAACACCTTGTCCTCCAAGGAGTGTTCGGCGTTATTCAACATTCCATAGATACCAACTGTGAGTTTATCCGCCAAGATGATCATAACCCCCTCTCTAAATCTGCCCGCCTCCGCTAGATGCGCAATCGGGACTACTCCTTTATAGTTGCGATACTATCTCACACTGTTGTCATTCGATCGGCCGCCGAACACCTCCTCTTCAGACGTCCGCGCTATTTAAAGAGCGTCGGAAGGAACATGCTGACCTGCGGTATGTATGTGGTTATACCCAGAGTTACCAGCATCGCCAGGAGAAACGGCAGGATGAATCTCGATATCTTTGCCACGCTCGTGTCCGCGACGGCTGACGCCACAAACAGATTGATGCCGTACGGCGGAGTGCAGAAACCTATGGCCAGGTTGACCGTCATTATGACCCCGAAGTGCACCGGATCAATCCCCATCTTGATAACTACCGGAAGAAGTATCGGAGATAGAATGATACAGGCGGAGATGTTGTCCACAAAGCAGCCGACCATCAGCAGGAATACGTTGATGATCAGCAGTATGACGAACGGTGAGTCCGACACCGAGTTCAGGTAGTTCGCCACCATATTTGGAACCTGCTTCATCGTTATCAGGGTGGCGAACGACGTCGAGAAGGCCAGAGTAAACACCGTGGCCCCGGTGATAAGCCCCGTATCCTTCAGCGCGTCGTAGACTTCTTTCAGTCCTATCTCGTGATACACGAATACCCCTACCGCCAGCGCGTAGACACAGCCGGCGACAGCGGCCTCAGTCGGCGTGAAGATGCCGCCGTATATGCCGCCGAGAATGATTACGGGCATAATGAGAGCCCAGATTGACTCCTTGAATACCGACAACTTCTCCGCGCCGGCGGTCTCTCTGCCCTTATAGCCGTATTTTTTCGACATTATGTAGTTGGCCACCATGAGCGTGAATCCCATGATCAGCCCGGGCAGCACCCCGGCCAGAAAGAGGTCGGCTACCGATACCCCTGTGATGACGGCGTATATTACGAACGGTATGCTCGGGGGGATTATCACCCCTATGGAACCAGCCGCGGCGGTTATCGCCGCCGCGTAGTTGACGTCATACTTCTTCTCCTTCATCGACGGGATGACTATCGTCCCTATGGCGGAGACGGTCGCCGGACCGGAGCCCGATATCGCGGCGAAGAACATGCAGGCGACAGTGGTCACCATGCCGAGCCCCCCGACGATCTTTCCCACCATCACGTCCGCGAGATCGAGCAGCCTGCGCGAGATTCCGCCGTAGAACATCAGATTGCCGGCGAGGACGAAGAAGGGGAGCGCGAGCAGAGGGAATGAATCGAGGGCCGCTACCGCGTTCTGAGCCACTAGTATCACATTCAAGTTGCTCATCCACAGGATTACCACCGTCGTCGTCACTCCGAGCGCTATGCCTATGGGCAGGCCGATGGACAGCAGCACTATGAAACACGCTATCAGCGTAAACAGAAACATCAGACAACCCCCTCTCTCTTCTCCCGCAGCTTTGACGCCATATTCTGGACGAGGCGGAACGACATCATCGCGCACCCGAACGGAACAGCGAGATAGACCCAGCCCATCCTGATCTGCATCGCGGCCGACACTGTCCTCCTCGAAAAGATAGTGCTTGTAAGCCCCGCCGACTTCCATGTCATGTAGAGAGTAAACGAGAGCCATATGATATGAGCGATCCAGAAGAGAATCTTCTTCACGTTTGACGGGCAGAGGTTGACAACCACATCCAGGTTAATATGCCTGGAGTGCTTTGTCGCAAAGCTGGAAGCTATCCATGCCTGCCATATGAACAGATATCTGGCCAGCTCCTCGCTCCAGAAAACGGAGTTTCTGAACACATACCGCATCACAACCTGCGCGAATATCAGCAGTACGCTGAAGGAGAGCGTACCGACCAGAAAATATTCCTCGAAGTAATCGTCGAGGACTTGTAGCAGACGTTTCATGAAACAACCCCCCTTTATCTTCATCTTGAACGGCGCGCGTTCCAAATGGGCTTCATATTCAGCGTGTCAGCGGTTCTCGTCCCAGCTTTCGACCCTGACTCCGTTTGGAGCGGGAACACCTTTGTAGTACAGGCATCCGCTCTCATCCAGTCCAAAGTGTCCCAGAGCTATTTCGAGGACTGTCCTGGCGCCTACCATGCGTCCCTGATCGTTGACGGGGCCGAGGTAGCGCCGGCTCCTCTCCCTGCCGTCGAGATTGTCGCCTGAATCCACGGGGACCGCGGGTGAGATCATGAGTATTGGCCCGCCGTCGATGACTGGAGTAGCCAGATAGCTGCTCGCCCTTATCTCGGACTCTCCTCCGGCAAGTGTGCTGTCTATACCGCGCGCGCCCGCGTAAGCCCGCCGGCCGTCCTTCATTATGGAGAGATCGGCCGGGTGTACGCCAGCGGTGAGTATGCTCTCGGTTATGACGTCCGTAACCGCCCACACATATCCCGCGAGCAGAATCATATCTGGGCGATACTTCGCCAGGCGTTCCAGTATCAGTCTGTCGTACTCCCCTCTCACGCCGCGGTCCTTCAGTTCGGCGCCGCGATCCGCGTAAAACGCCCTGATGTCGGCCGATTCGCTGGGTATGCCCAGGGTTTCCGCAGTTGTGACGCACTTGGAGCCGGCCGAGTCCGCGAAGACCGCGACTATCTCGAAGGGACTCCCCCCCGATGCGCTCTTGAGTCCCCTCTGCAGTTCGAGCGTCTTCCAGAGCGTGTTGCCGGAACCCGAAGCAAGTCCGGCAATCCTTAAAATTCCCCGATCAGGGTTCCAAATGGGCGTAATCAAAATAACCCCTCTCTCTTCTTTAAAAGTGTTATCACTCCGGCATCAACCCAGCGAGCCATCTCTCTCCGGTCTGTATCCGTAAATCGACTTGAGGGGATCGCTCTCCTTGAAGCGCGTTCTACGAAATGCCGCGCTGTTCTCATAACCTCCGGCGTAATTTGGGTGAGTGAATCTCGGCTTGGAGAAGACGCCGGTTATAAACTCCAGCACCTTTGGAGCGACCACCGACAGAGGATATCTGTCGAGCTCGTTTATCTCGCCCGATGTGATATCCCTTGGAAACCAGAGGTGAGCCGCATCCGGCAGCGCTATGGTCTCAACGCGCAGCCTGGTCGTCTCCTTCAGTTTTTTCGCGAATGGCGCCGATTGCGACGCGCATGGAACGAAGTTGTCCTGCTCCCCCCAAAGGAGCATTATCTCTGGGTTAAGCAGGGGATTATCGTTCAATGCGCGGTCTATGACGTAATACGGCGACGCTTCCTCGAACGCCTTGCTATCCTGCAGGGGTTTTCCCAGAAGGTTGATGACGACATTGGGCTGTTGAGTCCACTTCTTGGCCGCGTATTCTCCCCACGCCCCGACGTCGTACACTCCGTAAGCGCCAACGATCAGGCGTATCTTATGGCTCGAATACTCGTGCCTGACGGTCGCCATGAACGCCAGATGAGCGCCGGACGAATCTCCCATGAAGCCCATGCTGTACGGATCCAGATCCCATTCGTGAGCCCTGCTCACAAGGAATCCAGTGGCCGCCTCAACGTCGTCAAGAGCGCCGGGCCATCCGGCGTAGCTTGGCGTGGAGACGCGGTAGTTTATGGACATGGCGCATATTCCACGCTCTGCCAGCGCTATCCCCCATTCGTTATAGGCATCAGCGTTGCCGAACTTCCATCCGCCGCCGTGCAGCAGGACCATGCAGGGAATATCCTTTGCTCCGGCGGGCGGAAGAAAGATATCCGCGGTAAGATACTCCCGCTCCGTCTTCGTATATACCATGTTTTTCAAGACTCGGATCTCTCTCATGGCTAAATCATCTGACCGCGTTTATCTTTTGGATCAAGGAGTCGCCGTATTTCTGGACATATGAGTCGTACACCGGCTTGGCGAGATCCAGAAACGCCTGTCTGTCCTCCGCCGTGAGTTCGTTGACCTCCACTCCGCTCGACCTCAGCTCGTTCACCGCCTGAGCGTTCTGATCCATTATGATCTTACGTTCAATAGCCTGGGTCTCCTTTAAAGTGCCGGAGACCGCCGATTTGAGATCCTCCGGCAGGCTCTCCCAGTAGCTCTTCTTCACGAGGAGCATGGTGGGAGTGTAGATGTGACCGGTGAGCGAGAGGTACTTCTGTACCTCGTAGAGCTTTGCGGTAGAGATGACGCTCATCGGATTTTCCTGCGCGTCCACAGTTCCCTGCTGCAGGGCTGTGTAGAGCTCCGAAAAGGCCACCGGTGTCGGGCTCGCTCCAAACAGCTTGAAACTCTCGACGTGGAGAGGGTTCTCCATGGTTCTAATCTTGAGCCCAGCCAGATCCTCGGGCCGCTTTATCGGTCCTCTGTTATTGGTTATGTTTCTGAACCCGAGCTCGGCGGCGTAGAGGATGACTATGTCGTGCGGCTCAAGATATTTATTGAACTCCTCGGTCAAGAATTCGTCGTAGGCCTCATGCGCTATCTCCGACGTCTTGAAGATGAAGGGGAGGTCCATTATCTTGAATCTGTCGTCGAGCGTCAGGATGCTTGAGCCTCCTATCGCGGCCATCTCTATCGTTCCTATGCTCACGCCCTCAATCGCCTGCCTGTCGCTGCCCAATTGAGCGTTGGGATAGATCTCGACCTCCACGCGCCCCTGCGTCTTCTCCTCGACCTGTCTCTTGAACGTCTCGTTGAGCGCTATATACTGACCGTGCGCCTCAGGGCCTATGAACGCGATCCGGAACGTGTATTCCGCGGCCGGAGCCGGCCGCGCCGCGTTTATCAGAGCAGATACGGCCAAAACAAGCAACATCGTCATTCTTCTCATTTTTCTCATCATTCGCGCCGCCTTTCAAAATTATGCTCTTCCGAAACTTTATGGTCTCAGTCTTCCAACAACCAGCTCTTCCATTCGCGCCTATGATTGTCAAACAGATGTTGCGGTACCACGCGGCTCTTCGAAGTCCAACACCTCCTTAGGTCATTCATGACTGACCAGTTTATTCCGTCTTTGGCGATCAACCAGAGTTTTCTTCGATCAAAAACACAACAGAACAACAGTGACGGGCGAAACCCGCGCCGTTTAAAGTGATCTAGATACCGCTTTCGTGCCTGTCTTAGCTGTTCATATCTTCATAGTCGTTCGGTAAAAGTTTATAAGCGCTCAGGATGGACTCCTGGTGTCTCTTTGAAACACGGATTATGTCTTGCGCGTCGCGTCTTTCGAGCGCGGCGATGATCTCCAGATGCTGCGCGAAGGCCCCTTCCATAAGGTGAGGGATCGACTCCTTCTCCCGCTCGAAAAAACGGGCCCTCTGCAGACGGACTATCCCGTCAACCTCCTCTAATTTTCGCGACAACAGTTTATTAGGATAAATGGAGAAGACCGTCATGTGAAACAGGTCGTTCTGCTGAATAGCTTTAAAAAAACTGCGTTCGGCGAGATATCGTGGAAGTTCCTGATTTATTGATCTCAAAAGGTCGAAGTCGATGTTATCAACGTAGGGGGGGATGTTTTCGATTACAAAGTAACGGAGAGCGCACTGGATTTCGAGAAAGTCGATGAATTCTTCAATTGTGAGGGCGCTTACGCTCCACCCCACCCGGGGCTTGAAAGACGCGAGCCCGTCGCTTCCGAGGCGGTTTAAAGCCTCTCGGACAGGAGTCTTGCTCGTATTGAACTCCCTGGAGAGTTCATCGACATTGAGCCGTTCTCCCGAGGCGTATACACCCTCCAGGATGCGCTGCCGTACCTCGCCGTACATAATGTCTCCAACATTCGGTATATCCATATCGGGCACCTCGATAATTTATCGGATATCGTATCTGATTATGTTGAGATACACTATATACTGGATTGGCCGCCTTGTCAAACAAGTTATTGAACTTGAGAGTTCAAAGTTTGTAAATATCATGCCGCATTCGGTAGGTCAGGATCGCCTCTTGAATCCATCCTGGAACGAATTATTTGCAGTATGCCAAATACGGCCGTTTCTGAAACTGCATAAAAAATCCCCCGCGTTCGGAGTTTCGGCGCGGGGGATATGCGGTGTATCAGCGGACTTGGGTGATATCTTAGTTCATAAGTTCGCGAATCTTATCGATTGGCAATTCTGCGCTCTTT
>JAIRWR010000037.1 GCA_031268885.1 Synergistaceae bacterium
TAGTGAGCGAACTCTACTATAAAAGGCTGAACAGAGAAGGGGTCCTAGAAGAAGGACGGCGGAGGCTTACCGAAAAGATCGAGCACCTCAAGAGAGAACTGAAGGGGACGGATCCATCAACTCCCTTCATCCTGGTAGACTTCGGGCTTAGACGGCGATATTCAGGCTCGTGGCAGAGAGAGGTAGTCGGCACGCTCGTTCGGGAACTGCCCGAAAATTTCAAGGGAACATCGAACGTCTTTCTGGCCAAGGAGCTCGATATAGCCCCTTCCGGCACGATGGCGCACGAGTATATGCAGGCGTTTCAGTCCTTCGGCATCAGGCTGCGGGATTTCCAGAAGGCTTCCCTAGAAGCCTGGGTTCAGGAGTTCAGGGGCGACCTCGGCACAGCTCTGACGGATGTAATAGGCATAGACGCGTTTCTGACCGACTTCGACCTGTACTTTGCGAAACTCTTTGACGGTCTGCGTCACGATTCGGGTAATCCATACGAGTGGGGAGAGAAGGTCGTCTCCCACTATAAAAAGCTCAACATCGATCCCAGGACGAAGCGGCTCATATTCTCAGACGGTCTCGACATTCCGAGGGCAGTCGCCATTTACAGGCACTTCCACGGACGCATTCAGACGTCCTTCGGCATCGGCACCAACCTCACGAACGACACTCCGATACCGGCGCTCAACATCGTCATGAAGATGATTAAATGCAACGGGCAGCCGGTAGCTAAGATCTCAGACTCGCCAGGCAAGACGACGTGCGTCGATCCTATGTTTATGGCCTATCTCAGGCAAGTGTTCAACAAACCCGAATGACATGGATCAAGTCGTGTTTCAGCTCTCTCATCTGATGGCGCGAGCCCGGAATGAAACTGGTCTGGCCAGCGGATATTCCGGCTCTGCCGCGGGAGCGCGTTCATCCTAGAGGCGCCAACCGCGATCCTCCACTCCGAGACATCAGGCAAGACATGCCGCGCTTCACGCGAAAGACGCCAGGGCTCTGGTCAGGTATGAGCCTTGGCGTCTTTCGCGCCGGTCTGAACTAATTGGAGATTTGGGGAGGCGTCTCCACTCGCGTTGCCGGTTTGCTCAAAATACGATAGAATATGGTAGCAGGTGAGGCCGAGAGTGTCAGGATGGCGCTCTTTAGCTCTTTGGGCTTCGGTCCGCCGGTTTCAAATTGGTGATATTGACGCTGTTTTATCCAGGCAGATGCCGTTCAGTGCGTGTTACGCGGATATTTCGAAGTTGTAGGAGACCTGTCATGTTGTGGAAATTGTTTGCCAGACTTGTGCGGATATCCCTTGTTTCAGCGTTTTTTTTTCTCGATGTTTCAGGCGTATACGCCGCGTCCCCATCGCCTCCCCCTGTAGACAGAGAGGCTGCGGAGGAGGCGTTTATAAGCGGGTATGAATTTTTTCTCGCAAACCGGCTCTGGAACACTCTCGATCTCCTTCAACGCGCTCAAGAGGAGAACATCTATTTTATCGACGCGTATTTTCTGAAAAGCCTCGTCTTACGGCGTCTTGGCATGTATCCGGACGCGATTGCGGCCATGTCCTCGTATATCGAAGTGAGACGGGACGACTTCAGGGGAGAGATGATACTGGATTCCATGAAGCGCGAATGGGATATCATCAGCGGAATTCTCAATTCGGACGAAACCGGCACAAACTTGCTCTTTCGGGGTTACACGGCCAGATCTCTCCTGGGGGTGTCCATAATTGATCCGGCATCATTTGCCGGAATGCTCGGGCTCGGAAAGGTGAACTCCTATGGGAGCGACATCCTGCTCTGTGACATGGTTGGAAACAGGCTGTGGGTATTCGACAGGGACGGAAGACATCCCGAGATGAGCATGGAATTCATTAATCCGGTCGTTGCCATCCCGACAGCGCCCTCCGACTCGATCCTCCTGCTCAAGAGCGGAGATGTGCTCAGTCTGAGGACTGACGCGAGATCAGGGACGATATCGGCCCGGCCTATGGGCAGCGTCAGCGCCAATGTCGCGGACGCCGTGACGATCGACTCGACGCTCATGGCGGTTGCCGACAGGACAGGACAGGCTGTCAGGTTTTACAGGACTCCTTCGCTTGAGAGCGTTACGGATTGGCGTCCAGCGGACAGCGAGGAGACAGACAAGCTCTTCGAGCCCGTTGCGCTTGCGGCATTTGGCCCCTTCTTGGCCGTCGCCGACAGGGGGAATAGCAGGGTCTTCGTTATCGATTCGTTCACGCTCTCAGTGCTGGATACATTTGAAGCCGATCTTCCGAGGGACGTGGAGTGGGGCATGAGGGGAGAACTTTATACTCTCTCGGAGAACGGGACGTTATACTCGATGTTCCCGATGACAGAGGTATCACCTGATATTACAACGGTGGCGGCCAACATGAAAAACGCGTGGAGTATTACGTGGAGCGATACGGGGCCGATAATGACGGATATTACGGGCCGGCTCTGGTGGAGCGGAAGTATAACGCCTGGATATAATGACGCTTTTGGAATCGCGGATCTCCGCGACCCGTGGATAGCCGAGGGAGAAGAAGGGGGAGATACTCTGATGCTGCGCGGGGTCGCTTCGTCGATCTATAGCGATTTCATCAGGGGAAAGATCCCCGACACGAACGTGATATGGAGAGACGAGGTCAGGCCATCGAGGGTGACGAGAACTGCCACGACCGACGGCGGAGGGATCAGGTTCTACTCGGTGTCGCGTCCGGGGGGCGGTTCGTCGCGGGAAGTTACGGAGGTAGCCTCGCTGAACGGCGTAATGGAGGATATAGCTCGGATATCAAGGTCCGGAGGGGAGATTCCGAAGGTTTTAGTGTTGGATACGAGTATTGCTGAGGACGATGACCGAGTGAATACCTTCCTGGGATTTCTGCTTCATCAGGGAATCCGGCTCGACCTGTGGGTTTTAAATCGGCCTCCGTCCGCGTCGATGAGCCGGATCTCAAGAATGACGAAAGGCCGCTCGTACTTCACCGCCGAGCCCGGCGTGGTTCCGCTGAACGAAAACATAGAGTGGATTCTGAGCATCCCTCTGCCGGACGACGCATCCACATTCGGTTACCCTTCCGAGATCACACTGTCATTATTTTCCAACATAGATATTGTATCTTTCGCTGACTGGCTGCCGATATGGCCTTCGCTGATGGAGAGAAGGCGAGTTGACTGAACGGCAATAATGAGAACTCTGCCGCGCTCGGTGTCGTCAACATGAGGCGGTCGTGCCGGTTGATAAATCATCCCAAGCGGGGGAGGTAATAATGAGATGAGAGTGGTTATGGCGTCGGATCATGCCGGCTTTTTCCTCAAGGAGACGATCAAGGAGTTGGTCTGTCGTATAGGGCACGAGGTGAACGACGTTGGAACCTACTCCGCGGATGAATCGGCCGATTATCCTGACTTTAGCCGCAAGGCCGCGGATCTGATAGTCTCCGGCGAGGCGGACAGGGGAATATTGATATGCGGAACCGGCATTGGGATGAGCATCTCGGCGAACAAAACGCCGGGAATATACGCGGCCCTCTGCTTCAACGAATTTATGGCGAGGATGAGCAGGCTTCACAACGCGTCCAACGTGTTGGTTATGGGCAGCAGAACTATGGGCATGGACGTTGCGGCGGCCGTGACCGAGGCGTGGCTCGCGGCCGAACCGGAGGAAGGGCGGCACGCCGCCCGCCGCGCGAAAATAGTCGCGCTGGAGGAGAGTCTGAAGCGCGGAGACGATGGAAATAGCGGTTATGATCGCGTGAAGGTGCTCGAACACCCCCTCATTCAGCACAAGATGAGCATCGTCAGAGATAAAAACACGAGCGTCAAGGATTTCCGCGATCTAGTCCAGGAGATAGCCGGACTGATGGTCTACGAAATATCCCGTAATCTCCAACTGGAGGAGATCAGCGTCGAGACGCCGATATGCAAGACGAAGGCGTTCTCCCTCGCGGGAAAAAAACTTGCCGTAGTGCCGGTTCTCCGAGCCGGCCTCGGCATGGTCGAGGGCATCCTGAGGCTAATCCCCAACGCCAAGGTGGGACATGTCGGTCTTTACAGAAATCCTGAGACACTGCTCCCCGTCGAATACTACTGCAAGCTGCCTAACGATATCTCCGAACGGGATATATTTGTCGTGGACCCGATGCTTGCCACGGGGGGTTCCGCCTCGGTGTGCATATCCAATATAAAGAGACTCGGGGGAGTTCGCGTCACCCTCGTATCCCTCATCGCAGCGCCGGAGGGGATTAGGAAAGTCCTGGCCGACCATCCGGAGGTCAACATCTTTACAGCCGCATTGGACAGCGGCCTGAATGACCACGGCTACATCGTCCCGGGGCTTGGAGACGCCGGGGACAGGCTTTTCGGCACAAAATAGGAAGAGACAGGCTATGGCGTTCTTCTCGGCTGTCCTGAACTTTATGTGGGGCATAATTGCCACACCGGTCTCCATGAAGTTGTCTCGGACCTTTCGCCTGATGGATGTTCCGGGAGGAAGGAAGAAGCACAGTGTCGTCACACCCAGGGGCGCTGGGATTGTGTTGTGGACTGGCTATCTGCTCTGGGCGCTCGTAAACCCGAATCCTGGTGTCGAGGTGCCGTATGTGGCAACCGGCGCGACACTGGTATTTCTGATTGGGTACATGGACGACATGCACTCTCTCCCCCCACTGAGGCGCCTTGCCGTTCATATTTTGACGGCGGCGTGGGTGATTCTGCCCCTTTCTGTGCCGATGTATCAGAGAATCCTGCTGCTCTTCTGGATAGCTGGCTGCACGAACGCTTACAACTTTGTTGATGGGATGGACGGGCTGGCCCTTTCCATTTCATTCGTGACATCGTATATGGCCTTCAGGGAGGGCAATCCATACACATGGCTGCCGTTCTGCGGCCTAATAGCCGGAGTACTGCTATGGAACTTCCCGTACGCCCAAACATTCCTGGGGGACGGCGGAGCAACTCTGTTGGGCTATATCTGTTCCGCTCACCTGGCGTGGGATATGTACCCGCGTTTTTTTGGAATAAACCCGCTCGCGATGGCGATAATCCTCCTGCTTATCGGCGGGGTTCCGGTGTTGGATACTCTCTGTGTCATGACGCGCAGGATCTTGAGCGGAAAATCACCTTTTTACCCTGACAGGAGGCACGCGCATCACATACTCCTGGATTTCCGCCTCTTGAAGTGGCAGGTGCTGTGTCTGTTGGTCTTTGTCCATGCGGCTCTCGCAAGCCTGGGTTATTATCTGCTCTTCAACGAACGATAGCCGCGCGGCGGGCCATTTGGCCCTGGAGGCCGCGTCGCCGCGAATGTCTCCTAACGCGCCGTTTCGCAAGGCCTAAGCGAGGAGACGGCTCGAGGTTTTATCTGTGTGTTTGCGTCCGGCTGTGTACTTGAAAGACATTAAGGGGTAAAGATCCCGGAGTGAGGATGATTGTGATGAGCATAGGCAGGGTAGATCGAGAAGGGCCTAAGACGGTTTGCGTGATAATTGGAACCCGGCCGGAGGCCATAAAGATGGCTCCAGTCATCAAAGAACTTAAACGCAGGGGCGAATTTTCGGTTCGCGTCATCTCCACGGGTCAGCATTCGGACATGCTGAAGCAGGTCCTCGACTTTTTTTCAATCGAGGAGGACGTGAGCCTTGGCGTCATGAGAAGCAAACAGTCGCTGGACTACATAACATCATCGGTTCTGCTCGGAGTTGGGGAGGTTCTTGACTCGGACAGGCCTGATGCCGTCTTAGTTCACGGCGATACGACCACAACGTTCAGCGCGGCGCTGGCCGCCTTTTACAGAAGGATTCCAATCGGACATGTGGAGGCCGGACTCAGGAGCAACGACCTGACCCGCCCCTTTCCAGAAGAGATGAACCGGATCGCGACCGACAGGATATCATCGTGGTGGTTTGCGCCGACGGAACTAGCGAGGGCAAATCTCGCCCACGAGGGGATCGGCCCCGAGGGAGTCTCTGTTACGGGAAACACCGTAGTTGACGCGCTTCAATGGACGAAGGAGATTGCGGTAGAACCCTCCGAGCCATGCATGTCGGGCCTGACCGGCGGAGCGCCCTTCATACTCCTTACAGCCCACAGACGAGAGTCCTGGGGAGAACCTCTGGTCCGGATATGCAACGCCTTAGTCGAGATACTCAGGCGTCACGATTCGTACCGCGCTCTGGTTCCGATGCACAAAAACCCAGTCGTCAGAAGCACGATAACGCGGATATTGAGCGAAGACCCAAGGATCATCCTCTGCGATCCCCTGAACTACCCAGACTTCGTCTGGGCTTTGAATAACTGCGGGCTCATCCTGAGCGACAGCGGAGGAGTTCAGGAGGAGGCGACCGCGCTGCGCAAACCCGTGCTCATACTCAGGGACGTGACCGAACGACCAGAGGCCGTCGAATACGGCAGCGGCATACTGGTCGGTTCTGAAACCGGTCGAATAACGGACGAGGCGTGCAGGCTGCTCGGCGACAGAGCGGCCTATGCCGCGATAGCGGACCGCTGTGCCGGCAATCCGTTCGGGGACGGCAAGTCGTCCGCCAGAATAGCGGATGTTCTTTCCGCGGCGATAGAATGAAGGAAGCGCGGATTATTAAAATGGGAGAGACAACGTTCCGCCATTTCGCGATGCGGGCACGATCAGAGTCTATATCTTGGCCCTTCAGATCTCCGGCAATGAATCGGCCTTCGGAACATGGCGGTCATATTGGGTTATAATGGCCTCGTGTTTCTCTTACCCGCGACTGGAGTGACAG
The DNA here is from genome assembly GCA_031268885.1 of Synergistaceae bacterium. GTDB lineage: Bacteria > Synergistota > Synergistia > Synergistales > Synergistaceae > JAIRWR01. The sequence continues at coordinate 6,755 of JAIRWR010000037.1, forward strand.
GACTTTGGACGGTTTGAGCAATAGAATGCTGATCAGGGGGGGGATTCCCCTATCAGGCGGGATTGTGGCGCAGGGCGCGAAGAACGCCGCGCTGCCCCTTATGGCGTCCGCTCTCCTGCTGAAGGGGCAACGCCTCACGCTGGAGAGGGTTCCGGACCTCATGGATATTCATACCATGGCCGGACTGCTTCGGGATCTCGGCGCGCGCGTACAGTTTGATGGGGGCAGGATGACTATAGACGTCCCCGACGAATTGAAGTGGGAGACGCCGGCCGACCTGGTTAGAAAGATGAGGGCATCCTCTCTGGTCTTAGGTCCGCTCGTGGCTCGCTGCGGAAAAGCCGTTCTCCCTCTGCCCGGGGGATGCGCGATCGGCAGCAGGCCGATTGATTTTCACCTGAAGGCGCTGGCCAAAATGGGCGCGGACATCGATCTCGAACACGGTTCGGTCCACGCGAGAACGGACGGACTCAAGGCAACGATAATAAATTTTGACTTTCCCTCCGTAGGCGCGACGGAAAACGTGCTGATGGCCGCGGCAATGACGCCGGGCAAGTCCGTGATAGAAAACGCCGCCAGGGAACCCGAGATAGTCAATCTCGCCCAGGCGCTGCGGGCGATGGGCGCTCGAATAGAGGGCGAGGGCGGGAGTACAATCCATGTTGAGGGGACGAGAAACCTCGGGTCCGCCTCCGTCAGGATAATTCCGGATCGCATAGAGGCGAGCACATACCTCCTGGCAGGCGTCATGACGAGAGGGGAGGTAACTGTGAACGGGATCAACCCGGAATACCTGGAGTCCCTCATCATCAAACTGGAGGAAGCCGGAATCTTTGTGGGGATCTTCGCCGACTCGGTGTCGGTTTCGTGCAGGGACCGCCACTGGAAGGGAATCTCCCTGAAAACCCTTCCCTATCCCGGATTTCCGACTGATTTACAGCCGCAGATCATGGCCGCGCTCTGCATGGCGGATGGGACGAGCGTCATACAGGAGAGTATCTTCGACTCGAGATATGCCCATATCGGAGAGTTTAAACGCATGGGGTGCAAGATCGACATTCAGGGAAATACTGTGGTTGTAACCGGGGTTCCCAAACTTGCCGGAGCGGAGGTACACGCATCCGATCTCAGGGCGGGCGCGGCTTTGATCCTCATGGGACTGGCCGCTGAGGGCGAAACGACTGTCCGCTCGCTTAATCATGTTTGGAGAGGTTATGAGTCGCTCATGTCCAAAATGGCATCCCTTGGGGCCGACATCGAACTGATCTCAGATCGGGATGTGACCTGACGGGTGTCCGTAGGTTGTGTCAATCCAGATTTCAAGGATATAAAAGTATATGCCTTCGTCGGGGCGGCCGGAACGGGGAAGAGCCAAAGAGCGCATTTTGTGGCCGATTATCTTGACGCGGATTATATAATAGATGACGGTTTGGTCATAAGGCGTGCCGCGATAGTCGCGGGCCGCAGCGCGAAAGCGGAGCGAAATCAGGTGCGCGCGATAAGAAGGGCCATGTTCGAATTCGAGGACCATCGCAGGGCGGTTATGGATTTCTTCAGGAAGGCCGGGGAGTGTTCCGTCATGGTGATCGCGACCTCCGAGGGGATGGCGGAGAGAATAATAAAAAAGCTCGAGATGCCGCTTCCGGCTCGCATCGTTCACATAGAGGAGGTGGCGACCCCGCAGGAGATCGCCCGTGCCCGCAAGGAGAGACAGCGTAAGGGGCAGCATGTGATACCGGTGTCGCACGTCCTCGTCAGAAAGAACTTTGCGGGTAAGATGGTGGGGCGGCTTCGGGTTCTATGGAAGACGAAGGCTCCATATGAAGGAGAAAAGACCATAGTCAGGCCCCCGTTCAGCTTTTACGGAGATGTACACATCGAGCCTGAGGCGATAGAACAGCTCGTCGCGCACATAGCGTCGAGGATTCCTCACGTTGGGAGCGGAGCGGTAGCAAGGGTACATTCGACGGTTGAAGACGAGTTGTGCATCGACATAGACATCAGGCTGTCGCCCGGAGACAAGAGCATAATAGCCATCTCGGAGCTCGTTCGCCAGAAGGTTGCCCGAAGCGTAAAATACTTCAGCGGATTGGGAGTGCATAACGTGAATATAAACGTCGTAGGTCTGGTCAATCTGTGATGAGCGAAATTACAGGCGCGGACGGTCAGATCTTTGGGTTGTCACCGGAAGAACGCAGAGGGATATCTCAGTTTCTCTGGAGGGAGTGCAAGAGCCGGGCTAATTCCTGCAAGGGGTGTGTCCTCGCCTCGACTCGTAATTCGGTCGTCTTCGGCGAGGGGGACGAAGAGACGAGGCTCATGTTCATAGGCGAGGGGCCAGGCGCCGACGAGGACGAACAGGGACGCCCGTTCGTCGGACGCGCCGGGCAGCTGCTCACCCAGATACTGACGGCGGCGGGCATAGACAGGAATGACGTCTACATAACCAACATAGTGAAGTGCAGGCCGCCTGGCAACAGGACACCGCTTCCAGAGGAGACCGCCGCCTGCGACGCGTTTCTGCAGACGCAGATTCTCCTGATAAAGCCGTCGATACTCGTTCTGCTCGGTTCATCGCCGACAAAATGGATTCTGAAGACGACCGAGGGGATAACTAAACTGAGGGGAAGATGGTTCAACTGGCGAGGGATCGCGGCCATGCCGATGTTTCACCCCAGCTATCTGCTGCGTTATCCGGATGGAAAGAGACAGGGCAGCCCCAAACATCTCTCATGGATAGACATACAGGAGGTAAAGAGACAGTGGGATCATGTAAAGGCAACCGGAGAACTGGAGGGCATCGACTTTGGCTGATTCGAAACCGGATATTATAGACGAAGGATCGCTGCCCGCGCATGTGGCGATAGTCATGGATGGGAACGGGCGTTGGGCAAAGCTGAAGGGACTGCCGCGTGTCATCGGCCATCAGGCCGGCATGAAGGCCCTTGAGCGGACGATAGACAACGCAAAGGACCTCGGAATCAGATACCTCTCGGTTTACGCTTTTTCCACGGAAAACTGGAAGCGGGCGCGAAGCGAGGTGCAGGGTCTCATGGGACTCTTCCGCTACTACCTGAAGGGCAAGATTCAAAGAATGCATCAGAAGGGCGCGAGAGTACGGTTTGTCGGCCAAATGGACGTGTTCCAGGACGATATTCTGAATATGGTGAGATTCGCGGAGGATCTGACTCGCTCCAACAGTGTGATAGACGTCGTCTTCTGTGTGAACTACGGTGGCAGGCAGGAGATACTGGATGCCGTATCGAGCCTCATTCGCTCGAATCACGACGGCCCGGTGACAGAGGAGGCTCTTCGAAAGCACATCTACGCGCCAGACATCCCCGACCCGGATCTGCTGATTAGGACCGGGGGAGAGTTGCGGATCAGCAACTTCTGGCTGTGGGAGGGAGCGTACAGCGAGTATTATTTCTCCGATGTCTTCTGGCCGGATTTCGACAGAGCCGAACTCGAGCGAGCTTTGCTCAGCTATGCAGGGAGGAATCGCCGCTATGGCTTTGCATAGGCCTCGCTCCAGCATGTGGATCAAGTTCACCGATTCGGGGAGTGCCGGCGATGTTTTAAACCGCATGTTGGGCGGCGCGGTAGTCGGCGTTGCCGTAATCGGTGGGATAATGGCCGGCGGCTGGATCTGGTCGGTTCTCGCGTCGATCATAGCGCTCGGCTCTCTGTGGGAACTCTATCATATGATGTACTTCAGGTACAAGATTTCGAGGGGTTGGGGTCTGGCTGGCGGAGCGTTCATGCTCTGTTCGGTCTCCATGGGATTCAGCTTCGCGGTCACCCTCTCCATAATTACGGTGGTGGCGTTCATCGTGCTGTTTACGGAGGTTGTGAGAAGACAGTCCACCGGCAAGAGCTTCGCGCTCTTGAACATGGGGGGCACCCTGGCGGGACTGATATATATAATTCTGCCGTGGAGCTTTTTGATACTGATCAGATCCGAGACGTGGGGACATATATTCCTGCTCTCGATATTTTTGTGCACGTGGTGCTGCGATATAGGAGCGTATGTGGGGGGGTCATGGATGGGGAGGACGCCGTTCGCCTCGAAGGTCAGTCCCAGAAAGAGCTGGGAGGGCGTGATATTCGGCTTTCTCGCCAGTTTTCTGTGCGGTTGCGTCCTTCCAGTGATCTTTCAGTTCGCGCCCATGCCCCTCGCGTTGATAGGTCTGCTCTGCGGGTTCGCCGGACCGATAGGCGACTTGGGAGAATCCGTCTTGAAGCGCGAAGTGGGCGTCAAGGACACGGGCAAGGTCATACCTGGGCACGGAGGTTTTTTGGACAGGTTTGACAGCATACTGATCAACGCCACGCTGGTGTTCTTCATATTCGAGGTGATAAGTTGATGGCGTCCGCGCGGCGGAGAGTGGTCGTCATAGGCGCCACCGGCAGCGTCGGCGGATCCGTATTGGACATCTGCGAGAGATTTTCTGACCGGTTCGAGGTCACGGCAATGGCCGCGAAGTCCAATGCCGATTCGCTGCTCGCCCTTTCAAAAAAGTTCGGCGCGAGGTACGCGTGTCTTGCCGACCCGACCAGCGAGACGGCCGCCAGGTTTGCGGAAGAGGGCGTGGAGCTCGTCTCCGGCCTGGCGGGCCTGGCATGGCTGACCGAGATGCCAGAGGCCGATCATGTGGTATTCGCGTCATCCGGAACGGATGCCATAGTGGCGCTTCAGAGGGCATTGGAGGCGGACAAGGATGTATCCCTCGCCAACAAGGAGAGCATCGTGGCGGCCGGTCCGTGGGTAATGCCGCTGGTGCGGCGGCCCGATCAGCTGAGACCTGTGGACAGCGAACACAACGCGATATGGCAGTGTCTCAGGAGCGAGCCAGGCGCGGAATCAAGGGTGAGCGGAATAACCCTGACCGCGTCCGGCGGTCCATTCAGGGAGTGGACTGTGGACAGGATGCAGAACGCGACCCCGGAAGACGCCCTGGCCCACCCGGTGTGGCCGATGGGTCCAAAGATCACGGTGGACTCCGCCTCCCTGATGAACAAGGGGATAGAGTGCATCGAGGCGATGCGCCTCTTCTCCCAGCCGCATAACAGGGTCGGCGCGGTCATACACCCCAAGTCGCTGGTACATGGTTTCGTGGCGTTCAAAGACGCATCTGTGAAGATGATCTTCTCGCGTCCGGACATGAGACTGCCAGCGGCCTCGGCGCTCGCGTGGCCTGACCGGCTTCACCTAGACGGCTACGAGGAGTTCTCCACGCCTCCGATTACCGATTGGAGGCTGGACTTTCAGGAGATCGACGCCGAGAGATTTCCCTGTTTTGGGACGGCAATGGAGGCGGGCCGGCTGGGCGGGGCTTATCCTCCGCTCCTGATAGGGGCGGACGAGGTTGCGGTGGAGGCATTTCTCGGGAGTCGTATTCCATTTTTGACAATTTCAAATATAATAGAGCTAGTATTGCAAAGCTACTCCGGCTCGAGTCCAAGCTCGCTGGAGGACGCATTGTCGCTCATTGGAGAGGGCGCTCGTCTGGCCCGTGAAATCTGTTTGGCAATAGGAGGATAATGATATATGACGAGTCTTCTCGCGTTTCTTCTGGTGATAGGGGTTTGTGTCGTCATCCACGAGGGGGGGCACTACTTGGCCGCGATCTGGCGTAACGTTCAGGTTCACGAGTTCGCGTTTGGAATGGGACCGAAGCTGTTGTCCGTACGCAAAAAGGGCGTTTTGTGGTGTATAAGAGCATTCCCCGTCGGCGGATTGGTGCGCCTGGAGGGTGACGAGGGAGAACCTCTCCCGGATGATAACCCGGACCCCGAGAGATCGTTCAATAAACGGCGCGCGTGGGAGAGGTTCGCTATAATCGCCGGCGGTCCCTTCTCCAATATAGTGCTCGCGTGGATACTGACGACCATCCTGCTCGTCGGTTATGGCGTGGTGGACCTGAATTCGCCCGTAGTGGGCAGACTGATGGAGGGCTACCCCGCTGGGGAGATGGGAGTGCTGCCCGGCGACAGGATAATCTCGATAAACGGACTTCCCATAAATAAGTGGAGTGAGATTAGGACAACCCTTCAGGACATCGAAACGGACGAGGCCGTATTCGAAATAGAGCGCGACGGCAGGCGGTTGTCGATAGCCGGCAGTATTCCATTCAGGGAGGACGAGAAGGCGAGGCTGTGGGGGATTCAACCGGGCAGAGTTCGATACTCCGCCGTTAACGCGTTGGTTGGGAGCCTGGGATACTGCTGGCAGATGAGCGTCGATATTCTGACAGGTCTGTGGAGAATGATCACCGGCGCGATGAAGGCCGAGATCGCCGGGCCCGTCGGGATTGCTGTGATGGCTGGCGATGCGGTAAGAAGGGGCTTTTGGACGTTCATATCGTTTATGGCGGTAATAAACCTGAACCTGGGACTGCTCAACCTTCTGCCGCTGCCAGCGCTGGACGGCGGGAGGCTCGTCTTTCTGTTTGGAGAGATGCTGTCCGGCCGCAAGTTTCCCGAAAAATGGGAGAACCGCATTCACATAGTCGGACTGGCGATGTTGCTCGCTCTAATAGCGTTTGTCACGTTTCTCGATATAGCGAGACTCGCTGACTGATCGAAGACGAATTTAAAATATGTAAGTCCGATTCAACATAGCGTCACAGGAGACTGAGATGACTCTCTGCCGTCCTGTCGTTCGATTAGCTTCGTTACTCTCCGCCGTGTCGCGCCCACGCGGCGGATGAGTCGCAAAGAAAGAAAAAGAGATGGGGGGAGGGGGATAAATGCTGAAATCCGCGAGGGTTATTGGGTTAGCGGCGTTCCTTTTTTTGTGTCTGACATCATGCGAATTGTATGCCGTAACCGCCGAGGAATTTTTCATGAAGGCAAAAAAACTGGACAGCATCAACGCGTTTGCCGCAACATGTCACAGCGCGCATGAGACGGGCTACTGGACATCGCAGTTGTGGAAAACGGCCAATAACGGCGCTGGAATCAAGGCGGACAGGAATTGGCTCAAGGCAAAGCGCCCGGCGATAAAGAAGAGTTCGAACGAAGTCGTCGGAGGAAAGACTGTCATGAGGGAGTCATACTTTCGCGCTTACGCGTCCATCGACGAATTTCTGAGCGACTACAGGATCAAGATAACAAACGATTATCCTCTGGCAGCAAAGCACTCCGACACTATGTGGGGGTACTTCTCCTCATTGCAGAAGGGAAGGCTGGGTTCCTGGGCGACGACGAACCGTTATTTCGAATACCTCTCCGACAAAGCCGTCCGTCTGGCGCCTAAACTGCTCGGTAAAGATTGGAAGACGCACCTGCTCAATGATTACAAGAGCGCGAAGACACGCAGGCTTCTCTCCGTCAAGGAGATAAACATAGTGGAGAAGAGACTGGCCGCGAGCGGGATAAGTGTGAAGTAAAGATCGCGAATCGCGAGGATGGTGGAACTGGTAGACACGCGAGACTTAGGATCTCGTGCCGCTGGCGTGGGGGTTCAATTCCCCCTCCTCGCACCAGATTGTAAAATATGATTGTGCCCGAAGAACAACGCAAGGTTCGTTCGCCGGAATGTCGAATTACTCGGCTTAGGCGGCGATCATCTTCCCTCCGATTCAAGCCTCTTCAGCGCGGCGGCGGCAAACCCTGTCATAAGTGAGACACCGGTAGAGAGGGCGTCATCGTCTATGTTAAATCTTGGGGAGTGGTGCGGGAAGTCGGTTCCCTTCTCGTGGTTGCCAGCGCCCAGGAAGAAAAATGTGCCGGGGACGTGTTCGAGATAGAAGCTGAAGTCCTCCGATACCATCAGAAGGGGAGATTCCTTGACGTTCTCCTGCCCCGCTATCTCAACCGCGGTCTCTCTCAAGATCTCGGTCGCGTCTCTGTGATTGACGACGCACGGATACATATACTCGACTGTAGTCTCCGCCTCACAGCGGAATGCTGTCGCTATGCCGTCAGCTATGCGGCGTATACGTCCCTCCATTGACGCTCTTACCTCCGGGTTGAACGAGCGGAGACTGCCCCCTATGGCAGCCTTCGTTGGAATTATATTGAACATGTCGCCCGATGTCAGGGTTCCGACGCTCACCACGGCTGTCTCTGTCGGGTTGAGTTCACGGCTCGTTATAGTCTGTATCGACCCGATGAAGTTAGCGGCGGCTATCGTGGGATCGACCGCGGCGTGAGGCATAGCGCCGTGTCCGCCCTTTCCGGTGAATGTCGCCCGCCACCTGTCCGAAGAGGCCATGACAGGACCGACTCTCCACTGAACCAACCCTGTTCGCTCAAACGACCAGAGGTGCAGGCCCGCGATCATTTCGACGCCGTCGAGCACACCCTCATCAATCATCGCCCGCGCCCCCGATCTTTCGCCCTGTTCCTCGGCTGGCTGGAAGATGAATCGAACCCTTCCTGGGAGTTCGTTCTTAAGGGCGGAGAGCAGTTTTGCCGCGCCGAGCAGTATCGAGATATGCCCGTCGTGCCCACAGGCATGCATTGTGTGTTCTGCCGCCGAGCGGTAGGCGACGTCGTTCTCTTCCGTAAGGGGGAGCGCGTCGATGTCAGCGCGAAGCGCGACGCACGGTCCCGGCCTGTACCCTATGAGGTCGGCCGACACGCCGGACTCGGTCCCGCCGTATCCTCGCCTCACGTTCGCAAGGCCCAATTCGACGAGCTTACCCTCTATAAGCCCGCTCGTCTCAGTCTCCCGCCATGAAAGCTCCGGGCAGGAGTGCAGGTGATGACGCAACGCCACAGTCTCCTCTCGGATGGCCTCCGCTCTGGCATTTATCTTTGATACGTCCATAGGCATTGATCCTCCAATGTAATATTGTGATACGTTACGGGAGAGTTCAAAGTTCTCACATTAAAAAAAGTTAAAAAGCCTTCTATCGATGTATATAATCCTTTAGTATTCCACTACGAAAGGAGGTGGCCATCGGTAGAAGGCTTATAACAATTATACGATACCTACAAGCCGATGGCTATAGACAACATGTGGAATTCGATCAACTCCGCGCTAATGGGCTTTCGTCGTTGCTTTAGCGGGAGAGCGGCGTTTCATAGCTTTGTCGTTATCGTCGTCGGGTTCATGCCGCGATCTGATCTTGTCGGCATCAGTGATATTATCCGAACTCTGCGCCTGGTGCCCTGTGGTTATGAGACTCTTATCCATGTTTAATGTGATGGCGATCCTCAACATGAAATATCAAACATTTAATTATTTGATCATCAAAAATACCTAGTATATAATAAAAAATTGGATAATATATAAACCAACTCTGCATATTTGGTAAGTAATTTGAAATATAAGGATAAATCAAGTTTGTTGCAAAAAGAAAACTGGAAATAATAAATATAGAAATTAATTTATTATTAAGATTATTCAGAAAAAATAATTTCTTGATGAAAGTTTCTTGGAATTTATCGATATAATTAAATGCAATGAAGTTAAATGCTGACAATAGCGCATTTAATAAAAAAATATAATTAAAAAAAGAATTTATTCCTTTAATAAATGCAATATATACAAATATAAAAACGGAAAACAGAGCACATGCGGTGCTGCATATAAGCCCATTTTTCCTTCTGTCCTTTGTTTTTTTTATTAAAGGTTTCTTATTCAGTTTTAATTACCTCGCATCCCTAGGATAACAAGGTGCATTCATGAAATATGCATACAAGTCTGTGGAATGTTTCTTTAAGAAGAAGTATACTAATTTCTACCAAACAAGTCAATGATCCTCAAATAACACCGATGAGGTTTTGACCTCAAACCACATGGTAGGGTACTTGACAACGGTGCTGAGCTTAGTGTTAATGCCGATTCATAGCCTGATCCCAACGCGGCAGCTTTGTCGTGCCCTGCTTTTGCTGTATACTTTTGTGAAGTAACGGAGAGAGG
>JAIRWR010000102.1 GCA_031268885.1 Synergistaceae bacterium
ATGCGGGCGCGTGAGTTGAAACCGCGCGCACACCATCTGGTTTCCTGAACTGACTGTCGCGCCCCATGCGGGCGCGTGAGTTGAAACGCTTCCGCTACCGCCAGTCTGACGGTCCCTCCGCCGTCGCGCCCCATGCGGGCGCGTGAGTTGAAACAAATCTGGGGCGTTTGCAATTATTACCGCCTTGCCGTCGCGCCCCATGCGGGCGCGTGAGTTGAAACTGATTCCAGCGAAAGCCTCTCTGGCTCGTAAAGTCGCGCCCCATGCGGGCGCGTGAGTTGAAACATTAAGCAACCATTGAGCACCGGTTGCAATCTGTCGTGCTCCATGCGGGCGCGTGAGTTGAAACGCGTATGAACATATAACGGCAAACACGGTCTTGTCGTCGCGCCCCATGCGGGTGCGTGATAATAATGAAATGTGGAGGTAGAGTTGGTTGTCAATGTTGAGTGATATCGAAATAGCACAGCAGTGCAGCATGGAGCCGATTACGAAGGTGGCTGCCAAACTGGGCGTCGGCGAGGACGATCTTGAACTGTACGGCAAATATAAGGCCAAGGTCTCCTTCGATCTTTGGGAGAAGATAAAAGACCGGCCTGACGGTAAATTGATCTTAGTCACCGCCATTACGCCGACACCAGCCGGAGAAGGGAAGACCACCACCTCGGTCGGACTTGCGCAGGCTCTGACGCTGAGGGGTAAGAAGACTTGCATCGCTCTGAGGGAACCGTCGCTCGGCCCCGTGTTCGGAGTAAAGGGCGGAGCGGCTGGAGGCGGATACAGCCAGGTCGTGCCGATGGAGGATATAAACGTGCACTTCACGGGGGACTTCCATGCGGTCACCTCGGCGCACAACCTGCTAGCCGCCATGATGGACAACTCCATCCAGCAGGGCAACCCCCTCGGAATAGACCCGCGGCAGATAGCGTTCAGAAGAGTCCTCGACATGAACGACAGGGCGTTGCGCAGGATAGTCATAGGGCTCGGCGGCAGGACAGAGGGAGTCCCTCGCGAGGACGGATTTGACATAACTGTCGCATCGGAGATAATGGCGATTCTCTGCCTTTCGACCGGAATAGAGGATCTGAAAGGACGCCTTTCGGAGATCATCGTCGCGTACACATACGACGGAACGCCGGTTAAGGCCCGCGACCTCGAAGCGCAGGGGGCCATGGCCATGCTCTTGAAAGACGCCATAAAACCGAACCTGGTTCAGACCCTGGAACACGTGCCGGCATTCGTCCACGGCGGTCCGTTCGCGAACATAGCGCACGGGTGCAACAGCGTGATGGCGACCAGGTACGGCCTCAAGCTGGCCGATTATTTTGTCACCGAGGCCGGTTTCGCGGCCGATCTTGGCGCGGAGAAATTTCTCGACATCAAGTGCCGTCTGGCCGGGCTCCGGCCCAACGCCGTCGTGATAGTCGCCACGATTCGCGCGCTGAAGATGCACGGAGGGCTCAAAAAAGAGGAACTTGGAAGGGTGGACATGGCCGCTCTCCAAGCCGGTATTCCGAATCTCGAAAAGCATGTGGAGAATATGCTGGCATTTGGCCTGCCGGTTGTAGTCGCGATAAACGTATTCCCGACGGACACGGACGGGGAACTCGCGTTTATCAGCGACAAGTGCGCCGGGCTCGGCGTTCCGGTGGTCAGGTCCGATATCTGGGCAAACGGCGGAAGAGGCGGGCTCGAGATGGCCGACGAGGTGATAAACGCGTGTGAAAAACAGGGCGCTTTTCACTTCCTGTATGAGGAATCGTCGCCCCCCGCGGAGAAGATAGACGCCATAGCCAAGAAGATATACGGAGCGGGCGATGTTGTCTACACCGACAGGGCAAAGAAAGATCTGAACAAGATACACGACCTCGGTTACGACAATCTCCTGATATGCATGGCCAAGACACAGGCGTCAATATCTGACGACCCGAACGTAAAGGGCCGTCCGGATGGATTCACGCTCACTGTAAGAGAGGTCAGGCTGTCGGCCGGAGCCGGCTTTATCATCCCGATAACCGGCGCGATTATGACGATGCCCGGGCTGCCGAAGAGGCCAGCCGCCTGTTCGATAGATATCGACGCGAACGGGAGGGTGACCGGGCTGTTTTAATAATACGTGATTTATTCGGCCTGTCCGGCTTGGATTTCGACACGGAATATCGATCTGAAGAAGGAGAGTGCTTGCCATCTTTGAGGGGGAATTCCTGGCGGTAGCCGCCACCGCGCGTAAGAAGGCAGATTTCTTATCGGCCAATCCGGCCGGATACTTCATATCGTCCGCTCTTGCCGGCATCTACGTCGGGTTTGGAGCGTTGCTGCTCCTGACCATCGGCGGGCTCATGGCTGGAGGGCAGGCGGCGAAGCTGCTGATGGGCGGCTCGTTCAGCCTGGCCCTCAGCCTTGTGGTAATGGCCGGCGCGGAACTGTTCACCGGCAGCAACATGGTGATGGCGTCCGGATTGTTCGCGCGCACCGTCAGACCGGGTGATGTGCTTCTCGTATGGATGGTGTGTTACATCGGCAATTGGGCGGGGTCGGCCCTGCTCGCCCTGCTCTACTGGGGGAGCGGGATCTCGACCGGCGCGATAGCGAGCTTTATCGCGGACACCTCCGCGGCAAAGATGAACATACCCCTACCGCAACTGTTCATCAGGGGAATTCTCTGCAACCTCATGGTCTGTCTCGGCGTGTGGTGCGGTTACAGATGCAAATCGGAGAGCGGCAAGCTGATCATGATCTTCTGGTGCGTTTACTCGTTTGCCACCATCGGCTTCGAGCACAGCGTGGCGAACATGACCATACTCACGGCCGGCTTGTTGCTGCCGCACGACGCGGCCGTCTCAGCGATGGGATATTTCTATAACATCTTAGTTGTAACAGCCGGCAACATAGCTGGCGGGGTGTTGTTCGTAGCCGCGCCGTACTTTATCATAGCGGGCAGGGGGCGCGCGGAGAGAGTTGAGTCAGCCGAAAAGGCATCGAAGAACAGCGGAACATCTTGAATCGGCAATTACCAACGGGAGAATGTGTTGTCGGTTTTGGAGTATTCATCTAATTCCTGAAGCTGTGGATCGGCGCTGGGATCCGCCCGCCGCGCCGCACAAAGTCGGAGCAGCCAAAGCGGTTTACCTCCATTATGGGAGCGGAGCCGAGCAGCCCCCCAAACTCCGCCGTGTCGCCGACTCTCTTGCCTATCACAGGGATGATGCGGACGGCGGTGGTCTTGTTGTTGACCATCCCGATCGCCATCTCGTCGGCTATTATTCCGGAGAGCGTCTCCACAGGCGTATCTCCTGGTATCGCTATCATGTCGAGCCCGACGGAGCAGACGCACGTCATGGCCTCCAGCTTCTCCAGCGTGAGCGCGCCCATCCGCGCGGCCTCCATCATGCCGCGATCCTCGCTCACAGGGATGAACGCCCCGCTAAGGCCGCCGACGTAGGAGCTCGCCATGACGCCGCCCTTCTTGACATTGTCGTTTAAGATCGCTATCGCCGCGGTCGTCCCAGGCGCTCCGGGCTGTTCCAGGCCCATCTCCCGCAAGATTTCGGCTATGCTGTCGCCAATCGTCGGGGTGGGGGCAAGCGACAGGTCTATGACGCCGAACGGAACGTCAAGCCTGCGTGAAGCCTCCTTAGCCACGAGCTGCCCGACCCTGGTTATCTTGAACGCGGTGCGCTTTACCGTCTCGCAGAGGGTCTCGAAATCCGAGCCCCGGACCGACTCCAGGGCGCGCTTGACCACGCCGGGCCCACTGACGCCGACGTTGATGGCGCACTCGCCTTCGCCGATGCCGTGAAAAGCTCCTGCCATGAACGGGTTGTCCTCAACGGCGTTGCAGAATACGACGAACTTCGCGCAGCCGATCGAGTCACGGCTGGCCGTCAGCTTCGCGGTGTCCCGCACTATGCCGGCCACGAGGTTGACGGCGTTCATATTTATGCCGGATCGGGTAGAGGCAGCGCTGATCGACGAGCACACCCGCTCTGTCTCAGCCAGCGCGGATGGGATGGAGTCGAGCAGCTTTCTGTCCTCCGGCGTTATGCCCTTGTGTACGAGCGCCGAAAACCCGCCGATGAAGTTTACGCCAGTTGTCTCGGCAGCGTGGTCCAGCGTCCTGGCCACCCCCGCGTAGTCCTCGCAACGGCACCCGGAGGCCGCTATCGCAATCGGGGTGACGGAGATGCGCTTGTTCACGACAGGAATGCCGTATTCTTTGGAAATATCGTCCCCCACCTGAACCAGGCGCTCGGCCTTTCGGTTTATCTTGTCGTAAATCTTACGGCAGAAGGAGCCGAGGTCATCGTCGGCGCAATCCATGAGGCTGATCCCCATTGTTATCGTGCGGACGTCGAGATTCGCCTCCGATATCATGCGCATGGTCTCCTGAACTTCGTTAATGCTTATCATGGCTGTTCTCTATATACGATGCATGGCGTTGAATATATCCTCGTGCTGGAGCCTCACAACAACGCCGATATCGCGGCCCAGCGCCTCCAATCCGACGGCAAGCGGCGCTAAAGGCTCAGTCGAACGGTCGAGGTCGACCACCATCATCATATTGAAGTATCCATCGACGATAGTCTGTGCGATATCGAGGACATTTATGTTCTTCTCCGACATGTACGAGCAAATTTTAGCGATTATTCCAACCGAGTCCTTGCCCAGCACCGTAACAATACCCTTCATGATTTGAACTCCTCCCAGTCTGTGTTACTTCCCAGCGGCGTCCCTCTCAGCGGCCCGCTCGTTGAGACGTCTTTCCAAGATGATAGCAGAATAGCGCGAAAAACGGGCTGTTTCCGTGAGGATAGGATGAAATCCGAAGATGCCAGATGGGTTGGAGTACGGCGAAAGCCTGACATAAAGACGCTTCGCGCGGGCAAGATCCCAATCCGCCTAAGCGCCGCATACTGGTCCCGTACACACGTGACGCGGGTCGCGCAGGAGGCCGTTTAACTAACAAACGGCCTCCTGCGCGGTTATGAATAGAACTTATTCACGGAATGATCGATGAGCGCGCGCAACGCCAAGCTTTGACCGCGTCCAGTGCGCCGAGAAGATTTTCACTCCAAACTTCCGTAAACCAGCTCTCCTCCGATGACCGTAGCGATAGCCGTTATCTCTTTAATATCAGATTCAGGGCATGTCATATAATCCCTGTCTATGACCACAAAGTCAGCGTACTTTCCGGCTTCCAGCGAACCCTTGCTATCCTCTGAGAATATACCGTAAGCTCCCCAGATGGTGAAAGACCTGAGCGCTTCCTCCCTCGTGATCTTCTGTCCCGGACGCCATCCACCCTCTGGCTCGCCGGCCAGATTCTGCCGGGCCACTGCGGCGAAGAGTCCGTTGTATGGGTTTACAAACTCAACCGGCGCGTCAGAGCCATTTACTATCTTAGCGCCCGCGTCGATTATATCGCGCCAGGAATACGCCATATTTATACGGTCAGGGCCAAGTCTGTCCGGCGCCATGACCATGTCCGATGGCGCGAAATAACCCTGAATGGAGGGGATGACGCCCAATTCAACGGTCCTCGTCACGTCCTCCGGCTGAACCACCGAATAGTGTTCTATCCTGAACCTGCGACTGGGCAGATCCGCGCCCGCCGCCGCCTCATACGCATCCAAGGCCGCGCTGACCGCAGCATCGCCTATGGCATGTGTCCCCACCTGGAAACCGTAATCGCTGGCCGTCTTTATCACAGCCTTGAAATCATCTACGCTCGGATATACCAAAGTGCCGCGATTGTCGGGATTTTTGAGATCATCGCTGTACGGCTCCTTGAGCCATGCCGTTCTGGAGCCGAGCGAGCCATCGGCATACACCTTAACGGCATTGACCGACAATTTGGCGTTGTACAGGTCTCTCACAGGCGCTCCATTCTCACCTATGAACTCGGCTTCTCCACCAGCCGAAAGCATTTCATAGGCCCTCACCTTGAGCTTCCCGTCGCGATAAGCGTTCTTCAAAACCCTTATGTCAGCATTGCTAGCCCCGGCGTCCACTATGGTGGTCAGCCCGTACGATATGACCGCCGCGTCGGCGTTGGTATAACTGGTCAGCTTCTCCTCATCGGTTGCGGGAGGCATTTTAGCATACGCCTCGGACGCCGCGATCTCATATAGTATGCCGGTCAGTTCGCCCTCAATTTTTTCTATTTCCCCTCCCTCCGGCTCCGGTGTATCTTTGGTTATTTCGCAAGAATCCAGAGCGAGTGAGTTCAGCCATGCGGAGTGCCCGTCTACCCTGTAGAGAAACACTGGGTTATCCGGGGCCACAGCGTCGAGATCCTCCTTCGTGGGCCATTGTTTGTCTAAGTCTAACCACAGATCCTGATTCCAGCCGAATGAATAGATCCATTTGCCGGATCCAAGTCTCTCGGCCTCCGCCCTCACCGCCTCCAAGATTTCGTCCTTCTGCTTATTGGTAATGTCGATTATCCCAAGCTGTTGCCCCAAACTCTGATAGTGCATGTGGTTTTCGATGAGCCCTGGAAGAACTGTCTTCCCCCCGAGATCGACAACCCTAGCGGCTAAATTTTCGTAATCATTGAGCGCTGTATCGTCGCTTCCCACGTAGAGTATTCTGTCACCGCTCACTACGATGGAAGAAGCTTTGGAAAAACCGTCGTCAACCGTGTAGATATTGCCGTTCACATAAATATCTACGATATCAGCATCATCCGATACGTTGTCAGCGGTGTCGTCAGAGCTGCCACAACCGCCAGACAGAACAAGCGCCGCGAGGAACAAAACCATTACCACAAACCAACTTTTCTTCCGCATTGCAAAACCCTCCTTAAAATTTTAAATATGTTGCTGCGGAACATAATGGGAATATATTTGGGAAGCATTTTTGTAAAATTTATAAGTTCGCAATCAAATCAAAGTTATACCACGGACTTGCTAAGAACTCTGAACACTCTGTCAACAAAACACCCTGTGCGAAAAAGTAAACCTTTTTGCACGCTGCTTTTTTGCCCTTAAAACATATTTCAGCCCGCGTTTTTTCTCACTTTCCACCCTGTGCAAAAAGTCTTACTTTTTTGCACGCTGCCCGGTAGTCATGATGAGAGAGACTATAATTCTAATTTTGAGCTACAGTCAATATAAACAGGCATTTATTTGAGAACCCTGAACTCTTAGACTATACCACAGAAGAACAAGAGTGATCAAGAGGGGGCAGCGCGACCCGTTGACTTCATCCGCAAAGATGTGTAAGATCTACCGATTCCATATCATAAAGGGAGGTTTTGTGATGTTTCGTCGTTTTACGCGTTGTTTTGTATTGTTGGTTGTTTTGGCGTTTCAGAGCGCTGCCGCCTTTGCCGCGGATGTCCGCGCGGAAGTCTTTCCGCTTGAGCGGAATGGCGCCGCGCTCCATCTCGCGCGCTATCAGACGGATGAACCGGGAGAAAAAATACCGCTTCTCATGGTGCATGGGCTGACTTATTCGTCACACGAGTTCGACGTCGATTACGAGGACTACAGTCTGGCGCGTTTCTTCGCCCGGAACGGCTACGCGGTCTGGCTGCTCGATATTGCGGGGTATGGAAGTTCGCGGAAGGTTGAGGACGGCTTTATGCCCAATTCTGACTATGCGGCCGAGGATATCGCGGCCGCGGCCAAGCTCATTACGGAGACCTCGAAGACGGCGAAGCTGAACGTACTGGGGTGGAGTTGGGGAACGGTGACAGGCGGACGCTTTGCGGCGAAATATCCTGACCTTGTGGATAAGCTGGTGCTTTACGCCCCCATCGTCGCCGGACTCGCCGCGATAGAGGTCACAGAAGCGTATCACCCGAACACATGGCTGCACGCCGCAGATGACTTTCAGGTCAAAGCGGACAAGTCCATCGACTACGACATCGTAGAACCTCCAGTCGCGGCAACTTTTCTGTCCAACTGCTGGAGGTATGACGGTGAGGGGAGCCCCAACGGAGGCCGGCGAGACCTGCTAGTCGATCCTAAAGAACGTCTGATTCCCACCGCTGACATCAAAGCGCCGACGCTTCTCGCCGTAGGGGACAGAGACGGTTATGTCACCGTTGCGCTCTGCGAGGAGGCCTTGAAGACGCTGCCGGATGGATCGGAGCTGAAGGTCGTAAAAGGAGCGGCCCACGCGATGATGATGGAGAAACCTTACTATAAAGAATTCCGCGAAGCTGTTCTGGCGTTTTTGAAAAAGTAGGGATACAGGCTCTTTTCGCGCGGACTCCCAGACGTTGAGCGCGGTCCTTCATTTTTTTAACGAAGGCCCGCGCTTTGAAGCCATTAAAAAAACACGGAGAAGCTTCTTATAATATTATGCCTTCCATGCCGTACAAATTTTCCAGTCCAGCAGATTTAGCGTAGCGATACCAGCCGGGAACCGGCGGAAGCAGTTCATCCTCCGGCCGTGACGTTAGCGCTATCAGCTTTGTGCCAGGTTCGGCAAGGCATTGTTTTAGAATTTTCTCGAACTCTTTCGCTGAGCTGGTCCTAAAGCCCTTCAGGCCGAAACCCTCGGCGACTTTTACATAATCGACCTCAGCGAAGTCTGTAAACATTCCGAAGTCTGACGACAGAGGAGATCTCCTGGTCACAAATTCTGTTCCCCTTATCCAGCCAAATGATCTGTTATCGAACAGTATGTAAGTTATGTCCAAGCCCAGCCTCACCGCCGTTTCAAGTTCTCCGGCGGCAAAACCGAAGCTTCCGTCTCCGGTGATCCCGATCACTCTTCTGCCGGGCAATCCGATTTTGGCGCCTATCGCGGCAGGTATCCCATAACCGAGCGCGCCCATAGCAAAATTAAACGCGGTCCTGCGCCCCGACCTGCCGAGCCGGAGAAACGACGCGGGGTATATTGCCGATATGCCAGGGTCGAACGCAAAAAACGTGTCGTCCGGGACGGTACGTTCCAAAATACGTGACACGGCCAACGGATGCGGCGCGTCACCGAGCGATCTCTCGAATTCGTTTAAACGCTCCTCATATTCGCCCCGTCTCAGTCCCGCCTCTTTCACCCACTCGCTTGTGCCGGCGCATGAGCCGGCCCGGATAAATTTCAGAATCCCGTAAAGAGTCTCTCGCGCGTCTCCCATCAGAGGCAATACCTGGTAATTATTACCCAGTTCCCGTTCTGAAACGTCGATCTGTATCATCTTTCGCGAGATTTTCGGGTCAGGTAGTTTCCAGCCGTCAGTTGCCGCCGAGTCTGTGCTGGTTCCAACGAAAACGATTATGTCAGATGAAGTAACCATGCGGTTCGACCATTCGAGCCCTCCGCGCGCTCCGACTACGCCGAGTGACAGTTCGTGCGTCTCCGGGAATATTCCTTTGGCGTTTATCGTAGAACCGACCAGCATCCCCACACGTTCCGCCAACTCCAGGACCGCTTCCCAAGCGCCGGAGTGTACGCAGCCCTGACCGCATATCATCACCGGACGCGAGGCCGACATTATCTCTTCCGCCGCTGCCCTCGCGTCATCCTCGGCGGCCGAGAAGCGCACTCCCGGGAATGAGGCGAACTGCTTCTGTGCGAAAATTTCGCTCTCACTGACCTCGTGGCCGAAGATATCATGCGGCATCCTTATATGCACTGGCCCGGGACGTCCGCTGGCCGCGCTTCTGAAGGCACGGCGGACTAAAAACGGTATCTCGGATCCCTTCGTGACGGTATAGGTTTCCTTTGTGATTCCTTTGAAAATAGCTGTCTGATCAAAGCCGGTCAACATATTTTTCTTAGTAGTATCGAGGGCGACATCCGACGTGAAGACCAGCATGGGAACGCAGGCGATGAATGCCTCGGCGACTCCGGGGATCATGTGGGTGGCCCCGACGCTTGGTCCCTCGCATATCCCTACCTTGCCCGTCGCTTTTGCGTAAGCATCCGCCATGAAGACGGAACTCCTCTCGTCTCTGCACATGTGATAAGCGATCCCCGGATAAGCGTTCCACTCCCTGTAGACAGCGAGCGTGGTCTCGCCTGGCAACCCGAAAACATCCGTTACCCCGTAACGGCTCAACATTTCGAGCAAGGTTTTTGCGGCATTCATATTAAAAATCC
The DNA here is from genome assembly GCA_031268885.1 of Synergistaceae bacterium. Lineage (GTDB taxonomy): Bacteria > Synergistota > Synergistia > Synergistales > Synergistaceae > JAIRWR01. Next base: position 10,057 of record JAIRWR010000102.1, read on the forward strand.
TCCAAATTACCTAAAATTTTAAAATGCTAAATACAAGTCAAAAACGCGTTTTGACCTGTATTTAGCACACGAACACGCGCGCGGCGCGCACGTTAAGCTGGAAGTAAAATCACATCATCAGAATAGCAAGCGCCGTCGAAGCCAGCAGACCACAGCAGACCGGTATGAAATTTTTCCTCGCCAGCTCTGTCGGACTCACTCCAGCTACGCCAGCGGTAGCCGCAAGTCCGAAACACCATGGAACGAGCGTACCGCCTCCGGACCATACTGAACCCATCTGTCCCGCGGCCGCGAGTGGCGCTATGTTAGCGTTTATCGCTCCGCCGAATGCCGCCGCCATGCTGCCTGTAAGTGGCAGGCCCGCGAATCCTGAACCGTCAAGCCCGGCTATCATCCCTATTAAAACATCGCCGAAGGCCACTGGAACTCTGCCAAGCGGGATGTAAGAGTATATCTTCTCTCCTATGTCAAAGAGCAGCAGCGGCGCGCTATCTCCCAGTATATCCTTTACCTGCGGCCCTCCGAGGAAAAAGAACGCGGCTATAGGGATGACCGGAGAGAATACCTTTATACCGAACATGAAACCTTCTCTCAGGTAACCGACCGATTTATCGAAGCAATCCTTGCCGTCACACATTATTGTGCTGATCGCCAGAACCAGCGTGGCTGTCCCTCCTATCAGGGCCGTCGCGTCGCCTCCCCTGATGCTGAAATAGACCATTAGGCCCGCGTCAGTGAAGAACGCGAGAGGGACCAGTACAGCCAAGAAGAACGCGTACCTGTGATGCTCCTTGGCCTCAGTCTTGACCTGCGTCTCAGGTACAGCGGTAATTCTTCCCCTTTTCATGTCGCGTATTATCATCACATACCCTACGATTCCAGCTACGAGCCCGCAGGTCACAGAGAGGAGGGCCGACGGCATATACATGGAATCAATACTGACGCCTGCCGACGTCGAGGATATCTTTATCGCGCCCTGAATGACGAGATCCCCGGACAACCCCATGCCGTGACCGAAGATGTTGAAAGCCATAGCCGCCGCTATAGCTGGCAGGCCGGCCTCAACACAGACCGGGATCAGAAGGGGACCGACTAGCGCCGTCGCTGGAGTCGGCCAGAAGAACGAGGCTGATACGTATGCCGACAGCCCGAGCACGAAATATGCCTGGGTTGGGTTCTTAATCAGCTTTCTCAAGGGGGAAAACATCTTCTCTCCCGCCCCCGCCGCGTTCAGGGATTTCAACATGCCTACCATTATTGATATGACGAGCATTATGTCGAAAAGATCGACGCCCGCGTTCAAGATCGCGTTGAAGAGAATCTGAGTGCCCGCGGTAAGGCTTTTAGTGTGCAGGGTGGCTATTATCATGGTTCCGACGAGGCAGACTATCACAACGTCTTTCTTTTTCAGCATCAACAATATGACTGAAATTATCGTAATAGCGTATACATAATGCGTCAATCCCAATACAGGAACCATTGCGATACCTCCAGTCTCAACTGAACGTTTTTTTCATGACACCGGACAGACCGCTCGCCCGTACTCTCTCTTCAATCTCTCCGGTATCAGTCGTATAAAGGCCCAGGTGTTTCATCCTGTCGAAGTAAACCGATCCGGAGAATGTATATTTAGTCCCCCTGCGTTCAGGATGTTTCATCTCTCCGATGACATGATTGACAAAGTCTCCGACCGCGAGAGAATCCGGCAGTGTGAGAAGCGGCATCCCAGCGGCGTGACGCGTGGCGTTATGCCCGGCAAGAGATCCTGTGACTATAGCCTCGGTATGTCCGACCATAGCGCCCAGTTTCTCCCCGGCGCAGAAAATATTCGTTGTTTCACCTTCAGCCTGAGTGGTATTTGAGCAATTCGCGAATCTGAAATATCTCATCGAGTTTCCCAATCCTCCAGCTATCGGGTCTTCGTAGCGCGCCCTCTCGAAACCGGTTATCTGTCTTAATGCCTCGAGTTGGTAATAAGGCGTCATAAGTTTTGCCGGACCGGTATCGAGCAACACTATATTTTCGGAGAACGCGGATGTCGCGTACTGCTGACAGGCTTTGGCGCTGAGTTTATCTGAACCAGTCCGCAGTTCCTCCGGAATTGGGATGACAGCTACTCCGTCGCGTTCGAGAGCGCTCGCTATCTCTTTCGAAAGGGATTCCTTGAAGAGCTTGCATGAACCGCTCATCGCGCCAGCGCTGCCGTCTGCTTTGACCGCATCCCACTCTTCTACGCCAGCAAGGGTTGTTATACTGACCCTGGGTGAAAACGAGTGACACCTCAAAATGCACATTGCGCACCCGTTGCCATATTTTACGCAGTTGGCCGGAGACGCCGAGGTGCCTGTAGCATCGACGAACGCGTCGCCCTCTACAGTCTGCCCGTTGGAAGTATGGACCGACGCGAGACGCCCGTCGCGCTTTTCCACCGATCTGACGCTGGAGGTAATCCTCACGTCGATTCCCATGTCCAGCAGACGCGATTTCACCGATGGTTCTATTTCGTACACATCATAGAGACTCGAGTGTTTGTGACCCGGAAACTCGATATTCCTGTGCCTCGAGCATAGGTCCATCACCTCGAACATATCGCCGCACCCGAGACAAGCCATCTCCTCAGCCGCGGTAAACCGCCCGTTGTTGCGGAATATCCCTCCGACAAGCCCAGTTCCAAGAAGCATATCGGCCCGTTCCAGCAGCGTTACTTCCGCGCCAGCCTTGCGAGCGGCTGCCGCGGCCGCGACGCCTCCCCATCCTCCGCCGACGACCACAATACGTTTCGCGCTCATCTCCGCACCTCCAGATATATTTATATCGTGAAACAAAACACGCAATACGCTGGGGAAAATTTTCTTACTTGGTTGATGTCTTTATTATACTCATAAATGATGAGTAATGCAATAGGTAAAATTTTCCCTCTAATGAAAATTTGGTACAGCTGAACACTATTATGCTAGGATATATATGTAAAGCTCGCCGCCGAAAGACTGGGGGGACAATAATGGAGATCAATCTGGATGAACCGAGATACATCAAACTCCTGGAACTCATAGATACGGACGGTTCAAGTATGGGAGCTGGGAAGGCCCAGGAAGCTCTCGCATCCGCGGGCATAGCGTTGAGCGAACCCACAGCGGGACGAGTACTTCGTGATCTGGAGAGGGCTGGATTGCTGGAGAAAAATGGCAGTCACGGGAGAAAGCTGACGTTCGCCGGAAAGAAAAAGCTCTTCAAATACCGGGTCGTTCAGGATAATATCGAGCGCGCAAGGAGTTTCGCCGAATCGATCAATCCCACGGAGAGAGAGGAACTGCTCGACATACTGACAGCCCGCGGAACGATAGAGACGGAGCTGGCGAGGATGGCGGCTTCGCATATAACGGCGTCCGAGATGAAAATTCTGCGTTCCACGGTGGATGAGAGCAGAATTTCGATTCAGCGCGGCGAGAGCATCTCCGAAAGCGACACGTCGTTCCATATGACTATAGCCTCCGCGTCGCGCAACAGGACGCTTGCCGGCGCCCTGAAACTCATATGGCACGACGGCAAATACGCGAAGAAGCTGGCGCACGTCAGATATCACTCAAAAAAGGTAATAAGCGACGATCACGTGGAGATCATCGAAGCTCTCGCGTCCGGGGACTCCGACAGAGCGGGAAGAGCGATGAAAACACACATCGACAATGTCATTCGTGATGTCGAAAACCTGCCGGACAACATGCTGGGAGACGATCTGATCTTTTGAGGGATATCGAGCCGCAGATCGGCGGTAATCATCTCGCGGCTAAACAAGCGCTGGAACTTTCAAGCTTTTAAATTGACAACAGTGTTATACTGATCTGAAATCAGAGACCTGAAGTCAAAGGAGTAGAAGCTGGCGTCCGCGAGCTCTGGATGTTGGATTTTGCTTGAGCGCTGGTTGATATAAGCTGGTTGATATAAGCCGATCGTATAACTGAATACAGCCTGTCGGAAGAACGCGAAAGAGGATTGCTGTCAGAGGAGGATTGCGCATGGCTGGGACAATAGACTATAAGGCTCTTAAAGACGGCGGCTTCATACGCCAGAAACAAAAGGACAACTTCTCGCTGCGGTTGAAGGTAGTCGGAGGAAACCTCACAGCGGAGCAGCTTATCACCATCGCTGACGTGTCGAAAAGATACGGTGACGGCCATGTTCACCTGACCTCGCGCCAGGGGGTGGAAATACCATTCGTGAAGATTGAAGACGTCGATTCCGTCAAGGCGGAGCTGCTCGGCGGGGGAGTCCACACCGGGGTCTGTGGGGCAGGGGTGCGTACTGTGACGGCCTGTCAGGGCAGCCAGATCTGCCCGAGCGGATGCATCGAAACTCACTCGCTGGCGGTTGAGATATCTGAACGGTATTTTGGAAGGGAACTGCCTCACAAGTTCAAATTCGGGGTGACTGGCTGCCAGAACAACTGTCTGAAGGCAGAGGAGAACGATCTCGGGGTAAAGGGCGGCTATCTGATAAGCTGGGAGAAGACGCTCTGCACCCTCTGCGGCGTCTGTATCAAGGCATGTCGCGAAAAAGCGCTCTCAGTATCCGATGATCGGATCGTCCTGGAGGATGAGAAGTGCAAGCACTGTGGGAGATGCGTCAAGTCGTGCCCGACCGACGCGTGGAAGGGCAAGTCCGGCTACATACTCTCATTTGGAGGGACCTTCGGCAATATGATCGCGAAGGGAGACGAGATCTTCCCGATAATCGAGGACAGGGAGACGCTCTTCAGGGTCACCGACGGCGCGCTGGATTTTTTCGCGAAATACGCAAAGCACGGCGAACGCTTCCGCGTCTCCATAGACCGTGCGGGATGGGATGTGTTCAGAGCCGAGATGGAGAGAGCCTATTATGGACCTCCGCGATCCATTCGCTGATGCCGAGCTTGCCGGATTATCTCCCTAACGCGGAGCGAGGGAAGGAGGAGCGGGAGAGATGAAAAAGATCTTCGATTCAATCAAGTTGGGGCAATTGAGCGTTAAGAACCGTGCTGTGCGGAGCGCGACGTTTGAAAGGAACGGAGGGGAGAACGGCGTAATCACTCCGCGACTGAAGGAGCGTTACGAGGCGCTGGCGTCCGGCGGCGTGGGGGTAATAATCACCGGAATGATGGGAATTGGCGGTAACTCCTGCTTGAATAAGGTCATGCCAAAGATTTACCTGGAGGAATTTACGGAAAAATTCAAGGAAGCGGCGGAGGCGGCGCATAAATTCGGCGCGAAGGTCATAGTTCAGCTTGGTCACTGCGGGGCGAAGTCCACCGATATCGATAGAGGAGATCACCCCTACGCCCCATCTGACATAGAGGCGATCCCTGGAAAGCCCGCGAAGGCCTTGCTGAAGGAAGAGATACGCCATCTGACGGCTGAGTTCGGCGCGTCGGCGGCAAAGTGCCGGTCCGCCGGCGCTGACGGCGTACAGCTTCACGGTGCGCACGGATACTTGATAAGCCAATTCCTCAGCCCATGCTTCAATAAACGGGAGGATGAATACGGTGGCAGCGTCGAAAACAGGGCCAGGTTTTTATTCGAGGCTTACGATGAGGTCCGGACTCAGGTCGGTCCCGAGTATCCGGTCTGGGTAAAGATCAATTATTCCGACCTTGCGGAGGGCGGTTTGAGTGGCGGCGACTGCCTCCAGACCTGCAGGGAACTCGAAAGGCGAGGCATAGACGCCATTGAGATCAGCTCTGGCCTTGTTCCCAATCAGACGGCGTCACAGCCGGTTAAGTCTGAGGACGACGAGGGTTATCTCGCGGAGGGCGCGCTCAAAATCTCGTCGGAGATAGGAACGCCGATAATCAGCGTGGGCGGATACCGGACTCCAAGCGTTATAGAAGACTTCCTCAACAAGGGAAATATCGAGGCCATTTCACTCTGCCGCCCCTTCATCTGCGAACCAGGCCTGCTCAATAGATGGGCGGCCGGCGACGGGACAAAAGCCCGCTGCGTCTCATGCAATAGATGTTATCTCTCGCCAAATCTTGAGTGTGTACTAAACCAGTAACACAAGACAGCCTTACACACCGCCGGCGTCTCTCGCCGCGCGGCGCGTAAGGCTGTCTCTCTGATTATAAATACCTAGCGATGGCTCATTACCGTGCCCTACACGGCCTTTTCATCTCCGTCGCTCTTGTTGAGAAATATATTGTTCATCTTGCGTTCGACGCAGAACTTGCACACTTTGGACGACTTTTTGGGGTTGCAGGGCCCGCCTGATTTTATCAGTCTGTCGCGGCAGCGGATTACCGCTTTTTGGTTCGCCGAGTGTTCGCTCATCTCCCGCTCTTTTTCCGCCGATGCCATCTCGGACTCCTTTTTGTTGAACAGCTCCTGATTGAAGACAAACTGTATCGCCATCACCTTGCGTTGTCCAAGCCTTACCGGAAGCCAGTTGAAACGAAATCCGGTGAGACTTGTAATATCGTCGTACGCTTTTTCGAGAACTCTCATGCGGAAATTATTGAAGTCTTTTTTAAACGACGGCGGGACGTCTAGATATTTATATAAATCCTCCAGCGAAATAGTTACCTCCACCTTGTCCGACCATGACTTCAGTATTTCATAGACACGCTGACTATATGTGCTGGGAAGCTGCAAGAACTCTTCGAGGCTGTATTTTGTAAATCGCTTGTGGAGGTTGAGATAGTGAGGTTTAAGGTTTGCGTGAAAACAGATCTCTATTATCCCCCTCTTCGAGTCTATGGCACACATCGAAAATACATTATAGATGACCTCTCTGGAGTCGGACTCGTAAATTGTTATCGTTCTGCTCATCATGTTGCGGATTACCCTGGACAGATCTTTATAAACCTTGCCGTTCGCGTTCTTTCCAACAAGCTCGACTATGGGCATGGCATAAATCTTGAAATCCTCGTCATCTGGTTTCACCCTGGCGGCCAGTCTCGCGATCAAGCGCGGTTCCCATATGCTTTCTATAGTCCACTTGGCGCGGATCAGAGCGTTTGACTTCACAACAAGATCACTGCGGGAGTCCGCTTGCCTCGCGGCACTCGGAGATGCCGGCTTCTCAAATTTGACCTTCTGCTTCATGTCATCAACTCCAATTGTAATCTTTGATATATATAACATAGTCATACAAATATGTCAATGATGTATGACTAACCTGTCCCGGACGATGGTTGACATAGAACACGGGAAGAAATAAAATTCATTTAATCATTAGAATTCCGAATTGAATTATCAAAAAATACCTGTCTCGTTCGGAGGTGATCTAACAAGGGCCAGATAAAATTGGGTTTACACGCGCTTTATATACTTCATCTGGATCAGATCCAAAAGTTGGCGGATACATCTCATCTGTGACCGTTTTGAGCGTATTGTTGTCAACTGTATAGTAGTTTGGAAGGAGAGCGAAAAAATGAAGAGATCCGTTATTTTATGCGCCGCGGCTATATTGGCGTTTGCGTTGGCCGGATGCTCGTATGCGGCCGATGTCGTAAAGATAGGTCACAGTGTCTCCTTAACCGGCGGGGCATCGATATGGGGACAGTCCGAAGCCAGGGCGGTCGATCTGCTCGTTAAGAAGATAAACGCTGCCGGCGGTATTCTGGGCAGACAGATAGAGATAGTGCGTTATGACAACCGGGCGGATGCGGTCGAGTCGGTTAATGTGGCTCGCAGGTTCGTAGGGGACAGGGTGATAGCGGTGATAGGGCCGGCGCAGAGCGGTAACGCGCTCGCCACCGGACCGGTGCTCGACAAGGCGGAGATACCTATGGTCGTCACGACCGCCACGAACACCTTCGTAACGGTCGACCAGAAGACCGGCAAGACGAACAGATACGCGTTTCGCCCCTGTTTCATAGATCCCTTTCAGGGGACTGTAGCGGCCAGATTCGCGTACGACAGGCTCTCGGCGAAAAGAGCGGTCGTCCTCTACGATGTCGGGTCCGACTTCAGTCAGTGGGTGACAAACTACTTTGAGGAAGCGTTCAAGGCGCGCGGCGGCGAAGTCCTGACGAAGGAGGCGTTCCGCTCCGAGGAGCTGGATTACCGCGCCCAGCTCGGCAAGATAAAGGAGCTAAACCCTGACGTGATATTCATACCGGCCGACCAGAGGGTGGCTTCGATGGCGGCAAAACAGGCGCGCGACCTCGGGATCACAGTTCCCCTCCTCGGCACGGACAACTGGGGCAGCCCCGATATATTCGACCTCGGCGGCGAGGCCATCGACGGTTCCTATTTCGTCAATCTGACGGATGTCAGCGACCCGGACATTCAGGATTTCCTGGCGGAATACCGCACAGAGTACGGAGAGGAGGCTGTATTGCCGAACCCAGTCATGGCGCAGGATGCCCTTATTATGATAACGGAAGCCGCCAAGTCCGCCGGCTCCGTCGAGGGCCCAGCCCTTGCGGACGCGCTGGCTAACCTGAAGGATGTCAAAGTCACGACCGGCATCCTGACCATGGACCCGAGCAATCATAACCCGCTCAACAAACCGGCTGTCATCCAGAAGGTCGATGTGGGGAAAAAAGAATTCGCGTTCGTGGAAAAATACCAGGGCGAGTGAGCCTGGTATCCCCGAGTTGATTTTAGGGTGTTACTGCAGACTCTCGTAACCGGCCTGTCCATCGGAGGAATATACTCCCTGATGGCGGTCGGTTACTCTCTCATCTTCAGCATACTATCCTTCAGCAACTTCGCGCACGGGGCCGTTATAATGCTCGGCGCCTACATGGGTATGGTGCTCGCGGCCAAAGCGCACCTGGGGCTCGGCCTCGTCGTGATCGGCAGCGTGGTAGGCGCGGGCATTCTGTCGGTCTGCAACGAGAGGGCGGCATACGCCGTCTTGAGACGCAGGCGCGCGCCCTCCCTCTATCTCATGATAAGCGCGATGGGCTGCTCCATGTTCCTCGAGAACATGGTATACGCCACAATAGGAGCCAGATTTTACTCCTTCCCGGAGTTCTTCAAACGGCAGGTCATACAGGTCGGCGGCAGTTCGCTGAGCCTGCTTGATCTCTTCGCGTTCGTCATCTCCATGGGAGCGATAGCCGCGCTGCACATCTTCATCACGCGCACCAGGACCGGCATATCGATAAGGGCCGGAGTCAATGACATGACGATGTGCTCGCTCATGGGCGTCAACACCGACAGGCTGATCTCCATAGTCTTCTTCCTGGCCGGAGCGTTCGCCGGAGTGGCCGGCGTGTTCCTGGGCATAAAATACCTCGTGTACCCGACAATGGGCTGGGTCACGAACAAGGCCTACATAGCCGCCGTCATAGGCGGGCTGGGCAGCCTGCCCGGCGCGATGATAGGAGGGATAATACTGGGCGTTTTGGAGACATTGGTCTCTACCTACGTATCCAGCATAATGAGGGATGTATTCAGCTTTACCGCCCTCGTCGTTCTTCTCATCTGCCTTCCCAACGGGCTCTTGGGCACTGATACCGAAGAGAAGGTATAGCGGCATGGATTACTATCTCAATATCGTCCTGCTGGCGTTTATCAACATGATAGCCGTGCTCGGCGTGGCCGTGTTCACCGGCTTTACAGGACTGTTCTCCCTTGGGCACGCGGCCTTTGTCGGCATAGGGGCCTACACGGCCGGGGCGCTCACATACCACTGGGATGTCCCGTTCATCATTGCCATACTGGCGGGAATGGCCATGGCGGGGCTGTCGAGCCTCATAATAGGCATACCGACCTTGAGGGCAAAGCTCCGCAGCGACTACTTCGCCATCGCGATACTCGGATTTGGGGAGGCTCTGAGGGTCTGTCTCGAAAACCTCTCCATAACGAATGGCGCGCGCGGGCTCTCGCTGGACGAACTCAGCGGCCCCGTCTGGGTAACGGCGGTCTTGGCAGTCAGCCTGCTCCTGACGCGCAACCTGCTGAAATCCAGATTCGGCGCGATGTTCATGTCCATACGCGAGGATCCGGTCGCCGCGGAGATGGCTGGAATAAATCTGTTCAGAACGCGGCTGCTATCACTCGTGGCGAGCGCGATGCTGTGCGGGGTCTCCGGAGCGCTTCTCGCGCACAGGCTAGCTTTCATCCAGCCCGTGATGTTCACGCTCACTCAGTCGACGCAGCTTCTCGCCTCCGTCATAGCTGGCGGGATGGGGAGCGTCTCGGGGCCGATAATCATATCGTTCGTATTCACAGTCCTGCCGGAGGCGCTCCGATGGCTCGACATGTGGAGACTCCCAGCCTACGGGCTGCTGCTGGTCGTCATAATGATATACAGGCCGCAGGGCCTCATGGGGTATCGCGAGATATCCGGCCTGTTTCGGGGGAGATCGCGGTGAGCGAGCCCCTTTTGGAAGTGAGGGATCTCTCAAGGATGTTCGGTGGGATACGGGCCGTCGAAGGGCTCTCGTTCGACGCCGAACGCGGCCGCGTAACGGGCCTGATAGGGCCGAACGGCGCTGGAAAGACCACCGTGTTCAACCTGATAACCGCGGTGTACAAACCCACCTCGGGCTCAATTCGGTTGGGCGGGACAGACCTCGCCGGCAGACGGCCGGACGAGGTAGTCCGTTCAGGGGTCTCTCGCACCTTCCAGAACATACGCCTGTTCAACCGCATGACCTGTCTCGAAAATGTGATGACCCCCATATTGGCGCGGGCGTCATGCGGACCGATCGCGTCCCTTTTCGGGACTCCGTCCGCAAGGCGCGAGCAATCCGAGGCCAGGGAGAGAGCGTACGCCATAATGAGGGACATAGGGATAGAGGAGAGTGCCCATCGCGCGGCATCCACCCTTCCGTATGGACTTCAGCGAAAACTTGAGATAGCGCGCGCCATCGCCTGTTCACCGAGCCTGTTGCTGCTGGACGAGCCGGCGGCCGGAATGAACGACTCCGAGACTCGCGAGCTTGGAGAGACCATAGTCAGGATAAGGCATGATTTTGACGTGACTATACTGCTGATAGAACACCACATCCAACTGATTATGAACATCTGCGCCCATATCGTAGTCATGGAGCGGGGGGCGCTGCTTGCGTCCGGATCTCCCGATGAGATAAGGGAGGATCCCAGGGTGGTGGATGCCTATCTCGGGCGTCACAGGGACAGGAGAAGCGCGCGATGAGCGGATATCTCGATGTCTCGGGCCTTCACGTATATTACGGCGGCATACACGCGTTACACGGCATAGATATCTCCGTGAACAGGGGAGAGATAGTCTCCGTAGTCGGGGTGAACGGCGCGGGAAAGTCTACCCTCATGTGGAGCATAGCCGGCGCACTGCCAGTGGCAAGGGGTTCCGTAACTCTGGATGGCGTGAGGCTGCCGCCAAGACCGCACGAAATAGTGGCCCTGGGGATTTCGCTGGTGCCGGAGCGGCGCAGGCTCTTTACAGCCCTCTCCGTGGAGGAGAACCTGATAATGGGCGCTATAAGGAGAAGCGACAAGGATATGGCCGAACGCGACAGAGAGAGATGTTTTACCCTGTACCCGGTGCTAAAGGAGCGGCTGCGCCAGAGAGCCGGGACTCTGTCGGGAGGAGAGCAGCAGATGCTCGCCATAGCTCGGGCTCTGATGAGCCGCCCGTCCCTGCTGATGCTCGACGAACCGTCGCTCGGCCTGGCTCCTATAGTGACGGAATCGCTCTTCGACACAATATGTCAGATAAGAGATGAGGGAATGACGGTGCTTCTGGTTGAACAGAATGCCTTCCAAGCCCTGGAGATAAGCGACAGAGGCTACGTAATGCAGAGCGGAGAGATAGTAGCGTCGGGAACGAGCCGCGAACTCCTCGAAAACAGACTGATCAGGAAGGCATACCTTGGGGAGTGAGGCAATTTAGCGCGGAGATCCGCCTCCCGCGGCTGCCGTGCAACCATCATACTCCGATAAGGGAGAGTGAACGGCCGGAACGAAATTTAGCCGTTTGAGTACTAAAAATCAGATCTATAATTGTTTATATCGGATAGCTTCTTTACGTATCCATAAAATTCTTGCGCCTTTGATAAGGCCTTCATCCGTTCCGGCCCACTCGGAAGAGGGATGAGGAAATATTCGTTCCACATATCGATCTTCAACTCTGGCTGGCTTGCGGTTTGTGCCAGATAGTATATCTGTTTTTTACACGATTCACCGCGAAGCGCATACCATAACAATAGGCCATCTTCTCTCGTGTTTGGAACAATAACAAGAAAGCCAGAGGTACAGATCGCCCTGTCAAATTCATCTGGCACTAGCACGACTGTTCCTCGGGAACTATTGTTGAGTGCCAGCAAAACATCCCCTGCTCTTACCTGATATTCCCCGCGTGTCGGTAACGCTTCAAATACATCTTCCGCATAAGATGTAATAAGCCCATATTGAGTTACGTCACTAATTTCGATATACTTATACAGTCTGCCGTCATCGCGCATATCCTTTTTTTCCGCGCTTGTCAATTTCTTTCGGAGCACTAATTTATTGCCTTTAAGCAATTCAATATTACCAGATTCACTTGCGGCGTTTAGTCTCTTGTAAGTCTCATAAAGTTCTGGGCTGTAAAAGAACGCGTCAAACCTCTCGTCTGTAATTTTATCAGGAACAACGAGCCAGTATTGCAGAGGGCACTCCAAATTTTCAGCCGGATTAGCGTTATCCCTAAGCGTAGGAGTTAGACTTCCGGTACGTTGCCACTCTAGATAAGAGATGAGTATCTCTGTCAAGTTGTTTCTAAACGGCGTATCCCTAAGAGAATTATCGTGCCCAACATTGTTCGAAATAGACATAAACACATGGCCCTGTCGTTCGGTACTCAATGTTTTCTTCCGTAGATGAATGATAGATGTCTTAATGTTTGCTTTTGCTTTGAAAAAGGCATTAAACGGCAGAGAATGAACGCCAAGTATTATAAATTTTTCCCTTATCCACCCGCGTTCTCTTTCAAAGCTCTTCCCATTAAGCACGGTATCGTCAAGTACAATAAGCATCTCGCCGCTGGGTCTTAGCAGTTCATAGTAACGGTTAAGGAACAGAATACTGGACTTTATTGTAGTCGATTCCAGTGTTAGTTCATACTGTTCCATAACGCGTCTTTCATCGGGTTTCTTTGCGTTATATATCATACTAAACGGAGGATTGGTGAGAATAATATCAAAGCTACCCTCCGTAACTTTCTCCTTATACTCCATCATACTATCTTTCTGTTCCGCATTCATATCTGGTTGTTCTAATGAGTCGGAATCCAATCCATCCCCGTGAAAAACATGGCTTCCTCCGTCGCCGTGCAGATACATATTTATACGCGCGATACGCGCAACCCGTTCATTAGCTTCCACGCCAAACAGACGTTCATTACAGATGATCTGTTTAATCGCCTTACGCTCTTCATCTGTCAGTCGCGTATCGTCTCGTAGCCGGCCAGTCAGATAAGCCATCACTTCAATTAGGAAACCAGCCGTGCCACAGCAAGCGTCTAATACCCGAGGAGGGGTCTTAATGTCTATATTTCTCAACGCGATGCGTGTCATAAAGTCAACGACAGAACGTGGCGTGAAGAACTGCCCTAAGTCTTTTCCACGTATTGAGGAGGCTAGGAACACCTCAAACATACGTCCGTTTAAATCCTCGTCAATTGTACTGAGATTAATGGATTGAAACGACTTAATTAAGTCCATGCAAGTTGCGGCTGAAAGCCGTAGGGATTCATCTTTTCCAAAAATACGCTTCTTTTTGTCCTTTATGATTGCCGTTTCGAGTTGAGTATGCAAATTATTAAATAGCACATCACGGACGGGGTGATTCGTCGTGACACTCTGCGCTTTCAACCATTCGACAGTTAATGGTATCATATAAGGAGGAGTGTCTAGCGGGAGTTTTTCGCGTTTTTTATCCTCTTGTATCTTGATAAATATGAATTTGCAGAACTCAAAGAAAGCGTCAGCTGGAGCCATCTTCTCTTTTTTCCACACAAGGGTATGCGAATCAGCAAATAACTGATTTAGCTTTTGTGGCGACAGAGGCAGAAACGGCAACTTTGTCTTTAGGGGCGGAGAGATCGCGTTATACTTTATGTACGTTCTTAGCGCGACATACGGAGGCATTCCACTCGCAAAATCAGAAAGCTGCAAGGTGACAACCGGAGTTTCAGAATCATGAGGGAATAGTCCCGTAACGTGTCCATTTGAAATCAGTAGCCATTTCACTCTTTCATCAGGCTTTTTATCCCGATTAAGACTCAAAGCGTAACTTGCGGCCTGTCCCCACGCATCCAAGATGTTTATTGACGGGTCTTTAGCTTCAACGACAATTCGAGCGATATTATCTTTATCCAACAACATAAAATCTACTTCTTTTATAGCGGACTTTATGCCATCGTGAATTTTCAAGGCTTTAATATGTTTTTTGGGCATAACAGCTCCGTCAGGGTATCCTAGATCATGAAATATTCTGGATAACAACCTTGTTTCTACTTCAGCTTCAGTTGTAAGTTGAGAAGAATCTAAGTCAAATAGTGTACTAAAAGACATTATAGTTCACCTCAAGGCTAATCTATCTCATCTATCATACTCCAAACTATCCAAACGCACAAGCCTGATAATGAATATTTACTTATGTAATGCTCCTGTCCGAGCTTGAAAATTACCTCGATATGCATATATAATTATACGCGTCGCAAAAGGGAATCCGGTGTGAAGCCGGAGCGGCCCCGCCACTGTAACCGGGACGAAAACGCCGTGATGCCACTGGAATCCGAGACGGATTCTGGGAAGGCGCGCGAGTAGGACGAACGGGAGTCAGGAAACCTGGCGACGAATTGAGCGAACATGCCTGCGCGGGCGGGCGCCGCGGCAACAGCAGGTGAACTCTTTGATCTCGCTGATGCATTGGCGTCGCTGTAAGGCGGCGTCTATTTTTTTGCCGGATAGGTGGGTTGTGATGTTTTGCGCTATCAGGAGTCAGCCTCTCTGCGGACGACGGCGTAACTCGCTTGTACAGGATGGTCGCTGCGGATCAAACTGGACAGGAGGAGTCGTATATGTCTGTTTTAAGAATCAAGGTTCTGACATGCATTCTGATTCTGGCGGCTGTTTTTGTGGTTATGACTGATATGGCCGCGTCGGCGAGCGATGAGGGAGGGATTCCGGCAAAGCGGGGCGTGCTGCTGGTCGCCTTTGGGAGCAGTCTGCCTGAGGGACAGGCCGCCATCAACGCCGTCGAAGATGCCGTGCGGAGCGCGTATCCGGACGTCGAGGTCCGCGTCTCGTTTACATCGCGCATCATCATGCGAAAGATAGCGAGGGAACAGAACAAAATTATCGACGAGCCGGCTGTGGCGCTGGCAAAGATGGCCTACGAAGGATTTACGGACGTAGTGGTCATGTCTACGCATGTTATCCCGGGGGCGGAGTATCAGGATCTCGAAGCTGTGGTTGATGGGTTTAAGCTGATGCACGAACACGGCACGAAGGCGGGGTTCCGATATATAGCGCTCTCAAAGCCGTTGCTCTCAGGAGGGCCTGACTTCGAGAGAATGGCCCAGGTTATGACCTCCACATATAACAGGGAGAGCGGCAATGGGGCCGTGATCTTCGTCGGACACGGCACGCATCACTTCGCGGACTCCGCGTACAGCACGCTTCAGGTGGCTCTATGGCAGAGATCCCCCAACTTCTTTGTCGGCACAATCGAAGGACTGCCAGCCTACGACGACGTCCTGGCACAACTGAAGAAGACGAAGAACAAGAACGTCGTCCTGGCTCCCGCGATGCTGGTTGCCGGCGATCACGCCACAAACGATATCGGCGGCAGCGAGGATGACTCATGGAAGAGCATGTTGACCGCCGAGGGTTACAATGTCACCCCAAAGTTCGTCGGTCTGGGGCAGAACGAGGCTGTGCGAAATCTGCTGATAGACAAACTGCGCGAGGCATGGGGAGATAACGCGCCTTAGACAGGGACTGATTTCAAAGAACGTGACTCGAAGACTTATCGATGCCGATCCGAAATCAGGAGCCTGAGGTCAAAAGAGCCGAAGCCGCGCTTATGACCACTTGGCATGGACATTCGTTCTTGCTTGAACAAGGGTCGGTATCGATAGGGATATATGCGGGTCAACTAATGAACTGTAGAACTCCGCCAGCGGTTTTGTCGGCATATAAAAGCGCAGGGTCCACATCCTCCCATGAGCGGCGCTGTCCGCGGCGAGCAGCGTGCCAGTCTTGAATTCTTCGATTATTGGCGGCTTTGAACCAGCAAACAACAAGAAGGCCAAGCGTGACATGAAGGGGTTGTGTCCTACAATCATGATCTTTTTATTCGTTTCGCCAAACTCAGATACGATACTCGCGAGAAAGTCCTCCGCCGACGAGTCCTCTTCCAAGTCGCATCTCTCTTGCAGGAGACCATCCACAGCCACTCCTGCCATTACATGTTCGGCGGTCATCTTGCTTCGCAACTGTGTGCTGTGCATTATCGCGTAGGGGATCTCATTCGCCATGCGCAGAAAAGCCCCCGCCGCGTCAGCCTCGCGCTTGCCCCTGTCCGACAACGGCCTCTGAGCATACGCGACGGCAGGCTTGACGGCGTCTCCATGCCTCATCAGATATAATCTCAATAAAATCGCCTCGCTTGCGATACAGATCTAACTTCGGAATCTTCCCGCTTTGAGGCGGCACGGTCCGCCGATATCACAGGAAGACATCCGACGCGTTTCATTGGCGGAATCCGCTGAGGATCGTGATCCGCTCCATGCCAGACATGGACATTATTACGGCACTATGACAGACACCCCGTCCGGTATGACCGTTACTGGACGGTCTTCCCCAAGCATTCCGTCCGCGATGCGCAGGGCCTCCTCTAGAGACCTGGCGTAAATCATGTTTAAGTGTTCGATCATTTCAGCGGGGGCCTCCGTCACCATTATGACCCTGTGCTTATTTAAAATTCTAACGAAGATCTGAATCTGCCACTGATCGGGCAGAGTCCCTCCGCGATCTCTGGTTTCGATCTCGCTCAGTATGCCACTGGGCAACCGTACTCTCTCAAAGGTGTTGTAAAACGCCTCTCCTCCATGCCCGTCGCGCGCCTCGCACGCTACAATGATAACCCCTCCGGGGTTCGCGCACGCCTCGGCTGCGGTCATGCACTTCACCGACTGGTACAGGTTCTGATCGAGAGGATACCCGCCGTTTCCAGTTATAATTATGTCAGCCGTCGTTCGCTCCACCTCCGCAATGCTCCGGAGGAATTCGCAACCCGCGAGATGCGCCTCGTTCGGATGCCCGGCAAAGGAGGCGATAACCCGCTTTTCCGCGTCGAGAACCACGTTCAGGATGAACGCCAGCCCGGAGACTGCGGACGCGTGAAGCATGTCCGCATGAATGGGGTTGCCATCGAGGATGCCCGTCCTGGATCTGCTGTCGGATATGAACTCCGCGCAGTGATTCGCGAGCACCGTCTTGTAGCCGGCGATTCCCGGAAGTATGGCCTTCCTCCCTCCGCTGAATCCCGCGAAAAAGTGCGGTTCTATGAATCCCTCGGCGACAAGGAGATCTGCCTCCAATGCCATTCTGTTCAGCACGAGTTCTCCACCCGAGGGCAGAATCCCAGCCGATACAAGGTTGGAGCTATCCTCGCAGTCGTGAACGAATATCTTTTCCCCAGCGCAGATATCAGGACCGAACCGCGCCGCGCGCTCCTCCCGCGTCATGCGTCTGTGCCCGCCCGTAGCGACTAGGATTGAGATATCCGCGCCGGGATTGCCCCTTCGGACCTCGGCAAGCAGAAGCGGCATCGTTATCCTGCTTGGCACTGGCCTTGTGTGGTCGCTCGTGATAATGACGACTCGCCGCTTTCCCTCCGCAAGGGCGGCAAGCGGGCGAGAGGCGATCGGAGCCGTCAGGCTTTGCTCGACGATCGTCTCCTGCGGCAGGTCGGCCTCCAAGCGGCCTGTTTGCGCGCGGAGCACGCCTCTGACCCTCAAATCGTCTATCTCGCATGAGAGCGAGGAGCTGCCGTAAGGTATCTCTATCCGCAAAACGTCATCTCCCATTCCTCTGATTCCGGCGCGGCAGATAAACGCCGGTCTATACCAGGGCGCGACAGCGGTCGGACGCCGTCTGTCCATTCAATCGGAGCTCTCCTTCAGTCGGCGTTTTTCAAAGAACCTTCCCTCAATATCTCGGAATACAGCATGTCGGTCCTGTCCGAAATGACGCGTGGGGCAACGCCAAGCCTCTCCGCGTACAACACTGAGCCTCCGGCCCCCACGCCCTCCTTGACATAGCCTTCCTCGTAGTCGCGGAGTCCCTTATGGGGCGATGCCGAAAGATCGAGTTTAGCGACATAGGTTTCAAACTCCAGAAGATCCGCGATCTTCTGAAACGACGAGCTCTTGTCATCCGCGACATATTTCGTGGTAGCGATGATTGGCTTACGGCAAGGATCGAGATTCTTCAGCAATGCCGCGACCGCCGTCATCTGAGTGCCGCCAGCGAGCACGATTTCAACTCTCTTGTCCAGGCCAAGGATAAATCCGAGGATCGACGCCTGCATCGGGTCTCCCAACTCCTCGACGGCCCGGAGCGGATCGCCGGCAAGAGCCCCTTCTCTTATCCCCAGTCTCT
Organism: Synergistaceae bacterium; assembly: GCA_031268885.1. Lineage (GTDB taxonomy): Bacteria > Synergistota > Synergistia > Synergistales > Synergistaceae > JAIRWR01. Next base: position 28,619 of record JAIRWR010000102.1, read on the forward strand.
TTGAAACTCCTCGCCAGATATCCTCCTTCAGGCCGATCGGGTTGTCATGCCCTCCCGACGAGACCATGCCGTCGATTCCCAACGCGCGGAGGATCATGAGCGCCGTCGTAGTGCCGCCTGGTATTGATTCGGCAAGCATGACCATCTTTGTGGATGGATCGATATTACGGGATAAAAACCTCGATCTCTCGAATATTTTTTTCGCGTCAGGGACCGCGCGCTCTAATCTGGGATCACGGCCCGGTTCCGCGCCCGTCTCCACATAGGGCGGAGCCGGAGGCAGATATGAACCGCAGCGTACAACAGTGACCGGAATCCCTGCCTCAATCACAGCGGCGCGCGTAATGATCGCCGGGGTGGGATGGCCCTGAGGGTCCATGGGGAAGCAGTCTATCGCTTTGGGAAACCCGAATCTGATAACATCCGCGTCGGCCGGGGACGTGAATGGAATAACCTCCGGGTTTGCTCCAGCAGCTGAAAGGCCAGGGACCTTCGATATCTCTGTGCCGCTTATAAACAGAAAGAACACAATAAACACACCTCCAACATATGCTGTTTTCTATCTGGAACCACGCCTCTTCATCATATTATAAACCCTTCGCGTTCATATGCGCGTTTTGGACAAGAGCCTCCCGCTGGAAGTTCTTCCCGCCCGATCGCGGCCGGCGGCTCACACTGTAACTTTTCATTCATTGACCTACCAAAATGTAAGTGATAAGATTTCTCTGTCTGAAAGCCTGTGGCTTGAGCAGTTGCCCGAGTGATGTGGTTAGGTGTACTAAATCGGCGTGTTCCTTTGTCTCGAGGAAAAGGGGCGGAGGAGGTGCCGTGAGGGGGTTCATTGAGTACATTACAGAAAGAAATACAAGATTTAATGGTCTCACGCGTTAGGGCCATTATTTGCGCCAAGTAAGAATTCGGCTTTCAATCGAGGAGTGAGGTGGC
>JAIRWR010000059.1 GCA_031268885.1 Synergistaceae bacterium
ATTGAGGCGGCGGACGCGATGGTCAAGGCCGCCAACGTGACGCTGATAGGCAGGGAACAGATCGGCAGCGGACTTGTGACCGCGATGGTGAGAGGCGACGTGGGCGCGGTAAAAGCGGCCGTCGACGCTGGCGCGGCCGCGGCTAAAAGGGTGGGCGAGCTCTACGGTGTGCATGTGATCCCAAGCCCGCACAGCGATGTCGAGGGTATACTGCCCGGCAAAAAATAGGTAATGGCCGTGAGAATCGCCACAGTCGTCGGAAACGTCGTCTCCACTATAAAGGATGAGTCATACCTCGGATACAAGCTCATGATCATCGAATACATGAACGAGGATGGCAAACCCTCCGGGGCGCGTCAGATCGCGTTTGACGCCGGACAGGCAGGCATAGGTGATGTGGTGCTTGTTAACGTGGATGGGGGAGCGGCAAACATGATGCTCGATAAGGACATAATCGCCGATCTCACGATCTGTGGCGTGCTGGACAGCTATACCTATGGCGGGGAGACGAGGTTCTTCTTCTGATGCGGAGGATGACATGGATATAGAAAAGATCGTGAGCGATGTGATCGCGGAGGTGCAATCCGGCGGGTTGGTTCGCGGCAAGCAGGATTCTGGTTCCGTTCGGGCGTGGGAGGTTCCGTCGAAGCTGGAGCACTCGCTGCTGAATCCGGATATAAGCCTCGACAGGATACTCGCGGAGTGTGCCAATGCCCGCAGATACCGCGCCGCGGCAGTGTGCGTGGCTCCCTACTACGTCTCCGCCGCCGCGGACGCGCTGAGGGGGAGCGGCGTAAGGGTATGCGCCGCGATAGGATTCCCGCACGGCTGTCTGTCGGCGGCATCCAAGCTGACCGAGACGAGGGAGTGCGTCAAAAACGGAGCGGATGAGCTCGACGTCGCCATCAACATCCTTGCGGTAAAATCAGGCAGGATAGCTGACGCGATGGATGATTTTGAGCAGGTAGCCGCCGCCTCGCGCGGAAAGACAACGCTCAAAGCCGTTTTTGAGCACTGCGTGTACTCCGACGATGAGAAGAGGGCCGTGCTCGATATCGTGAAGAATTGCGGAGCCGAGTTCGTGAAGATTCAAAACGTTTTGAGCGGCAAGGGCGCCGACGCGGAGGAGATCAAATACGTACGAAATATTCTGGGCCGTAATGTGAAGATCAAGATCGACGGCGGGGTAAAAACGCTCGCGAAAGCAGTGGAGCTGTTATCCGCTGGCGCGGACCGCATTGGGCTCACCGCCACTGTCGCGATAGCGAAAGAGGCGGAGGGCAGGTAAGGGCCCCAATACGATTATTGGAGGAAGAAGATGAGCGCGATAGATATCAACGAAATCATCAGGCAGGTAACCGCGGAGATATGCGCTAACTACGGGACGGACTCACCGACACCGGCCAACGAGTACAGCCCGGCCTCACTGGCGAAGTATATCGATCACACGCTGCTGAAACCAGACGCCAGCCTGAACGACATACGCAAGGTGTGCGATGAGGCAAAGAAACACAACTTCGCCAGCGTGTGCGTGAACACCAACTATATAAAATTTGTCGCCGACGCGTTGGAGGGCAGCGGAGTGACGCCATGCGGCGTGGTAGGCTTTCCGCTTGGAGCGATGATACCCGAGGCCAAGGCCGCCGAGGCGCTCTGCGCGGTCAACAGCGGCGCCAAGGAAGTAGACATGGTCATAAACGTAGGAGCCGTGAAATCAGGCGACTGGAAGCTGGTTCACAGAGATATCGAGGGAGTCGTGGCCGCAACCAGAGGAAGGGCCATAGTGAAAGTGATCATAGAAACGTGTCTGCTCACCGACGAGGAAAAAGTAAAAGCGTGTGCCATCAGCAAGCTCGCCGGAGCTCATTTCGTCAAGACATCCACCGGATTTTCGACGGGCGGAGCTACTGTCGAAGACGTGCGTCTCATGCGCCAGGCCGTAGGCCCCGAGATGGGGCTCAAGGCGTCGGGCGGCGTGAGGACTTATGAGGACGCTGTCAACATGCTGAAGGCCGGCGCTACCAGACTTGGCACCAGCTCAGGCACGAAGATTGTGTCCGGCGACGGCGCGGCGGAGCACAGATGCGTGAACTGCGGGGCCTGCAAGGCCGTATGTCCGAGCGGCAGGGCCACGGTCATAAAGGGTCTCTACTGACGGATGGAACTTTGAAAACAATCATGAGAAGACCAATTATCGCCGGAAACTGGAAGCTGAACAAGACGCCGTCCCAGACGGTCAAGCTGGTGAATGAGATCAAGCCCCTCGTAAAGGATGCCAGATGCGAGGTAGTCGTCTGTCCTACCCATACGTGCCTCTTCGCTGCTAGGGAGGCGCTCAAGGGTACGGACAAGATATCCCTGGGCGCTCAGAATATGTTCTGCGAGGAACAGGGCGCGTTCACCGGCGAAGTCTCGTGCGAATCCCTGCTGGAACTGGGCGTCAAATATGTGATCCTTGGCCACTCGGAACGCCGCCAGTATTTTGCGGAGTCCGACGAAACAGTGAATAAAAAGGTCCTCAAGGCCATAGAAAAACGTCTCATCCCGATAATCTGCGTGGGCGAGTCGCTCACGCAGAGACAGCGGGGAGTCACCGAGGAGACCGTGCGCCTCCAGACGCGCCTCGCGCTGTGCGGCGTCAGCGCCGGAAGCGTCGAGGACGTGGTGATAGCGTATGAGCCGATCTGGGCGATAGGCTCCGGCATGACTGCCACCAGCGCGGATGCGAACGATACGATACGCCGCATACGAAGCGTCATAGGGGAGATGTACGATACAGAGACAGCAAGAAGAGTCCGCATCCTGTACGGCGGCAGCATGAACGCGGGAAACGCGGGAGAGCTGCTTTCGATGAGCGATATAGACGGAGGGCTTATAGGAGGGGCAAGTCTCAAGAGCGAAGATTTCGCCAAGATCGCCGGCAACTTAAACTGATATTATACTCGCGGACGAATAAGTTGACAACAGTGATCATTTTTGGAGTAAACGCGTGCCAGAACTGGTTGGAACTCTCAAGTCCGTTTAGTAGGTATAATAATGTCAACGCTGATCTTGTTGAAAGGAGTATATGCGATGATTAATTTTGATTTCAAAAACCCAACTAGAGTTATCTTTGGCAAGGGGACTATATCCCAGCTTGGAGATACCGTCAAAGAGTTTGGCGGAACCAAGGTGTTGCTGCATTACGGAGGCGGCAGCATAAAATCGAATGGTGTGTACGATGTGGCTAAAAAATCACTCGACGATGCCGGTTTGCGTGTGACGGAACTCGGCGGCGTCAGGCCAAATCCGCGGCTGACCCTCATTCACGAAGGTATTGAGATATGCCGCAGCGGCGGGATCAATTTTATCATTGCGGTAGGCGGGGGAAGCGTCATCGACTCGGCTAAGGCTATAGGAGTTGGCGTACCTTATGACGGCGAAGTTTGGGACTTTTATACCGGCAAGGCTCTGCCGGCAATTACCCTGCCGGTCGCTACCGTGCTCACTATTCCGGCGGCAGGCAGCGAGGTAAGTTTTAGCAGCGTAGTCACAAACGACGACGGGGCATTCAAGCGTCCTCTGGATATAAATGTCATCTATCCGGTATTCTCCATTTTGGACCCCGAGACGACATACTCGCTGCCGCCGTATCAGACCGCCTGCGGAATCTCGGATATGCTGACACACGTAATAGAGCGCTACTTCACGCGGGTGAGCGACGTTGAACTGACAGACAGGCTGTGCGAGGCAACTATGAAGACCATAATTTCAAACGCGCCCGTCGTGCTCGCGGACCCAAAGAACTACGCGGCAAGGAGCGAGATAATGTGGTCTGGAAGCATCGCTCACAATAACATCTTGGACACCGGCCGCATTGGCGACTGGGCAAGCCATATGATAGAGCACGAACTCAGCGCCATTAACGACGTTGCTCACGGAGCCGGCCTGGCGATAATAGTGCCGGCGTGGATGAGATATGTTTACAAGCACGATGTGGAGCGGTTTGCTCAGTTCGCGGCGCGTGTCCTCAACATAGAACAGAACTTTCACAACCCGGAGATCACTGCCCTGCGCGGTATAGACGCGTTGAAGGCGTTCTTCAAGTCCATAGGGATGCCTGTCTCTCTATCCGAGATAGATATCAAGGAGGAGTCATTTAAATCCATAGCGGAGAAAGTGAGAAAGATTGACGAGGACAAGGGCATAGTTGGCAACTTCGTTCAACTGACAGAAGCGGATATCGTTGAAATATTGAAATTGGCCAGATAACGCGGGAAGAGAAGCTGGGGAGATCAGGTACTTCATCATATACGCGTAACGCGCGATAAACATAATAGAGAGTGCTGTCCTTCTAATGATTTTCATGTCGCGAACCCTTGATCCGCAAGGGCTCACGCATACAATATCATTATCTAAACAGCACTCTCTGTTTTAGCTCGTGAGTACGGTTAAAGTATTGTACAGTTAAACCGACGGAGGTGTGAGGGGAATGAGAATTTTCATAAGCGCGGATATGGAGGGAGCAACAGGTGTCGTGCAATGGGAACAGGTGGACAAGCCGGAGCGCGATTATGCCTTTGGCAGGAGGATGCAGATACACGATGTCAAGGCCGTGATTGACGGCGCGCTCTCGGCTGGAGCGGACGAGATAATCGTGAACGATTCTCACGATTACATGATCAACATTCCCGCGGACGAGCTTAGCTTTGACTCTCGAGTGAGGCTTCTCTCCGGGGCGAGCAAGAAGCTCTCGATGGTGGAGGGGCTCAAGGGGGCGGATGCGGCGTTTTTCGTGGCCTATCACGCAAAGGCCGGGACGGAACGCGCTATTTTAGATCATACGATGAATTCTTCCTCGATATTCTCCGTCGTTTTAAACGGCAGAGAGGTTGGGGAGACGGGCCTCAACGCCGCGGTCTGCGCTGTGGAAAAGGTCCCGGTTGCACTCGTCACCGGGGACGCCGCGGTCTGTTCGGAGGCGCGGGGTTTACTCGGGGACGGCCTTGTGACCGCGTGCGTCAAGGTTGCGCACTCCAGGACCGCGGCGGACTGTATGCTCCCAGAGAATAGCGGGCGCATTCTGAGAGAAGCGGCAGCCCTGGCGGTCGAACGGGCGCGGACTGGAACCGCCTCAATCATGGAGATAGGGGACGGCACTTTTGACCTGCGCATAACGTTTCAAAACTCGTCTCAGTGCGACAGCGCGGAAAGGATCCCCGGAACGGAGAGAGTAGACGGCCGCACCATTCGTGTAATCGGCGGCGACATGACGGCCATGATCCGATGGGTCCTGACATTGAGTTGATGATCTGTCATGGGTTATAAGACGCGCCAAGCAGGTGTTCTTCGATGAAAATTCTGGTCCTTGCCGGCGGGCTCAGCCATGAACGCGATGTCTCCCTGTCCTCCGGAAGTCTGGCGGCAAACGCGCTGATGGCAAGGGGGCATAGTGTAGCCCTGGTTGATCTGTACCTGGGGATCGAGAGCGAACGAGACCTATTTTTCGATGGGAAATCCGGAAAAAAGTACAGTCACGAGGTGACTCGCGGAGAACCCGACCTCGCGAAGATAAAAGAGGAAAACGGCGGCCGTGAAGCACAGATAGGGCCAAACGTCATCGAGGCCTGCATGGGGTCAGACCTTGTTTTTATGGCCCTGCACGGAGGGATAGGGGAGAACGGCCAGATTCAGGCGGTCTTTGACTGTTACGGAATTAAGTACACGGGAAGCGGCTATGTCGGAGCGCTTCTGGCGATGGACAAGGACTTGGCCAAGCAGATCATGAAACATAACGGTATTCCGACCGCCGACTGGCGCATGGTCGTGGCTGGCGCAGCTGACGGTAAAAGCCTGACTGATGAGTTGGGGCTGCCGCTGGTCGTAAAGCCGTGCCGCAATGGATCTAGTATAGGGGTGTCGATGGCGGATGATCTTGCCGGACTCAATGCGGCGATATCCACCGCGAGCCGCTATGAGACGCGCCTGTTGGTTGAAAGAAAGATTACGGGCAGAGAGTTTTCGGTGGGAATTTTGGACGGCATGCCGCTGCCTGTTATAGAGATCAAGCCTAAGAGAGGATTTTATAACTACGAAAACAAGTACCAAGCTGGAGCGTCCGAAGAAATATGCCCAGCGGAGCTGAGCGGACGGTTGACTGATGAATTGCGGGGATGGGCGTTAAAAACTCATCAGGCCTTGAAGCTCGGAAGCTACTCGCGGATCGATTTCATGCTGGACGAGGACAATCGGCCGTTCTGTCTGGAAGCCAACACCTTGCCGGGGCTGACGCCCACGAGCCTGCTGCCGCGGGAAGCGGCGGCTGCTGGAATTAGCTTTGAAGACCTTTGTGACCGGATCGCTAAAATGGGTTTTTCGAGGGAAGATTGATACCATTGGCGCTGCCCGACAACAGTGCACTACATCTCCTATCCAGTGGAGTTTATGTCATTGTTGTCGATTTTAGAGACTACCGCCTTTCTTGCCATGTAAAAACGTTTCTTACGTGTCGGTGACCTGTTCGGGACGATTGGGACAGGGTATGGCAGGGTATCGCGCGATTAAGGTGAAGCGGTTAAACGAGGATAGAGAATCGAGAATCGGTTCAGGTTATCTTGACCAATAAAGATGCGCGGTCCCATGACCGTCGGGGCGTGGGGAGGTTGCCCCCGTCCACACTCTGTAGAGAAACTTGGCTACATGGGAGTTGTCGT
>JAIRWR010000009.1 GCA_031268885.1 Synergistaceae bacterium
AGACGAAGAGCTTATAACACGATACAAGGAAATTTTGGAAGAACGAAACAAGGAGGGAGAATCTATGTATATACCTTTGCTTTTGAGGGATAGCGCGGCAGATATCGAACAGCGGGGCAGAGAAGACGGCATCGAGAAGGGCAAGCTCGAACTTGCCCGCAATTTGTTGACAAACGGAGTCTCTCCAGATGTTATCGCAAAGAGCGCGGAATTGCCAATCGAAAAGATACGCGAGCTTATGAACTGAGATATCACACAAGTCCGTTGCTATACCGCATATCCCCCGCGCCGAAACTCCGAACGCGGGGATTTTTTAACGTCTTGCTTTAATGCTGCAAGAAACGCGGCGCGGTAAAACACGTCACATCTCATAAGGGTAAGGAAACACCACGTCTTGCTGGACGAAGATAGCCATCTTCTTGCCTGGCCGTATCGTTATCGTCGGCTGAATATCGGCGGCCTTGTTCATGATCTTGGTCCCCATATCCAGGATTGAACCGGCAAGGCTCAATGCTCGTTCACACGTCCCGACAGCCCCGATCTGACAGTTTTAATGCCATTTTGCCGTCAACACATTCGTAACACGCGAATTTTGGAATCTTGCGTTGCATTGAAGATCATGTTAAAGTCATTAGGTTATGTTTTACAATCAGCATGATTTCATGTCGATCCAGAGTCAGGCAGTCCGATGTCGAAAGGGTTGAAGCGAGTGTTTATCGGCTCTCGTTTGAATGTGGGCCGGTATCAAAAATACGGGGAGGCAATCTCTCATGCGCGCGGGGAGTACCGGGGTTTTTAAGCTCAAGCTGACTGTATCCTATATGGCCGTCTATCTGATATGGGGTTCTACTTACCTGGCGATAAGGATCTCCATCGATACGCTGCCCCTGTTTTTCGCGAGCTCGACGAGGTTTCTCACGGCTGGCTGCGCGTTAATGTTATACTCGTGGTTCAGGGGAGTGAAGACGCCGACACGCTCAAATTGGTTGACGGCGGCACGCAGCGGTTTTCTCTCCTTTTTCGTGTCGTTCATGATGCTCTCATGGGCCGAGCTGACCCTGCCGAGTTCGGCAGCGGCCCTCATTGTCTCTATCGAGCCAGCCTGGTTCGTCATCCTGGACTGGCTCTTCTTCTCCGGCCAGAGACCGACGCCGAAGACGCTGATCGCGCAGCTGATCGGTTTCGCTGGCTGTGCGGTTCTCGTATTCGCCGATCCAGATGCGTCGATCGACTCCGGAGTGTCGCGTTCTGTTTATCTTTTATCGTTTGGCGCTGTGCTGCTTAGCGGCATTGCGTGGGTGCTCGGGTCGTTGCTGGCGAGATCGCCGGATACTCATCCGGACAGTGGCATGGCCTCCGGAATGCAGATGATATCTGGAGGAGTCGTCCTCCTCGCGGCATCCTTGCTCAACCGCGACTATGCCCGTCTTGGCGGCGCGTCGCTCAGCTCCGCCGCGGCACTCGCCTATCTGATCACATTTGGCTCAATCTTCGCTTATTCCGCGTTCATGTTCCTGCTGAAAAACCAGCCCACGGCAAGAGTGGTATCTCATACCTTCGTAAACCCAATAGTCGCGGTGATCCTGGGCTGGATGTTCGCCGGAGAGTCACTCACACCGGAGGTCGCGCTCTCCGCGGCAATGATAGTCGCCTCGGTTATACTAACAATCTATCCGGGGAGAGTGGCCGTCAAAGCCGCCAATACCAATCCGCGTTCGAACGCGAGTTAATGCCCGCGGATCAGAGGAGATCATCGGTTGAGATAAGAGTGGAGGGGGGATGAATATGCCGACGCGTGAGTTGGAATCGGATTTATGTCCTGTTCACGGCCGTTCTTGGAATGAAATTAAAAGGAGAATAATCGTCTCTCTTCTTTTGGTCTTCGCGCTGTTGTATTATGTCCTGCCTTTGGAGGCGGGCGAGCGGACGAGGCTGATATTCACAGGGGACATAATGGCTCACATAGAGCAGGTCAAGGCGGCCCGCCGGAGTGTCTCCTACGACTTTGCTCCGCAATTTCGCAGAGTTGCCCCGCTCTTTAACGACGCTTTAGCCGTCGGTAACCTTGAGACGGTTTTTGCCGGGGAACGTGCCGGATACGCCGGCTACCCCGCGTTCAACACGCCCGATGAGCTTGCCGGCGCCATCGCCGCCGCCGGAATTCAAATCGTAACGCTCGCGAACAACCATATACTCGACAATTATGAGAGAGGAGCCGCCCGCACAATCGACGTCCTAGACAGCGCGGGGCTGCTCTGGACGGGGCTCGCGAAGGATTCGGATGAAATCAACAATCCGTTGATCGTTGAGTACAATGGGATACTCATAGCGTTTCTAAACTATACCTATGGCAGTAATGTCGAGCCGTCCGGCGAGGTCTCACGCGACGTATTCATGAACATAATGGAGGACACGGCGGTGATGGAGGGCCTATCGTTGGCGGAGGCGTCATCCTGCGACCTCACCGTTGTCTGTCTCCACTGGGGGGATGAGTATAAGTTCGTTCCAACCGACAGGGCCAGGGCCGTAACGGATCTGTGTTTCAAAAATGGAGCGGATATCGTGATAGGGACGCATCCGCACGTCCTTCAGCCTGTAGAGATGCGAAGCGCCGACGTCTCCCCCAAGCTTGTGGCGTGGTCGCTCGGGAATTTTGTCTCGAACCAACGCACTCCGCCTCGCGAACGAAGCGTCGTACTCGCGGTTGACATCGAGAAGAACTCCGAAGCGGTGGTCATGATAAAGAGGGTCGCGATAGCTCCAACTTGGGTTTCATCCGTGCTGATGGGTGGACGCGAGAAGTTCGAGATCGTCTACGCCGGAACGGGAGACCGTTTCAACCATGCGGGACTCCCGAAATCCGAACTGAGTAGTGCTAGAGCGGCGGGTAAACTCGTGCTGGAGTTCTTAGGCGCAGAGGGAGATCCAGACGAGGAGGGTTTTTATACCCTATGGGATTCCGCTTCGCCGGACATCCTACCCGTCTCCGGGCGCAAATCGCCGCAATAGGGCGCCGAACTTGAAGATAATGATTACTCGCGGGAGATTTGGAGTTGTGTTTTCGGCGTTGTCCTTTGCGGCAATCGTCCTCATTATCGGCGTCGCGGTGGACGCGGCATATTCTTCGTCCATGGGGGCGCGCGGGGATGACGGTTGGGTCGGGGAGACGAGGAGAGTGCTGGCGGAGATGACAGGCCCGCGTGAAAGAACCGGAGGTGAGATCGGAGCCGATCAGATAATCTCGCTGGGCGTTCCGGCATATAATCATCTCCTCGACAGGGTTTCAGAGGAGAGTTCTTACGCTCTGACCTTTTTCGCGGACGGGATGCCGCTGATTATAACCGGCGAACTGTCGAAGGTGGTTCCCTTCGGCGGCGTTACGCTCGAATTCGACGACTTCAGATCCAGCGGTTACGCAAAGGGGATGATTGCTAAGGCATCCGGATTCTTACCGACGCGCTGGCTCAAGTGGATAGTGTGTCTCAATCGCGAACGAAAGTTGACAGCGGAGATTGCCTCTCGGGGGGAGTATCACAGGGGACGGATAAGGACAAACAACCTGAGAATCTCCCTGCACGAGCTGGTTCACGCGTATGAGGACAAGCCGTTCGCAAGCCTCGAAAACAAGCTGAGGTCAGAATTTTACGAACGGAGAACGAGCGGCAAAAAGCTTAGGAGATTGAGAGGGATAACGAACCTCTACTTTTACGGGCCCAAGGAGAAATTCAAGGCTGGTTTCGTCTATCGGTACATAGGCAAGGACCGCGGGGTGGAGCTGATGAGCATGGGGATAGAGAGCCTTATGTGGAACAGGTTCGACATCTGGAACAGGGATCCCGAGCTGACGAAGTTTCTGTTGGGGATGCTCATCTTCTTTGGCCGGAACACCAACAGTGCCGACAGCGCCGTTTCTTCATTCAAAAATCCGCCATATCTACGCTCCGACTTCAGCGGATAAATCGCCTCAAACCACAGGTTGGACGGGTTATGAGATCCCGCAGTTCGTCGCGCGAAAGACCAGTTTTATCGTATATTTGGCTCACGAGTTTTTTCACTCCGACAAGAGAATAGTTCAATTCCGCCGCTATCTCCCGGTTTTTTTTCCCCAGCGCGACAAGCTTCGCGACCCGCTTTTCCTTGGTGTTGAGCGATTCCGCCAGCCGCTCGAAATTTTTTTCGTTCAACTCCACGAGAAGACCGTTTCTTCTGGCATTTCGCAGCTTGCGGCGTTCTACGGGCTGATGGCTATAGAAAACATGTTGAATTTAATCAATATTGAAGTGACGTTTTGGAGACTGAAGCAGCTGTTAAATGCTTTTGGTCATCATTTTTGGAGTAATATATGAAGCCGAATCTGATATCAGCCGGTCTATTCAGCTCCTTGTGAAAACTTATAGGATTTGCGGCATACAAACATCAATAAGCGGCTCCCGCTATGCCATTGGGCAGCGGGAGCCGTATGCGCGGTTGGATCGGTTAGTTTAGGAACGTGTAGACGAACCCCTTCTTGAGTGTAGCGCCTGTTATTCCCATCTTCTGCATGGTGTCTTCGAACACCAGCCCCGCGTTATTTGCTGACGCGCGCAGCTTTGTCTCCACTCCCGGAGAAATATTCGCTTTGCCGCCATCGTTCTTGGTTATGCCGATGAAGGCACGCTGTTTTGGCGTAGTGCCTGTGGTGTGAACCCCCTGCGCTATATCGAGCAGGTATTTGGCCTGTGATCCGCCCGACGCGCTGAAGAGTGGCCTGTCGGTATATTTGTCCAGACTCGTCCCTGCCGCGGCTACGTCCTTAGACGTAGGCCAGGCCTCCTCGTCTATGTAGAGCAGCAACGCCGCGGATTTTGCCGCGCGCAGGTCGTTGATCAGCTTGGCAGCCTCGGCGCTGTCCGTGGCAGACCCTGTTGCCAGCATCATCATCCCCGCGAGTATGGATATTATCATTATCACTATCAGCAGTTCGACTAGCGTAAAACCGCCTCTACGCCCAACCATTTTTGTCTTCATATTTCTTCCTCCAATTTAAAGGGTGAGAACCCATTTTTTGTCAAGCCTAACGGACTACGGACTTACAGTATGTACTTGAAGTTTTTTGATCATCACCACCTTATTATTAATAACTACAAAATTCCTAACATTTGATATTATGTATGTTATATTAGGTTAATGAGATTATATCATGAAGTTTTTCCATAAAATCACGAAAAATACTGTTTGTTGCCCCTTCAAAAATAGAATAAACACAGATGATCTCACACGCGCGCGGCCAACCGGACCCCGAGCCTGGAGTATCCGCCTCAATGGCCTATACGGGCTGGTATAGATATTGAAAATTTTTTGTCAGACGTCTTGAGAAAGTGTTCGTATTAGACGGAGATGAGCAACATTGACAGGGACTAAACTATGTCTGTGGCAACATAATCTCAAATCCGGGCCGTACAGGTCGCGGAGCATATACCGCAACCGTACAACCCGGATTTATCTTTCGGCGCTCTGATGGCATTTATAATTCGTAAGTTTAAGTCGAGAAAGCGCTGACCAAGCTGCCAAAACGACGTACAGCCGTTAATGAATCAGCCCTTCCGACCCTTTTTACAAACCCGCATCCGCCTTTTCTTTGAGTTGAGCTTCTCTCCTTTTTTTCTCTCTGGAGAACGCTTGACACAGATATTTGTGATCCGCGTCGTCCGCGAAAAAACCGGCATCGACAAGCTCCTCCAGAATTACCTTGAAGCTGTAACCCTTCCGGCGAAGCTCAGAGATGTCGTCGTATCCCATCTTTACCACCGATGAGAAGGAAGCGCGCCCGTTCCTGGTCGGCGGTTTTGTCGCCATTGATTTTAGGACGTCGTGCAACACTTCAGCACTGTCTTTGGATTTCATGAATTTCACCTCCAAGACCGTTGAAATACCAAATTAGTGTTCCCCTTTGCGCTTATAATACCAAAGACCTTCAAATATTGAAACGCAATTTACCTAGCTTTTTTTGTGAATAAAGGCTTATTATCAATAACATTGCATGAATATTCGGATATTTATGGAAGTATTGATGAAATTTGATAGGTTTTAGTAAGAATTTATCTGTGAGCCGTGTTGTTTTTGGATAACTTCTGACCGAATATCGTTAAACATCATCCCGTCCAACAATAAATAATTCTCTCTTTTAAAGGGCGTATCACTCACTCTGAGATGATCATCAACGACGGGTTTGAGGTCGGAATGACATGAGGCAATGGAGATGAACTGTGATATAATAATTATTGACCTGAGTGACAGTTTTATGAAGCGCAAGGTCATTCACACCTTGGAGAGAGGGACGCGCGTGCTGTTCCTGGAAGAGATCCTTACATCTGGGAGGGTAATATGTTAATGAGCGGAACGTTCCCCATGCTTGAAATCGACGACTTTGTACTGCGTGAATTGACCAACGACGATCTTCTTGCTATCAGTTCCATATGGGGGAGTCTGAAGGTTGCCGAAAAGTTGTCGAGCGGTCCGCTATCCAGAGAGGAATCGATTCAGATGCTTTACGTGCTAAGTTCGCTGTGGGACAACGACGCTGGTATTCGTTGGGGAGTGGAACGTAAAGGACGGCTCATAGGGACGTGCGGTTTTCATAATATAAATAAAGGACTCCAGCGTGGAGAGTTAGGATATGAGCTGGACTATGAGTTCTGGGGCAAGGGATTTATGTATAAGGCGCTCCAGCCGGCCTTGAACTACGGGTTTGACATAATGAAATTCGAACGGATTGAGGCCTTCATCAATGTGGATAACGACAGGTCCGCTGACCTCCTCAAACGTCTAGAGTTCAAGTTCGAAGGAAGGCTGCGGAACTATGCCCGAACTCCAAAGGGGTTGATCGATCAAAATTGCTTCTCATTGCTGAAGCAGGACTGGCAGAGCTAGTCGGAGGAACAAGATAAGATAGTGGAGAAGCTGATTAATGGCGTCCGCACCCCAAAACAGGCAGAGATTATTCATGCGGCGCCATCTTCTAAGGAACAGAAACTTTTGCCTTATTCGAGCACTTGACGTTTATGAAATAGCTGATATTATTATAAAGGATCTTTTTGATAATCTATTTTTATCAAAAAGATCCTTATATCGCAAATCCAGACGCAGTAATCCTCTGAGCGGCCCTCGCGTAGTGTTGTAACCTTATCCCTCGTATGGCGTTCCGATTATTAGGATTTTTGTGTGGGATGCGAAACAGGGAGGTTCAAATGACAGAAGAAACAAAGACGAATGATGTTGCCGTACGCTTTGAGGATTTCAAGCTGCGGCCGGAGTTGCTTGTCTCAATCGCCCGCAAGGGGTTCGAGTCTCCGATGCCGGTTCAGGTTCGGATAATGGAAGACAGAGCCCTGACGGAGGGTGATCTGATCGTACAGGCCAAGACAGGATCAGGAAAGACCTTAGCTTTTGCCATCCCGATTTACAACGAAATTGAGAATATAACCCGTGAACCTCAGGTTCTGGTGCTTTCGCCGACACGAGAGCTGGCACAGCAGACGGCGCGTGAGTTTGCGTGGCTTGGCGCGGACATAGGCGCGCGAGTTGTGACGCTTGTCGGCGGGCTTGACATGGAGCGTCAGGTGCGTGCTCTGAAGGATGGGGCAATGGTAATAGTCGGGACGCCAGGACGCGTGCTGGACCACATCCGAAGGGGGACTTTCAACGCCGAGCGTGTCCGCATACTTGTCCTCGACGAGGGTGACCACATGCTCGACATGGGATTCCGCGACGAACTGGAGGCCATACTCAGCGGAATGAAGAACCTGGAGAAGACGTGGCTTTTTTCCGCGACGATGCCGCCGGAGGTAGTATCGCTGGCACGCCGTTACCTCGACGCTCCGCGAAAGATATCGCTCGTCTCCGACATAACCTGCCATGAGGATATCGACCAGAAGACGTATATAATCCCCGCGCGAAGGCGTTTTGAAGGGCTGTCGAACGTTTTGCTCTGGGAGAACCCCTCGCGGGCCCTCATCTTCTGCTCTACAAAGGTTGAGACTCAGGATATCTCGGACAAGCTCTGCGACGAAGGTTTTCGCGCGACTGCCATCCATGGAGATATGAGCCAGAGGGAGCGCAATACGGCACTCTCTTCGCTCAGAGGCGGAAGGGTGAAGATCCTAGTGGCCACCGACGTAGCGGCTCGCGGACTTGACATAGATGGAGTGAGCCATGTGATTCAGTTTGGACTGCCGGGAAATCTGGAGGCATTCGTACACCGCAGCGGCCGCACGGGGCGCGCTGGACACGAGGGCTCGAATCTCGTTCTGCTAACAACCCGCGAAGCCCGTCAATTCAAGCAGATGATTCACGGCTCGAACCTGCAAATGCGGATTGTGCCCGCTCCAGACGCGTCAGAGATCGACGGGCAGTCGAAGGTTCGCTTCGAGACGGTGCTGATAGATCACGCGCTCGAGAGCGACGAATATCACGAGTGGGCAAATGAAATAATGAAGCGCGAAGACGCGCGCAGCATGGTGGCCGGTCTCCTTGCCAAAGCATACGGCGATCAGCCGAGGGGATATTCCATCCGCGCGGATATCGAAGCTGAGACGAGCCGTGATAAGAATCGAGGAGATTCGTTCCCCGCCCATTCTTCTCGTGGCAAGTTTGGACAGTCGTCTGGCGGCAGGCCGCAGCGCACTTCCATGGATGGAGGGGTCCAGCTCCAGATCGAAGGAGGACGCGACGGCGGTTGGGAGGTTGGACCGTTGCTGGGAGCCATCTGCCGCGCAATGGGTGTAAATCGGGAGGATGTCGGCAATATTCGTCTTCGCGAGAGTTCGGCTACCGTAGAGCTCTCGGCCAGGGCAGCGGAGCTGCTGGAATCGCGCAAGTCGCGAATGACCAAGGAGGGCATTCAGATTACCGCTATGAAAGCGCTGACAAAGTCAAACAGCGAGCCCAGATCTTACGCGAGGTCCCGTGATAGGATCCAAAGATCTGAGAGAGCGGATCGCGGAGAGAGAGCTGTCCGGAACAGAAGGCTGGACTCTGACCGTGACCGGTCGAGAGGCAGAAGGTACAACTAGCCGGGGGAAGCGCTAAATCGACAAAACATCATGATTTATGCGTCACGGGGGCTCAAATTGCCCCCGTGTGTGTTATTTTTTAAGCAGCCTCAGCTTTTCGACGGACGAGCGTAGGTATTCCTCTCCTTCGCTTGTGATGATCCAGTACCTGGAGTCATCTCTCTTCTTCTTGAAGATAGAATGCGGAGGGTGCGTGGTCTTGATGAAATTTTGCGATGAGAACTGATTCATGATCTGTGTGTAGCACTCTATGTTCAAAAGAGGGTTGAGAAACAGCTTGTACTCCATCCCCCTGCGGAGGTCCTGGTTTTTCTCCTTGCAGAGTTCGAGTATCAGTTTCTTTACAAACGCCTCATCGCGGGGTTCACGCAGGTTTGGGGCTATTGCCTTGAATATGGCGTTCCATGAAGCCCTTATGTTTATCTCCTCCACAGCCGCTTTGCCGTTTACGGTATAGGTAATGTCATAAAATTCCGCGTCTGATGGTATGAACTTGTCCTCTTTAATAATGAAATCCTCGTCGGTAAAGTCCACGTCGTCGTTTTGTACGGGGTTAATAGGCTCCGGCCAGATCAAGACGTTCCTCATGGCTTTCAGTGTCCTATCCAGCGAGGGGAAGATATGCGTTCCGTTCTTCTCCTTCAGACCGAGCCGGGCCGCGATATCCCTGGTAGCGTCGCGGAGCTGTATGTGAGCGTCCCTCGCTTCTACATTTACGTAAGGAATGCGCGAGAGTTGCTCTGGCATATCTCGAATATCGATGCCGGGGAGGAAGATCATGAGAATAAACAAATTGAGCGCCCAGGCCGCGCCAAGCTCGAATAATATTTCATCTCTTCTCTCTCCCTCAGGGGAGATGATGGCTACTACAGCTTTGACCTTGCCTGAATTGCCTCTCAGGAAATTTGACGTTGAGGGATAAACTCCCGCGCTGCACCGCCATGTATCGCTCCGAGTTATGCGATCTGTGATCATCTCTATGTTCTCGTCGAGGTAATTTACGAGTAACTCGGCGTGAGAGAGGTTTTCGTCCGAATAGCTGATGAGTATCATTCCTTGCTCCTTTGTCCTGACTTTCAAGTTTTAAATTTGAGGCGTCAGAATTTCTTTAGCGAGACGATCGTTTTCGATCAATCTCTTGAGATAAGTTTCAATCGGTAGTTGCATGTACAACCGCATACGCATATTATACGACACCGATAAGATAAATCACCTAGTCTCAACGCTAAAAGAGGGAGAAAAAAATTCGTAGCTATGTATGCGGGAGATATATTGACATCGGCTTCATATATGCCCTCGCTGATCGCCGACGGCCGCTTTAGCAGCACTGGAATACTGCCCATACCCACGAGAAGTCTGCGGCGGCAAGATCGGCCTTGCGAATGGCAAAATACACCATACCGCAGTCGCCCCACATAACCTCGGCATTGTCGTCGGAATCAATCTGGAAAAGCAGCGTCCAGTCCTTTGCGCCATCCCGGAGCGCTTTCTCGCGCGGGTCGCGATAGCCGCTTTCATCGCCGCAAAACAGGCCGTTGCTCGCCAATTGGCATTCATGGAATATCTCGCCCTGCACCAAATTGGGATAGCCGAGCAGCTGGTGATCGTATTCACCAAACAAGTGATTCTCTACATATTCTTCGATAATCTCATCAAATTCATCTATATCCGCACGTTCGATGGTCATAAACTCTTTCAACGTTTCCGGATCAAGCCCCACGCCATCCAAGACTTCACCCATTGGATACGAAACGTCCGCGCTAAACTCCAACTTGCAAGGGCTTAGCAACGCGTCCTCCGGCACGCCCTCCGGCAACGCGGTCGCCTCTATCACGGCAAGCTCTTTATGGTGATAAACCCTAAAGCCGTCCGCGTCTTTCGGGTCGTATCCCCAGACTTCCTCCCCGCCCTCATAGAAAAAATACAGGATTCCTTCATGAGGTAATTTGTTGTCGGTATCGTAAGCCGCGACATCCGCCAGATTGAACTGCGCGATGAAAGCCAAAGGCTTGCCGTTATACATCGGCCACTCGAAATCAGCAGGCAGATGGGGCAACCCGCCGAACTTGCTCTCGCCCAAGCGGAACGCCGCTTCATCCGCTTTAGTCGTTTTGATTTTCACGCAGGGCAGCCTACAACTCTCCAAAATTTCGGCCTGCCTGTAGAAACCAGCGTCTTTCAACTTTTCAATCAAGCTCATGGTATAACCTCCTGAGTATGCATAGATACGCGGTAATGATCTGAGAAAAGTCTACTTGCCAGACACCCGTCAAAGAATTAAAACTTGACTTCGCTGCCGCCCCATTCGATCACCGCAAAGCCCTTACGTTCGAAGGGGACCAGCTTCTGCGGCGGCGCCGCAATCGGATAGGACAGGGGTTTAAATGCCATAAACACCCGCAGCATGCTGTCAGGCTCCGGCGTTATAAAAAGATCGGCGTTGTCAGTGTATGTCGCGCCCTGGAATGATATGAGGTTATATCTGTTCTTCTCCATCATCGGCAGCCAGTACACTATGAATTCGTTGTACTCCCTTGGGGTCAAGCCCATATAGTCGAGTTTCTTTCGGAGAAATTCCGCCGTGTCCGGTCCCGCCACCACAAAGCCCGAGCTGAAGTCGAACTTCATCCGCGAGTCGCCGTCCCAGAACAGGTATGAATACTCCAATCCGTCGGCGTGGTTTACGATCCTCCCGTCAGGATACGCGGTGACGTTCCATCCATCATCGTACTTTGGGTAGGTGCTGCGGAGTTTGCCGTTGTAGTCGAGTAACACCGTGACATCCATAGGGCGTTCGGGGTAGAGATAGATGACTGGTTTTGCTGTAGAGATCGACATCATTCCAGCCAGTGCCGCTACAACTAAAATAATTACAAAAAATTTCACCATACCCTTCGGAGGGTCGCTTTCGTGCTGCCATACTCTGATCATCAAATTGAGCAGACGGGATCTCTTTTTCTCGCGACGCCAGCAAGTTCTTTCAAACTCGACTCCCAAAAGAAACACCTCCAGAATATTGTATATTACATTATAATAGAGATGCGCAAAACGTCAACGAGAATGGAGGAGTATGAGATGCTCGCCGCTAAAAATCCCTCGATTAAGCAGACCGTCGATATTTTAAAAAGACTCTCCAGCGACCGGAAGACCAGGCTTATCTATGACGCAAGGGAAAAAGCGAGGATGGACGAGCGATCCCGGATGCGCGGAGAATATAACAAGGGGAAGATGGAAGGCATAGAAGAGGGAATGGAAAGAGGTAAACTCGAAGTTGCCCGCAATCTGCTGGCGGAAGGAATGTCACCAGAAGTTATAGCGAGAAGTGTCAAACTGCCAATTGAGAAAATTAGCAAACTTATGAATTGACCAGGGCTAGCGTATGAGAAAAATGAAAATAATTATTGCGCAAGTAGTCGATAAAATATATAATTAGTAATTATATGCATAAGAGTGATTACTATAGTGTTTTCTGAGACGAGTATCAGTAAATACTTCATAAACATTCACGATCCACGCGAACAAGCAAAAACGCAACACTCGCTGCTGGATATCTTAACGATTACCTTATGCGCGATAAAGGAAGATTTCTTTAGGGTTCTTGCATTAGCATCTATCGCTATTGATGTGCCTCATAAGATTGGCCAATCCCGGCGTGATTGTTCAGTACTTCGTCCGGAGCGGCAAGCAGCCTGTCATACACCAGCGATACCTCTTCTGAAATGAGGATGCGCCGAATCTCGTCGGCGGCGAAAAACTCTCTCAGCCAACCCTTTATCCGGATAAATGCGCCTCGCAGTGATTTAGAAGGCGCATATCCGTTTTCGAGATAATTCAAGAATCCATCCGCGAACTGTTCATGCTGTTCCCTCGTCGGCGTCCTCTGATCTTCGCTCATGCCCAGCCAATTCCTGATAGTACCCCAATCGCGCTTCACAAGTTCACTGGCGGCCTCTCGCTCGGCCATCATATGAAGATCGGCCAGAAACGCGTGTCCAATCTCGTGTACAAACGTGGAGCGGTTGTTTGCCTTAAACAGAGTAATAATACGATTGCCTGTCTCCGGATCAATGTGGAACATGCCGCGAGTGGCGCGGTTGTTATGCCTGTCGTCTTCGCTTCCTTGGTAGTATGACTGATTTTCATCCCTGGCCTTGACAAGATCGGCCTCGGTCGTTATATTAGGATTTAGTCTCCGCATGGTTGCCAGCGAAGGGAATGATACCCGTAGCTGATTTGCCCAAGCGGAGATTTTGTTGTTATTGATATAAAGTGTCCTGCCCGCATTTGCTTCATTAATAAACCACTGACTATTGGGAGTAGTTGTATTCGATTTTGTCCGTCCGTAAGCGGATGTTACGATATTGTATTTTCCTCTTTTACCTTGAATATCTTCTTCAAGATAAACCGGAACAATGACAGTTGCCCCATTGTTATCCCGCATCTCTATCATTGCCACTATAGGCTTAATGTCGCTTTTCTTTTTTGCGGATTGAGAGAATGGCGATGACTCAAAAACCGCGATTGGGTCCGCAAGCAACCTTGGCAGCTTCTTTATGTCGCCAGGAGAAAGATTATGTTTGTTCATCATCTTTTTGATGACGCTATACGAAACATCGATCTCCCTTATGGTCATGTTTTGTGTCTGTTTATTGAGACTCTCTGCGTTCTTGGCGTTGTATGACCACTCGGCCAAAAATAACGCCAGTGGAGTTGTCATCATTCTTTCTATGATGTAAGCTGGTTTTTGACCGTTAGCTGCGGAATCAACAACTTGAGCAAACGCGGCTTCATCTCTCGATAAATTTGCTTCCGCCTGTTTGCCCATTTGCTTCAGCCCGTTCAACTCTCCGTTTGCTGCAACCTCTTCGAGTTCCCCGCTTGCCTTCTGGACAATCAGCCCCATGGTGTCCTTGACCGGCATATTCATCTCGTGAGCCACGACAACAACGTGTTCCGCCCAAAGTTCCGCGCCCTGGATCGCCACTTCCGTGTCCGCTCCGGCGTCGATTGTCATGGCCTCTATCTTACTTCGTATTTGAAGGGCTTCCTCAATATCCCTTCTGTCGGCGTGGTTTACAATCCTCCCGTTGGGATACGCGGTGATGTTCCATCCGTCATTGTATTTCGGGTACGTGCCGCAGAGCTTGCCGTTGTAGCTGAACGACACCGTGACGTCCATAGGATATTCGAGGTAGAGATAGGTGGCTGGCTTTGCTGTAGAGATCGACGCCATTCCTGCCAGTACCGCCAAAACTAAAATAACTACAAAAAATTTCGCCACCCGCCGACAGCAAATTCTTTCAAACTCGACTCCCAAAAGAAACACCTCCAAAATATTGTATATTACATTATAATAGAGATGCGTAAAACGTCAACGAGTAGGAGTTTCGCGATAAATGTCCATTAGCGGGGAGGAGTAATTTATGGATTTTATTCCAGTGTTCGCTTTTTTCCTTATTATTGTAATCATAATATACTTCATGTTTGGCACGAGAAGGACCGTGCTCCGGGTATTTGGATGGGCCGTCTTTCTTTTCTTCTTCTCGTTACTGATTCTTTCCGTGACGCAGTCGGATAGACCTGCTGAACCTGAGGATATCATAAATGACCTGCGAAGTCTGAAGTCTGCCTCGCTCTTATTCTATGTAGATTTTGGAACGTGGCCCTCGCCCGGACAGGAGACCAGCCTTGACGCATACCTCGACCGCCCAATGGTGCTCGCGGATCCTCCAAGATACTCCAGCGTTACGTTGATCAATGGGGTTCGCGGCTCCGAGAGTCAGTCCGAACTTTACGTTCGAGTTGAGCTGATCCTTGAGAGGTACCGTAATCGTAGTAATATATGGCAAGGGGTTCAGGAATACCTCGCCAGAAGAGCGAATGCCGCGGGACTTTTGCAACAGCCGATCTCAAGTGACGTATATAAATCTGGCCTCAACGTATATATGCGAATGCACTGAATTTTCATGAACGGGTTCCGCTCGTAAATATTAGTGACAGCAAGGCATCGCAACGTCTGACGCGTCCGTCCCGCAGACGACGCATGACACAAACTAGGACCGACGCGCGTGACAGACCGACGAACAACAACCGACGCCTCAACACACCGACGCCTCAAACCTTGACAATAGACAGTTTCGCTGATAAGATTTCCCGGTGCTTTCGCTCTCAAGTGATAGTATGATGATTTGTGTTGTATTATGATATTCAAGCATCATTAAATTAAGATAAGCGATCATCTGCTTATAGATTTTTTGATTTAGGGAGAAGGAGGAGGAATCTTGCCAACTATTCAGCAGCTCATCAGATACGGGCGCAAGGACAAACGGACGCGTTCGACTGCTCCGGCGCTTCAGGACAACCCTCAGAGGAGGGGAGTTTGTACCCGTGTATACACGGTGACGCCTAAAAAGCCTAACTCCGCTCTTCGTAAGGTCGCCCGCGTTCGTCTCACAAACGGAATAGAAGTTACGGCTTATATTCCGGGCATCGGACACAATCTCCAGGAGCACTCCGTTGTGCTCGTCAGGGGCGGCCGCGTTAAGGACCTTCCAGGAGTCCGTTATCACATAGTCCGTGGCACGCTTGATTGCGGAGGCGTCGAGAACCGCAAGCAGAGCCGATCGAAATACGGAGCGAGAGCGCCGAAAAAATAATAAACGGCGGTTTTTGTCGGGATAAACACAGAGAGGAGCATGATATATGCCGCGTAAAGGGCACGTCAAGCCGAGGATAACGCCGCCAGATTCGGTTTATTCCAACGCTTCTATAGCGAAATTTGTGAATTGTCTTATGTTAGATGGCAAGAAGAGCATTGCGGAGAGGATTATGTACGGCGCTCTGGAAGTAGCCGCCGAGAGGCTCAATATCGAGCCGGTCGAGGTATACGAGAAGGCTATGAATAACGTCAGGCCACAGATTGAAGTTCGTCCGCGCAGGGTGGGGGGAGCGACATATCAGGTTCCCGTCGAGGTGCGTCCGGAACGCGCGCAGGCTCTGGCAATCCGCTGGATAATACAATACTCGCGCGCTCGCAAGGGGATTCCGATGAAAGAGCGGCTCGCCCGCGAACTGGCGGATGCGTGCAAAGGAGAGGGCGGTTCCGTAAAGAAGCGGGAGGATACTCATCGCATGGCTGAGGCAAACAGAGCGTTTGCGCATTACAGATGGTAAGATGGGATGGCGAGGCGGACAGCGCCGTCACGTTGAATTAGTTGGAGAAATATTTATAAAATGCCGAATAGTGATCTTGCGATAATTCGAAATATTGGGATAGCCGCGCACATTGACGCCGGAAAGACCACGACTACCGAGCGCGTACTCTTCTACACCGGCCGCAAGCATAGACTTGGCGAGGTTCACGAGGGCGCCGCGACAATGGACTGGATGGAACAGGAGCGGGAACGGGGAATAACAATAACCTCGGCTGCTACGACGTGCCATTGGGGTGATTTTCTTATCAATATAATTGATACGCCCGGGCACGTGGACTTCACGGTCGAGGTCGAGCGCTCAATGCGAGTGCTTGACGGAGCCGTATCGGTCTTCTGCGCTGTGGGAGGAGTCGAGCCCCAGTCCGAAACAGTGTGGCGTCAGGCTGATAAATATCACGTGCCGAGGGTGGCCTTCATAAACAAAATGGACCGAGTAGGCGCCGATTTCATGGCAGTCGTAAGCGATATGAGGACAAGGCTCGGAGTGAGGACTGTGCCGATACAGATACCGATAGGCGTGGAGGATGGCTTTGTCGGGATGGTCGATCTCGTTGAGTTCAAGGCGATAGTTTATGAGGACGATCTGGGACAGACCTACAGAAAGGTCGATATCCCCCCAGAACTGATGGAGGAGGCAAAGTCCACCCGCGACGCGATGCTGGAGTCCCTGTCGGACTTCGACGACGACATCATGAATCTCTTTCTGGAGGGGGAGGATGTCTCGGTCAAGATGATAAAGGACGCGCTGCGCAAAAGCACCATATCCCTCTCACTGGTCCCTGTCCTATGTGGCTCGGCGTTCAAGAACAAGGGAGTGCAGCCGCTTCTAGACGCGGTTGTGGACTATCTGCCAAGCCCGCTTGATCTACCGCCGGTTCATGGCATACACCCGGACGATCCGGAGACCGAAGTATGTATAAACCCGGATGAGAGCGCTCCTTTCGCCGCGCTGGCCTTCAAGATAATGGTCGATCCATACGTGGGCCGGCTCGCGTTCTGCAGGATTTATTCCGGCATGATATCGAACGGCAGCGCGGTGTACAATTCTACGACTCGCAGACGCGAGCGCGTCGGAAGGATACTGCGTATGCATGCCAACAAGAGAGAGGAGTTGGAGTCCGCCGGGGCAGGCATGATTGTCGCGATCCCCGGCCTGAAGCAGGTTAGAACCGGCGATACGCTCTGCTCGGAGGACTCGCGGGTGATTCTCGAAAGCCTCGTCTTTCCCGATCCCGTCATCGATCTCGCGGTAGAGCCCATGAGCAAGGCCGATCAGATAAAACTCGCCAAGGGCCTCGAAGCGCTGTCCGAAGAGGACCCGACGTTCAGGGCGTCAGTGGATGAGGAGAGCGGGCAGACGCTGATAGCCGGAATGGGCGAATTGCACCTGGAGATCATAGTCGATAGACTAAAGAGAGAGTTCAATGTGGAAGTAAGGGTGGGGCGGCCTCAGGTCGCGTACCGTGAGGCTATAAAATCATCCGGGCGCGCTCAGGGCAGATTTGTACGCCAGTCCGGCGGACATGGTCAGTATGGCGACGTTGTTCTGGAGATCGAGCCGCTGGAGGGTCACAAGGGTTTCGAGTGGGCGGACAAGATCGTGGGCGGCACAATACCCAAACAGTTCATACCAGCGGCCCAAAAGGGCGTAGAGGAAGCGATGAACAACGGAATACTCGGTGGCTATCCGGTGATAGGCGTCAGAGTCAGCCTGGTGGACGGCAGCTATCACGATGTGGACAGCTCCGACATGGCCTTCCGCATAGCGGGATCTATGGCGTTCAAGGACGCGATGAGGGCGGCAAACCCTGTTCTTATGGAACCCGTAATGAGCGTCGAGGTCGTAGTTCCTGAGGAGTACATGGGCGATGTTATAGGGGATCTCTCGTCCAGACGCGGCAGGGTGGAGGGCATGGGCGCTAGAGCGAACGCCAGGGTTATCAAGGCTTTCGTCCCGCTGGCCGAGATGTTCGGATACGCTACCGACCTTCGTAGCAAGACATCGGGACGCGCATCCTACACGATGACATTCGACCACTATGAGGAAGTTTCGCATGATGTGGCCGAGAAGCTGCTGAAGCGATGAAATTATAGAGAAGCGTTGATTTGAATGGCAAGAATAACGGCTGAATTGTTTCGTAATGAGGAGAGGTTATGGGTTTGAATCTCCGCCCATTGGGTTCTCTGATACTGAATCAGTCTTCAGGGAGTTTCGGGAGATTTGCCGCGAGAGTTTTGGGGTGAGCTTTAACGTGCTCGAAGGTTTAATTTTGGCAATTCAAATTTAGGAGGCAGAAAAAAATGGCAAAGGAGAAATTCGCGAGAAACAAGCCGCATCTGAACATCGGCACGATCGGGCACATAGACCACGGCAAGACGACGCTGACAGCGGCCATAACAAAGACGCTGGCGCGTCTTGG
>JAIRWR010000132.1 GCA_031268885.1 Synergistaceae bacterium
ATCGTCACGGTATACTGTCTCGGAGCCAACAAGAGCGATATCTATATACCCACTGTCAGCTAAGCCGATCAGAGTGTCCAATTCATTTCTGATGTCATCAGCGGAGGAGTCTTTGTCAATCCAACAACTTGCGATGACTCGAAAATTGAACTCTTCCTTGGCTATCTTATATATCTTGTTGAGTTCCCCAGTGACCCCGAAAATTTTGATCGTATCGGTATATGGGTGGATCAACGCTAACTGCCGGCGTACATGTTCGGCGGAGATGGGGCTGTTTATCTCCGGCGAGAGCGCCCCCGTATACGGCGAGTAATTAAGAGAGAGTTTTTTCACGCGCATTGGATGTTTCAACGCGTCCGGGTACTTCTGCCGAATATCCACCCTCTCCTCATAGCGATCGATTATGACGACGTCCAGCGACTCCTTCTCCGTGCGGTTGGTATCTCCATTGGGAATGAATGAGGCTGGAATCAGATAAACATACAGCCGTTCCGCAATGCGGTCGCTACCGCCTGAGACGAAATTACAGGAAAAGTTCCCATTCGCGTCTATCCTGACGACAGGTTGGCCGGCGGTCGGTTTCGGGGCCCAACTTTTATCCCCTCGAACAACTTCAAGCGCCATGCTGATCCTGTAATTATTATAATTTCCATCGCTGCCAAGACCAATATGACCCCGCACCGAATCCCCGCCGCCGATTTTGGGGACCAAATCAATGGCGATCCAAGGCTTCTCAGCTCCCCACGACGAGTATACCCAGAATAATGAAGATAGCGTGAAGAGCAGTGTACACAGGATAAGGGCACTTAATTTTTTGAACATGAAATCTCCTCCTTTCACAGACCATTATGAAAATCAGCTCAAGATCGCTGAGTTTCATTCCGTTTGGTGATGGCTTGCCATCGTGGATGGCTGTACTCGACTTTAGAATTATACTCCTGATCGGATAGATCTGCCAGAGGGTGAACCACTACTATAAATTATACTCCACCTGCTCCTCTTTCGCAAAATCAAGCTTACGCAGTATCTCGTTTCTCACATTGACGAATTCCGATGAACTTCGGTTTCGCGGATACGACATGCGTAGCGGTATCTCGCCGGCGATTCTTCCAGGCCTCGGTGACATTATGTAGATGCGCTGAGAGAGGTATATCGCCTCGTCAACGTCGTGGGTTATGAGTATCATGGTGTTTTTATGCTCATGCCAGAGCTTCAGCAATTCGTCCTGCATGTTCATCCTGGTGAAGGAGTCGAGAGCGCCGAGTGGTTCATCCAGCAAGAGGACGTCTGGAGAGACCGCAATCGCCCTTGCCAGCGATACCCTCTGCCTCATGCCTCCGGAGAGTTGATGAGGGTAGGAGTTGGCGAACTCCGAGAGGCCGACTAACGAAATCAATTTATCCACCAGTCCTGCCAGGGATTTAAACTTTCCCGCGGCACGAAGTCCGAACGCGATATTGTCGCGCACCGAGAGCCACGGAAAGAGA
The DNA here is from genome assembly GCA_031268885.1 of Synergistaceae bacterium. Classification (GTDB taxonomy): domain Bacteria; phylum Synergistota; class Synergistia; order Synergistales; family Synergistaceae; genus JAIRWR01. The sequence goes on from JAIRWR010000132.1 coordinate 1,488, forward strand.
GAGTGCTCCTGAAACACAAGCCCCCTCTTAGGATTTGTGCCGGAAATCGGTTCGCCGTCGCAATACGCCTGTCCGAAGGTGACAGTTTCGAGCCCGGCGATGATGCGCAGGAGCGTTGACTTTCCACAGCCCGAAGTTCCGACTATGGATACAAACTCGGTCGGTTCTATCTCCATGCTGACGCTCTCCAGGGCGACTAGAGTGGCGTTCAGGTCCGTCCTCGCGAAAATTTTTGTCACATCTTTGATTGAGATATGCCCGGCCCGCGCCGTCAATTCCAATACCCCTCCTGCCAACGCAGCACCCTCCGCTTGATGAAGGATAACAAAAAGTTTACGATAGAAAACGTTACGCAGATAACGATAACGGCCCCGTACATCTTGGCGAACTCCGCCCAGCCTCTCTGCCAATTGATATACCAGCCGAGGCCGGATTCAACGCCCATCATCTCGGCAACCATCAGCGCGGTGCACGCCACGCTCATTCCCTGTGTAAGCCCCTGAAATATGTTCGGCATGGCGGCGGGCAGAGCCACTCTGAACAGCAATCTGGCCTTGCTGGCGCCAAGAATACGCGCCGCTTCGAAGTTCGCCTTTGGGATGTTCAAAACGCCCTGCATCGACGTCATAGTTAACGGATACCAGACGCCGAGGGCTATGAGAAAGACGCTCCCACCGAAGAGTGATGCCGCGACGATCAGTATAATGGGAAGCCACGTCGTGGACGGTATTGGCCCAAGCACCTGGACCAGGGGCAAAACCCAGTAGCGCACCCGCCGCGACAAGCCAGCGGAGAGGCCGGTGAAGAGGCCGATGGACGCGCCGGCGAAATAGCCTGAGAAGAGCAGGATCAGTGAATTTTTCACGCAATCAAGCAGAAGAACCCTGTCCTCGTAAATTCCGTTTAAAATGCGGTCAGGCCATGGAAAATACGGCAGCGGAAGAATCCCGGTCTTGAGCGTCGCGTAGTCATAGAGAGCGAACAGAAGAAAGCCAACGGAGTATAGCGGCGCTCTCTCCAGCAGTCTCTCGAAAGATGTTTTCGAAAAAAACGACCTGATATACTTGATAAGCACAAGAGACGTCATCAAAAGGATAAATCCGGTATAGAGATTCGTTGTCGCCGCGTCATTGAGGTTTGGCGTCATCTTGTACTGCGCGACGACGATCACGGCTATTATCAGCGGGAGCGTGCATATCGCGCGATCTGCCGCTATCCTGTTCTTAGATTTTGGCGCGGCCTCTATCTGCCGCAGCTCCCACGGGGTGGGAGCGCGGCTTTCGAGACGCCGCCCGTCCGCGGCCGAAACAGGCTCGGCTGTCAGGGAGGCTGTTTTGTCAGTCATCTTACTTCTTAGTTATCCTGTCGAGGTCCAACGGCTTCCAAATCACGTTCTTCAGCTCGTTCGCGTCAACCTTCTCATCCAGAACGCCCAGCGCTTTGTACTCATCCACCGAGTCGTAAAGCGATCTCTCGGTCGTCTCGTTATCAAGCCCAAAGCGGTACATATTCAAAAGGGAGAGAGCGTACTCCGGCGCGCCGCTGATATGTCCTCCATCGAGGAGTATTCGCGCGGCCTCCCGCCTGTTCTCCTCGCTCTCGTTCAACCACAGGCTTGCCTTATATATGGCGCGTGTAATCTTTTCGCTGGTGACTGGATTCTCGTTGAGAAATTTTCCGGAGATGCCCATAACGCAGCAGGATTCATCAACAAAATCCTTGTCAAACGTAAGCGAGCGTATACGGCGGACCAGACCTTCCTGAACCCATCTCTCGGCGAGCTGATCGGACAGCACCGCTACCTTTGCCTCTCCTCGCTGTAATACAAGAAGACTCTGGTCCGCCGGAAAATCCCTCCACCTGAAGTCCGTGGCCTTGAAACCGTCGTGAGCGACGAAACGAAACGCTATATTGTGATATACCCCTCCGATGCCGCCGTTGATAGCTATTGTATCGCCCTTGATGTCTTCGAACGATTTGATGCCGGAGTCCGTGAGCACGATAGCGGATGCGCAGCCGGTGTGGAGTCCGACGGTAAACACTATGTCCACTCCGTTGGTTATCGGCTTCAGCCAGGCAGCTATCATTCCAGCGGATGTGTCGATCTTTCCGCCAGCTATGGCGTCCCTGGGCGATTCGGAGCGCGTGAGCTTTGTGTCCAACCCCTCGGCCGCGAAAAAGCCCTTATTCTGCGCGATAGGTATAGAAGCCTGGCAGAGTCCGCCGTCATACCCAATGTTGATTACGCGGCCGGAGGCCGGTTCCGATTTGTAGGCTGCTTCATATTCGGCGTCGCTCAGCTTGGAGAAACGGCTGAGATCTACATCGCTTCCGGCCGCCGACAGCTCTCGCGGCAGCATCGGAAGGAGCGAAAGGGCGAGGAGAACGTACAAGAGCACAACGTGTTTTTTCATTGCGAAAAGCCTCCTAGTCTTTGATATAATGAAAAGCATCCCTGTCATACCACGACTCGCGATATGGAAACTTGACGTGCGCGCTAAGGCGCTTCTGGTAAGACGTATTCTTGAACGCGAAGACGATGCGCTGTAACAGGGAGAACAGCCCGTTGTAAGCAAAGAACGATCTATCGACGTCAAATAGTTGCACGGACGGCACGCCTAGTTTTGCCAATACTCCCTGTGTTCCGTTATGAGAGATAACCAGATCCGGTTTGAGTCTTTTAATCTGGTTGCAGAATTCGAAAGACTGGTTGCTGACGGCTATCCTGGTATTTGGAAAGTTCTCTGAGACTCGTTCATAGATCGCCTCCGCCCCGCTCTCATAGTGGAAAGCGCGCAGAGTCAAGACGTCCATCCCGAGTTCCTTGAGAAAGATGGCCTCCGTTCCCACCCTAACAACGCCTCCGCACAACAGAACCCGTTTGCCTTGAATTTTGGGCAGAAACGGGCCTATCGCCTTCCTCGCGCGCTCCTCCTCATGGTCAGCCAGACGTTCGGCGTCCTCCTCCTGACCGAAGCGCGCGGCGATGGATTTGAGCCATTGGCGGGTATCGCTGAATCCAATCGGCATCCCGACAATTATGTAAGGAATATCGAATTTTTCCTCTAAAAATGAGAGCATATAATCGTCGTGTACATTGCACATGCTCACGTTCAGGGCGGCCTGGCTGACTTGCCTGAGTTCATCTGCGCTCGAATATTCAGCGAACACCCTTACCTTCAACCCTAACGCTCCTAACAGGCGTATAAGCTCCTCCTCGTCGCCCGGTCCGATGGAGGTCGCGTTCCACAGGTTGATAGTCCTCGATCTGACGAGTTCATATTCAACCTGGCCGATGTCGCGCTGTCCGCCGGCCGTGTTCGGGATAAAATCACGCCACGGTTCCGGCGTAAGCGGCAGATGTCTGAGCAACCCATGATAGAAGGCGTCATAAGCGCTTGCCACGACGCGAGACTTGAAGCCTGGGCAGTGCAGGCTGACAACATGAGCCGCGGAGGATTCCTGGGCTTTCCTCACGATCTCCTCGACGTCGTCTCCGATGATATTGGGCGCGCAGGTTGAGACCACGAATATAATCTCCGGCCTGAACTCGCGGTCGGCGTATTCGATAGTCCTGTGAAGCTTGATCTCGCCTCCTCCAATTACGTCGCTCTCCTGCAGGTTTGTGGATAACCATACGGGAGGGACGGGCGCTTTCCCTCTCTTGGATTTCCCCTTATTGCCCTGTACGCTGAGAGCGTGAAGCTGTGCTCCGCAGCCTATCGGACCGTGCATCACTATCACAGACCTCTCCACGGTAGAAGCCATCATGAGCGAGAGCGACATCTGGCACGCCCCGGTCTGCCAGAAGAGTCGGTTGTGCCGTAGCATACAGCCTGATTTCGCGCATTCGATCATCTCGCGCGCGTTTCCAGCAAAACTGTCTCCGATCTTAAGCCGCTGATCCCGAACAGGCGGCATAATCTGTTCGTAATAAGACATTGACATCCTCCTATCCTTTTGGAAATACCAGCGAACCCACGATATCCTCGAAAAGATGCAAGCCGCCCCTGTAACCGGCATAGCCCCTATCTACGATCATTCGATTGAAAGCTGGAAAGCTGATAGAAAGCTGAGCGGCCCCGTTTCGCCGCGCGGCTGCCTTTTCAAGGGAGCTGCCCAGTATGAAGAGAGGGCTGTAAGCGTCTGGGAATCGTTCGCCCCTGTTCTGGGGGCGGCGCTGAGTCATAGCTCGGTCAATGGCGCTGGTGTCCGTCTCAAACAGGAGATCGGCGTCGTCTATACCGCTCTCTTCAAACGCGTGAAGAAGCTTGTTTTTTTGGAGGTCGTGAAGCTGATCGGTCACAAACACATCCAAAACCACCCAGCCAAGCTCGTTCTGGACATAACGGGCCACGGGAATGGCATAATTGGAATTTGTCACCGTAACCGCATAATATTTAAAGTCGGAGTCGCTGAATACATCCGCTGTGCGCTCGAAATAACCATAATAAATGTCATTCTCCCTATCGATCACCTCTCTTACCAGTGAATCTGGTATTTTTGTCCTCTCCGCGAGTCCGGATAAAAACGCGTCAGCAGCCTCCGGACCTACAGGAAGCTCCGTTATCCAGTACGGTGTGCCGTGCTTTTTCTCGAACTCCTCCGCGAAAGAAGTTCCCCATACGCGCGAAAAGATGATGTTGAGCGCCGCGGAGGGCGCGCTCTTCACGTTTTCAAACGTCTGATCGGGCGTAAAAAACGTGTTTGCCTCAAGTCCCAGCGCTCGAATCAACCTCGCTATCTCCTCGAGGTCTCCCCTGAAAAAAGGATCGTATGCTGGGATAATACCGAAGATGTTTACTAATTTTGGATTTTTCTTCTCTTTTTTTTGCAGATAACTGTTGAATATCCCTTTCAGCACAATCTCATAGCCGGCATAAGAGTCGCCCTTGAAACTGGGGGTACTGACAGCTATTACTGGCTTGCCGTCCGCCGTGAAATCGTTTGTCACGCCCCTCGTGTCATCTCCGATCATCTCGGTCATACAACCGGTAGTGACTATGTAAAGCTGCCCGTCTATGAGTTCCAAGGCCGATTCTATCTCCTCCTTCAACCTGTCATTGCCGCCGAAGACTATCTCTGTCTCCGTGATAGCGCTCGTCGGTATGCTCCCGCCTCCGCAGTATCCGGCCCCCCAGTAACCAGCCCCAAAAGAGTTCGCGCCGCTTAAATTGCCGCCGCACCCCATGGAAGCGTGGACAATAGGGATCACTTCCGGAAGAGCGCTGATTACGCTGAGCGCTCCCGCCAGAGCGCACGCGGAACGCGGTCTTTCAACAAAGGACGTCAAATAAAACACCTCTTCCCTTTAATTCGAGGATAGCGTCGCCTGACTCTTACTGATACAGGGTTGTCGATAAGTATCTCTCTCCGGTGTCCGGCAGGAGAGCGATTACTGTTTTTCCCTCGTTCTCCTGGCGCTTGGCGACTTGTACGGCGGCAAACGCGGACGCGCCGGAAGAGATGCCGACGAGCAGGCCTTCTCTGCGTCCGAGCGTCCGGGATGTATCGATAGCCTCCTGTGATCGTACCTTGTAGATTTCATCGATGAGTCCGATGTCGCAGACTCGCGGTATAAAACCGGCTCCTATGCCCTGTATTTTGTGAGGTCCGGGCGGCCCGCCTGAAAGTACAGGGGATTCGAAAGGCTCCACCGCTACTATCTGTACCGTCTTTTTCTTGTCCTTGAGGTTTCGTCCGACCCCAGTCACCGTTCCGCCGGTGCCGACGCCAGCGACGAATATGTCCACCTCGCCGCCGGTGTCGGCCCAAATCTCCTCTGCCGTCGATTTGTAGTGAATAGCGGGGTTTGATGGATTTTCGAACTGCTGGAGAATTATGCCGCCTGGAATCAGCGCCGACAATTCCTCCGCCTTCCGGACCGCGCCCTTCATGCCCTCCGCGCCAGGGGTGAGCACAAGCTCAGCTCCAAGCGCTTTTACGAGGGTTCGGCGCTCCGCGCTCATCGTCTCCGGCATAGTGAGGATCACCCTGTAACCGCGCGCGGCAGCCACAAACGCGATACCAACTCCTGTATTTCCGCTGGTCGGCTCGATAATGACGGAATCGCGAGTCAGAATGCCTCTCTCCTCCGCGTCGGTTATCATGCTGAACGCGATTCGGTCCTTCACGCTCCCGGCTGGATTAAAATACTCGAGCTTCAGATATAGCGAGGCATAGAGCCCGCTGCCCTCCGTAAATCGCGAGGGCCGCAAAAGTGGCGTGTTACCGATGAGATCCGTGAGACTTTCTGCCGCCTTGACCATAACGGGTCTCCTTTCGCCTCAGATACCGGCCTTGATTCCGCCGCTGACTACGCCGCTCTCGAGCGCCAATACCTGGTCCGACCATTCCGCGGCCCACTCCTGCAGCTCATGAATCTCCAGAGGCGATGGGGTTTCAGATATATCGTGCGCCGCTATCTTTTCCGCAAGTCTCAGGTAGATTTTCGCCTGAACGGAATCCGGGGCCGCCTCTATAGTCGTCTTGCCCTTGAGTTCGGATTGCGTCACCGTTATGGAGCGCGGTATATACTCCATAACGCGTGTCTTTGTCCGCGAGGCAAAGTCATCAATGATATCCTTCGAGTAACCAGCGTTAACAGAATTCGCGATTACGCCCCCCAGGAGCGCGCCTCCTGAGTTTGAGTATTTTTTTATCCCCTTGAAAAGGTTGTTCGACGCGTAAATGCTCATAAAATCGGAGGACGATACGGTAAATACGTGTTCGGCTATTCCCTCCCGAATGGGCATGGCAAAACCTCCGCAGACGACGTCGCCCAGCACGTCGTAAATCACGAAGTCCAGGCCGAGTTCCTCGAAGACCTTCTGCTGTTTGAAGAGTTCCACAGCGGTGATTATGCCCCTGCCAGCGCACCCGACACCCGGCGCGGGTCCTCCGGACTCGACGCAGTAAATGCCGTTAAACCCCTCATGAATGACATCGAGAGCTTTAACCGTGGTCCTCTCTCGAATCGTGTCGAGGACTGTCGGGATATATTGTCCGGCGCGCAGCGTATTAGTAGAGTCACTCTTCGGATCGCAGCCAAACTGCATGACCTTGAAACCCATCATCGATAAAGCCGCGCTCAGATTCGAGGTTGTAGTGGACTTTCCAATGCCCCCCTTCCCATAGATGGCAATCTGTTTAAGTTTTCCTCCCATTGAATAACGCCCCCAGCTTAATAACATACTATTTACGTATGATTTATATTATTATATGAATGAATCAGCTCCTTGTCAAGTACCGTACACGCATCCGCGAACCACGGGCCAGCGCTGCTCAGGTCAGCGCTTGATCCTGTTAGGTATCTGATATAATCAATTCCTCTACAACTTCATGAGGGAGTGAGTTTCATGCCATTCTCGGACATAACGATAGATCCTGAGGTTCAGCGAGCTTACCCTGACGTCAGGATCGGGGTTTTGACAGCGGATATTGTGGTTAGATCCGAACACCCATATGTGGACGAGCTGAAAGTTTCCCTCGCCGGCATCTTGGCTTCACGCGGAGTAACCGAGGAAAACCTTGCTACGCAGCCGGATATAGCGGCGTGGAGATCCGTCTACGGCGCTATGGGCGCGAAGCCAAGCAAGTACCGTTCGTCTCTGGAGGCTCTCGCAAGGCGCGTATTGAAGGGCTCAGGCCTATGGAGCGTATCTAGCGTGGTTGACTGCTACAACTGCGCGTCGGTACAGACTTTTCTCGCCATGGGGGCCCATGACACATCTAAGGTAAACGGCATGATAACTCTCCGCTATGGCAGACCAGAAGAGAAGTTCTTCCCTCTCGGCGCCGAAGGAGAGGAGATCGACGTAAATCCGCGCAACATCGTCTACGCGGACGAGACAAAAATATGCTGCTGGCTCTGGAATCACAGGGACACACGGCTCGCTGGCGTTACAGACCAGACGAAGGAAGCCGTCTTCATCATCGACGCCGCGTTCGAGCCACACCTCACTCCAGTTGAAAAGGGCATTGAAATCTTAGCCGGACATCTCGAAAGAATCGGCTGCTATCCAAAAAAGAGCTGCGTAAAAGGCAGGCCGCTAACGTAGTTTGGTGTCGAGGGGGGGAATTGAACCCCCATGGACTTTCGTCCACTGGATCCTGAATCCAGCGCGTCTACCAGTTCCGCCACCCCGACTCTTTAACATGAGCATTTTATACTGTATATCATGGCGCGTCAACAACTTCTCAAACCTATTGTTATTCGTCAGCGATAATGTCCGCTCGTGACATCAGATGCGCCGAGTGAAGGAACATCGGTCTCTTGAGCGGCGCTCCCGAGCGAGAATGCCGCGGCGGATCGGCGCCGCGCCTTGCGGAGACGCGATTACTAACCGGCATAAAAAATATGTCCGTAAGCCATGAGAGATATGCCGCTTGTCCCGATTGATAGTATAATACGGCACGGAACGACACAATTTCACGGGAGGTGCAGCCTCGCTTGAGTTTACAATTGTATAACGATATGACCGCCGGAAAGGAGAACTTCGAGCCGCTCGAACCAGGGGTGGTGAATTTTTATACCTGTGGCCCGACGGTCTACGACTACTTTCACATTGGCAACGCGAGACCGTTCATAGTTTTCGACGTTCTGAGGAGATATCTCGAGTCTATCGGCTACAGGGTGAACTACGTGCAGAACTTCACCGACGTGGACGACAAGATGATAATGAGAGCGCGTCAGCTTGGAATCTCCGTGGACGAGCTCGCGGACAGGTTTATCGCCGCGTACTACGAGGATGCCGACGCCCTCGGAATAAAGAGGGCGACTCACAATCCGAGGGCGACGCGCGAGATCCCATCGATCATCGAGCTGATAGGCAGGCTGGTCGAAGGAGGACACGCATACGAGGCTGACGGCGACGTATATTTTGAAGTCAGCACGTTCCCAAGGTATGGAAGGCTCTCCAAGCAGAACATCGAGGACCTCGACTCCGGCGCGAGGGTCGAGGTTGACGAGCGCAAGCGCAACCCGCTCGACTTCGCGCTCTGGAAAGCTGTGAAGCCTGGCGAGCCGGCATGGGAGAGCCCGTGGGGCATGGGCCGTCCAGGCTGGCATATCGAGTGCAGCGCCATGGCCCGGCAGTATCTCGGAGAGACTATAGACATACACGGCGGGGGCAGTGATCTTATCTTTCCTCATCATGAAAACGAGGTTGCCCAGAGCGAGTCGGCCCATGGAAAGACATTTGCCCGATTCTGGATGCACAACGGCTATCTCATGATCGATCGTGAAAAGATGTCGAAGTCCCAGGGCAACTTCTTCACCGTCAGGGACGTGCTCGCGAAGTTCTCAGCGCCGGTGGTGAGGCTCTTCATGCTCTCCGCGCACTACCGCTCGCCCATAAACTTTTCGATGGAGACGCTGGAACATGAGAAGAACGCGTACGAACGCCTCCGCAACGGCTGGACGGAGATATCCTACGCCATATCGGGGCGCCGGCGCGGAACGGCCACATGCAGGCGGGACGAAGAGCTGCGCGGCGAGATATCCAAGGCCCGCAAGCTGTTTGCGGTCTGCATGGATGACGACTTCAACACCGCTGGCGCGATCGGCGCCGTGTTCGACGTCATCCGCGCGGCCAACATATCCTTCGCGGGACACAGCGACGTGGACTATGAGGCGGCTGAAGACGCGGCCGCTTTTCTGCGAAGCGCGGATGACATCATGGGCATACTTCAGATAGGGTCGATGTGCTCCGGGAGCGGCGATGTGGAGCCTGGCGAGATCGAAGCCCTGATACGGGAGCGAGACCAGGCCAGAAAGCAGAAGGACTTCTCGCGCTCCGACGAGATCCGAAAGGATCTTGCCGAGAGAGGGATAACCCTGGAGGATACCCCTCAGGGCACAAGGTGGAAACGCGCGGAGACGTAAAGAATACAATAAACAACAGTGAGATACAGCCTGTCGCGCGATATCGGTTTGACAGGCAAAATAGATTTTATAAGGACGGTGGTATGCGTGAAGGCCTTGTCTGACGCTACTGTTTTGAATGGGCTGAGTTTGAAAAACCGTTTTATCCGGGCGGCTGTCGGGGAGAAGACCACCGATGGGACGGTTGACGGGCATATCCTCGGCGTATACCGGGAATTATCCAGAGGCGGCGCAGGAACCCTCATTACCGGGTTCACGCTGATCGACGAGGCTGAGCGTCTATACCCCATCCTCTCCCTGTATGACGACTCCTTTATAGACGGGCATAAGGAGCTGACCTCTCTCGTTCATGAATCAGGGGCCAATATCATTTCGCAACTGGTATATGCCGGTTCCTGGGTTATAGGAAACAGGCGCGGGGATGTATTGCTCGCCCCAAGCGCGATCAAACATCTGAAATCCAATGCGGTTCCAAGGGAGGCAAGCGCGGCGGAGATAAAAGCGATCCCGCGGAAATTTGCCGAGGCCGCGCTCCGGGCAAAGAAAGCGGGTCACGACGGAGTGGAACTCCATGCCGCGCACTGGTTTTTTCTCTGCCAGTTCTTGACGCCATACTACAATCGCCGTACTGACCAGTACGGCGGTTCTGTGGAAAATCGGGCCAGAATGCTTATCGAAACTTACGAAGCAGTCCGCGAAGCTGTTGGGAGAGACTTTCCGGTTTGGGTTAAGATCAACGTAAACGACGGTTTCGATATGGGCGTCTCCCTGGAAGATTGCCTATATGTCGGCCGCGAGCTTTCGCGTCGTGGGATAGACGCGATTGAAGTCAGCGGCAACTGGATGGATCGCCCGGAGAACTCAGGCCCCTTCTTCAAAGATGAAGCCCAGGCACTGGCTGCCGTGACGGGAGCGTCTATAATTCTGACCGGCGGCAACCGTGATTTTCAAAAGATGACCGAGATACTGAACAGCACTGATATAGCTTACTTTGGCCTGGCGCGGCCTCTCATGAAGGAGCCTGATTTGATAAACCGCTTCTTTGAGAGAGCGAACGGCAAGTCAGCGGACTCGTAAAGTAAAGAGCGTGGGCGAGCCTCCGTCTGTTGAATCCAAGCGCGTCCGCTCAATCCTTCCAGTTCCACCATTTGAGCTTGTCAGGCTCATGGGTTTCGTTTTCGGCGTAATAAACCGCGAGACGGTAGACATAGAGGACGCACCTGTCCACTTTAGCGCCCTGATACGAGCAGTCTTTGAGATAGATTTTTTCAGGGTCTTGCCCCTTCAGTGATTCAATTGTGTCATAGCCGATGTTGGTCAGGTGTCGGGCCATGTTTTTCCCGATGCCGGGTATGCGTTCGAGTTCAGATTTTCCGGAGGGGTTGGTCGGGCACTTCGCGTAACAGATATCGCAGTAAAGGCCGCGCGTCGTTTCGCGCCGCAATTTTTCCGCCGCCCAATCCGCCAGCTCATGGAGCGCGGGCAGTATGCTCTTTCCCATTTCGGTTAAAGTATATTCCACCCTCGGCGGCACTTCGTTATACTGTTTTCTGTGTACGATTCCCGCCGCTTCCAGCTCTTTCAAAGATTGCGCCAGCATTACGTTTGTAATGCCGCCGCGCAGCTTCCTTTTCAACACGCCGTTTCTCACTGGAACGCCGGACGACAGTACGCAGATGATAGGCAGCTTCCATTTCCCGCCGACAATGCCGAGCGCGTGCCGGATGGGACAAGGCAAGTCTTCCGTTAAATTTTCTGTATTTGGCCCTGTCGTAGTATCTTTTTCAACACCCATCTTCACGCCTCTTTTCCATGCCTCTTCCCAATAGTATGTTTTTAATTACTATGTAAGTTTTATCTGCGTACTTGAATCTTTATTGTCTGATAATAAAATTATATCACGAGGGCGCGGAAATCGCGTGAAGACTCGGAAGGGGGAATAATTTATGGAAGTCAGGAATATGCCGTCTCAGGAAGTAGCCGACGCGTTTCATCTTATGTGGGATAACTTTCCCGACCCTGTCAGCCTTGTCCACAGAAGCAGGGAGGTGATAGCAGTGAGCAAGGCTCACGAAAATTATCTGGAACCGGGCGTCATTTGCGCGAGGACGGGCTGTGACGGGCCACACACCGCGTGTCTCGCGAATGAAGCGCTGAAAAGCGGAAAGACCATCGTATGTCCCAACCATTCAAAGACAGAGGACAAAGAGCGGCTTACCTATTGGATTCCGCTGGACGGGTATCCAGATTATTTTGTCCACTTCTCGATACGTTTTCGGATTGAAAGCGATAACAGTACGATCACAATGTCCCCAATGACGGATGAACACAAGAGAGTAATGGGCGTCCGGTGGGACGATAAAAAAACGGGCCAGTAAAGCCAAGCGTAGTTATGTACTGGAGAGTTCAAAGTTCTCACATTAACATGAAATCGTCGCGCGTTTTTTAAATCGTTTGTACCCACCCGCGGAGTCCGCGCGAGAGTCTGTAAACGACTCCCGCGCGGTTTCACGGCGATCCTTCAGGCCTATATAACGTAAATCGGTCTCTCCGGGCTCAGGAGGCTGCCCTCTCGCCTGGCTCGTCATCCATTGAACGTCTTATGAACAGCTTCTCAGCTGCCAGGTCTATCACCCTGGGCTGACCGTTCTCTTTTATTTCAACCTTGGGCTGCAGCAGGTTGCCGGACGACATCGAGACGACAGTCGCGGTCACCCCGTTGGACAGCTCCACAACGCTTCCAGGAGGGTACACGCCCATGCCCGCTATGAAGATTTCACAGATGTCCGGATCGAACGACGTCTCGTTCGCGCTCATGATAAAGTTGAACGATAACTTGGATGATACGGCGGCTTTGTATACCCTCGGGGATGTCATGGCGTCGAACGTATCCGCTACGGCGAGGATACGTCCGATGATGGGGATCCGCGGGCCCACAAGTCCATTGGGATAGCCGGAACCGTCGTACTTCTCGTGATGGGTCGCTATGCCCTCCAGGATATCCTTGTCCATTATCCCGGACTCCCTGCATATAGAGATACTGGCGTTTATATGGCCTTTCATTATCTCGATCTCGTTCGCGTTGAGCGATCCCCTTTTGTTTAGAATTTCCTTAGGTATGACAGTCTTTCCTATGTCAAACAGAAGCCCCGCGAGCGTCGTTTTTTCCATAATTGATTCAGAAGCCTTTTTCGCCTCGACCAGCTTTTTAGCGATGTATCCGGCAAGCAGCGATACGTTCAACGCGTGGCTCTGCGTGTATAAGTCGCTGTCAGACGACATCAGGCCCAGCGCGATTTGAGAGACGTTCTTCACCTCGTTGGAGAGAGTTCTCCCCAGCCCTTCGATGTCATCCTTAGGGATGCTATATTTTTCGTTGATCGTAACATTGGTGAAGATGTCCTCCATCACTAGCATCGCGTTCTTGGTGACGTCGTTGTCTATTATGGTTACAGACGGGTCGAACTCATTGACTCGCAACATAACATCCTCGTCGTTTGCCCCCTGAGGGATCTCGATATCGAGGTAACGCACGCTCATCTTTTCAAGGGAATCGACGATCCTCTGAGGGTTCTCCAATCCCTCTATGAGCTTGTTTATCGGGACTCTGCTTGGGATGAGGACCGTAGCCCCGGTCTGCGACAAGACATCCCTCGAAAGATAACCATTCGGGTATTTCAGCAGATCCCGCACGAGAATCCTCATCTTACACGAAGAATTTGTACTCAATATATTCTCTCCTTCCATTGCGTAGCGCATGCGCATACATGCGCGGTTTATCAAGAAAAGCGTAAATTCAACCAATCATGATCTCATTATATACTATTATACCCGTATTCATTCAATAAGGCCACAACGACGGACGGCAAAAAATGGTATGATTAGTCCATTCTGTTTAATAAACAGCGGAAGCGGAGAGGGAGAGAACTGTTGAACGACAAGGTTGTTGAAAGAGCGCGCGAGCTGATCAGAACATTTGGGATTCCGCTCCTTGACGATCCTGAACGGCTTGGTCAGCTTCTGGAGGATATGTGCCCGGATTGCAGGAGCGAGATTTTCGTTCTCTGTTTCGCGTTGCGCGAGCTGTCGAGAAACGGGGGACTTCCAAACGCGGGCGATTTTTCGGCGGAACAGGAGAAGATCGCGGAGCGCTTCCAAGATAAACTCGGGTTTGTTCCTTCGTCAGCGGCCTGGGCGACTTATGCCATAGGCGAGATATTGAATTCTGGCCGGGTCATCAAGGAAGCGCCATCAAACGGAAGCCCGGTAGAAGCGCGAAGAGGGTTCCTTCGGAAGATCGACGGAGCCCTGGCAAAGACTCCCCGAGCCTCTCAGGCGAGAAGGAAGACTCTCCGGAACGGTCTTTTGCTGTTAGGGATAATGGCTCTCTTTTTATGGCTGTTCATCCGCATAACCGAGTCAAGATACCCAATGTCCGGCGAACACAGAGTGCTGTTCCTTGCGCACATGTCGGGAGCGGATGCCGCGTTCGGACAAGTTCGCCTCAAGGCGGCACAGATGGCGATAGACCAGATCAACGCCCGAGGTGGGGTAAAGGGGAGGACTATGCACATCCTAGGCCGGGATATTCCGGAAGATCCGTTGCAAGCCGAGTCGGCGGTCGCATCCATGATAAAGGACGGCAGGATAAGCGCCGTAGTTTCAGCGTGCGACAACGTGGTAAATCTCGCGATAGCCGAACTTGCGGACGAACTGGAGGTTCCCCTCCTGATTACGGAGTCGAGCCTCTTGGGAGTCACGATGACAAGCGGCGACAGACCGAGATTGTACACATTCCGAACCAACTGCGACAACACTTACTGGGGCAGATTGGGAGCGTATTTTATGGCGCGCGGTTTGAACAGAAAGAATGTCGCGTTAATCTCGAACGCCGGAGACTACGACTCCGCGGAGATACGCGATTCGTTCGTGGAATCGTGCGAGGAATTCGGTATAAGCGTGCTCTGCGAGGTGCACTATACGAGGCGGGGGGGTATCGATCTCGCTTCGGCCACCGAGATAGTATCGAGCGGGGCCGAAGCCGTATTCATATCAAACCGCGTTCTGGACGCCGCCCCTGTGCTCTCGATGCTTCGCAGGCTGGGTTACGGCGGAACCATACTTGGAATGGCGTATGACAATTCGCTCCGTGAGGAATCGAGAGCATCGGCGGACGACAGCTGGTGGATAGTGCCGGCATACCCGGATGACGCTAAACTCCTTTCGTTTCAGGCCAGCTACAGGGACAAGTACAACGAGACAATCGCGGGGGACGACTTCGCGGGGGCGTTGCTCGCCTATGATTCCATCCAGTGGATAGCGGACGCGCTTTACAGGGCGCCTGGCTTCCAGGGAGAGGCGCTCAGGCACGCGCTCCTGTCCACCAGGAATCTGGCGTTATCCCACGCGACGCTCTCCATCGACCCGAGGACCCACAGCCCTTGGAACAAAGAAGTCTCTGTCGTCTACCGCTCCGGAGGAACGGGAAGGTTCCAGAAACGTTTCATGCCAAGGTGAGGGGGGACGCAAAAAGACCAAAATTTATGTTTTTTGATATTGCATATTGTGAATTGTACCAGAATAATGCTAATATGTTGAGGGTGAAGTTTTGCCCTCATAACCTGAATTGCGTTGTGCGTGCGAACGATGATGGTTCATCTTAATAATGGAATTTGGAAAGTGTCAATCGAATCGCCAGATGGATGTTGGGCACAACGGCGCTAATTTAGGTTATAATACTCTTCAATTCGACAGTGGGAGGTAGACGCATGAGGCTCCTGACTCGTTCAGATTATGATGGACTTATGTGCGCGGTTCTTTTGAAAGAACTCAAGATGTATGACGAAATAAAATTTGTCCACCCAAAGGATATACAGGACGGGTTGGTGCAGACCACGGGCGACGACATACTAGTGAATATCCCTTATGTGCCGGGGTGCGGCATCTGGTTCGATCACCACACGAGTGAATCGGAGAGAGGCGCCGCAGATGAGGGTAAATATGTGGGGGCCAGCTGGCCGGCGCCGAGCTGTGCGAGGGTAATATATGAATATTACGGCGGGGATGAGAAACTCGGCCGCTTCAAGGAGATGCTCGAAGCTGCTGATAAAGCTGACTCCGCCAGCTTTACGAGGGATGAGATCTTAAATCCGCAGAGGTGGGTAATGCTCTCGTTCCTGATGGATCCGCGTACTGGGCTCGGGCGATATCGTGATTACCGTATCTCCAACTACCAGTTGATGCTTATGCTGATAGAGGAGCTTCTCACAAAGAGCGTTGACTTGATACTCATGCTCGATGACGTGCAAGAGCGGGTGCGTCGCTACGAGGAACACAAACCCCACTTTCTGCAGATGATGTTTGAATACTCTAGGGCTGAGGGCGACGTCATTATCACCGACCTTCGCGATGTGGAGGAGACATACGTGGGCAACAGACACGTCGTATACGCGCTCTACCCATACCAGAACATCAATATTCGCATCTTTGACGGAAAGGATAAGGCGTTCTGTGTATTTGCGGTCGGTTATAGCATATTGAACCGTACATCGGCGATTGATGTGGGATCTCTCATGCTCAAGTATGGGGGAGGCGGTCACAAGGCTGTCGGAACTTGTCAGGTCTCATATGACGACGCGGACAGGATCTTGGACGAGATGCTTCACTTCATAAACGTGGAGCACAAGCTCATCAAAAAGTAGAGAGAAGCCAGGCCGATATAAGTTCGTATGCGCGCGTGTTTTACAGCTCCCAGTGTCCGCCGGGGGCTTTTTTAGTACGCGCGGTTTATGGAGGCGGCGCAAAATGTCAATCAATGCGATTATCGACGTTGGGACAAATTCTATAAAGCTGCTGGTCGCGGATCGCGCGGGCGGAGAACTGAGCGTACTGTTGGACCGAAACGTTATAACTCGTCTCGGAGAGGGATATGAACAGAGCGGCGAACTGGATAGCGCGGCTATGACACGATCGCTTGGCGTGATCGCCGACATG
>JAIRWR010000003.1 GCA_031268885.1 Synergistaceae bacterium
AGACCCTCGGCCGCGAGCCTCCCATCAGCGACAGGATCGCGGACGTGACCCGCTGTTCAGCCACCAGCCCAATCGCGTAAAGGCGGTTGTCGTCGAGCTGCCATTCGTACAGGTTCTGTGCCCGGACCACCCTGTAAGCGTCTTCCTCGCCGGTTTTAGTCACTATGATCGAGTTGTTTTCGATCCGACCGCCATCCTGCTCGAACTGGCGCGTAAAGAGCGGACTTTGCAGCGGATCAATGTTTTTGACCGTCACATAGCGCGAACTCATCTCATAGCGGCGCAGAAGCTCGCTTATCGTCATATCCTCTTCGCCGGTCTGGTATACGGTATAGATCACAATCTCCCGGTCCAGGATAGCCAGAGCGCGCCTCGTCGCTTCGCTTATGGAATAGACACGATTTCGCGTCAGATCCCAGTGGAGTCCGAATCTCTCCTCGGACTCTTCGGCCAGCAGCGTTATCAGGATCGCGCAAGCCAGCACAATCGCCGCCATGACGACAGTCCACAAGCCACCCTTCCGCGTAAGTGACGCCATCGTCTTAGCCGCTCCGCTCCAGAAGTCTCCCTCAATCTTCCGCGTGATTTCGTCAGAGGCCGCCATCTCAGCTCATCCTCTTTTCCATGGCCAGAATGCTGAAGGCGAGGAACGCTGCCGAAAAGGCCACATAATAAACCGTCGATGACACGCTGAAGGAACCGAACTGATATGGAGCAAAGCGCCTGAACAGGGAGAACCATCGCAGTATCGTGGAAATCCAGCTCACCCTCACCCTGGGTATCAGAAGATCTAAGGTCAGGAAGAGCAGCAAAAAGCCATAGGCTCCAACCGCGGCGGTCAGTTGATTCTCGGTGAGCGCCGACACAAACACCCCCACGGATATAAAAGCCGTCCCAATGAGGAAAAATCCGAGATAACCGTTCAGTATGAGCGGCAGGTCCGGCGATCCCAGCATGAAAAGTATAACTGGATAGACGGAGGTCAACGCGCAGGTTACGGCAAACACGCAGAGCGCGGAGAAAAACTTTCCGAGCACGATCTCGGTGGTCGAAAGCCCGGAGGTTAAAAGAAGCTGATCCCTCTTCGTCTTCTTCTCCTCGGACAAGAGACGCATTGTCAGAAGAGGGGACGTTATCATAAACACATAGATACAGTTGTTCAGCGTCGCGTTGAACTCGGCTTTGAGCGTGAGTATATTGCCGGCGGCAAACGAGACTCCGGAGAGAAACAAAAAAGCCGAGATAAAAACATATCCGAGCATTGTCTTGAAATATTCCAGGCACTCCCGGCAGAATACCGCAGTCATATCTTCCTCCGTTACCGCGGAAACAGGCCCATCTTCATCTATCGCTTACCGCGGTCAGCGATCACTGTGAATTCTCCATCTCTAACGGGCCTCTGACATCAGATCGGCCTTCCCTCATGTTTCGTGACGCTCCTCGCTGGCGGTCATCCTCAAAAATATATCCTCAATGTCCGCCTCTACCGGCTTCATCATGAGCAACTTTCCACCCGCCTCCGCCAGCGCGTCGAAAATAGCTGGGCGGACATCCGCGCCGCCTCGGTCATACCCTATCTCCCAGTCGGAGGAGCCGGCCTCCTCGACTCCTATGAAGCGAAGGGAGGATATTTCAGCGACGTTTCGCAAAATCCGCTCGCACTCGTCCTCTTCGCAGGCCGCCCGAACGCGCAGCTTTCCGATCTCTCCCAGCGAAGCTCCGATCTCGCCGATCTTGCAGTCATTTACCAGCTCTCCTTCCCGCAGTATGAGGATCCTCTCGCATATTTCGGCGATCTCCGACAGTATATGGGAGCTGATCAATACCGTGCGGCCCAGACCAAAATTATGTATCAGGGAGCGGATCTCGACTATCTGTTTAGGGTCAAGACCCGCTGTGGGCTCATCCAGAATCAGTATGTCCGGCCGGCCGAGCATGGCCTGCGCCACTCCTGCGCGCTGGCGGTATCCCTTCGAGAGATTTCGCAAAAGCCTGTTCCGTACGTCAAGAAGCCCGACCTCCCCGCATATCCGGCCAGCTTCTCCCTCTATGTCCGCATCCTTCATCCGCTTTATCTTCGCTACAAAGCGGAGATACTCCATCGCCGTCATTGAATCGTAGAGCGGCGGAAGCTCAGGGAGGTAACCTATGTGCCGTTTTGCCTCTCTCGGCTTCTCCGCCATATCCGCCCCGCCGATTGAAACTCTCCCCTCGCTTACGGGAAGATATCCGGTCAGCACGTTCAGCATAGTGCTCTTCCCGGCTCCGTTGCGCCCCAGCAAGCCCACGATCTCACCCTTGCCGACAGTCAGCGAAATATCGCGCAGAGCCTGTTTTTTACCGTAGAACTTGCTCACTCCGTCCAGTTGTATCAGAGGCGCATCCATCGCAATACTGGACATTCTCTCTCTCCCCCGGCGACTCGTCTTTCTTCCCTTGGCTTGTCTTGCGGCATACAAACAACCACTCGGCCCGCTGAACCGCCGGTCGTCGCGTCGTCTTTGCCTCGGGCCGTTCGACAGTCAGATAATCATCTTTTAATCAGACGGTTGACGGTCTCCACTATGTTCTTCACGGTAAAACCGTATTTTTCAAACAACTTATCCGCCGGAGCGGATTCCCCGAACGTGTCCAGCGTCACATACGCCCCGTCCAGACCGGCATAGCTACCCCAGGACGCGCTGACGCCGGCTTCGATCACGACGCGCGCTCTGACATCGCGCGGAAGTATCTCGGCCTTATAGGAATCATCCTGACTCTCGAATACTTCCACGCTCGGCATACTGACGACTCTGACGCTGTGTCCCCCGCCTTCGAGCTCGCCTTTCGCCGTTACGGCCAGATCGACCTCGGAACCGGTCGCAATCAGGATGACCTCCGGCTTGTCACCATTCTCCTTTTCGAGGATGTATCCGCCCTTCAGCGCTCCGCTCGCGTTGGAATGGGCAAGCGGCCGAAGGTTCTGTCTGGATAGGACCAGTGATACAGGGGTACTCTTTGATGTAAGCGCGAATTTCCACGCCGCCCTCGTTTCGATCTCGTCCGCCGGTCTGAACACCACCATATTTGGCGTCGCGCGGAGGGATGCGAGCTGTTCCACGGCCTGATGCGTCGGTCCGTCCTCTCCGACTCCGATGCTGTCATGAGAGAAGACGGATATGAGTGGCAGTCCCATGAGCGCGGACAGGCGCAGCATGGGTTTCATGTAATCGGCAAACACGAAGAATGTTGCCACGTATGCCCTCACGCCTCCATGAAGGATCAGGCCATTTCCGATGGCGGTCATGCCAAGCTCCCTGACTCCGAAGTGAATGTTCCGCCCGCTGTAGTCCGAGGCGGAGAAGTCCGGCACACCGCTCAGGAGAGTCTTGTTGGAGGGGGCCAGATCCGCCGAGCCCCCCATCAGGAATGGGATCTTCTCCTTCACTTCGTTTAGAATGCGCCCTGAGATGTTTCTGGTCGCCTCAGCCTTTGCTCCGTTGACCCAGGATGTCTCGTCGGCAAACGTATCCTCCGGTATCCGCGCCTCGATACTCGCGCGCAGCTGCTCGGCCAAATCCGGGTACGCCTCTCTGTATTTTGAGTAGAGATCGTTCCATCTGGACTCCGCTTCCATGCCTTTCTTGGCGAGGCTTCTGTAATGGCTCAGAATATCCTCCGAGACAGCGAACGCCTCGGCAAGAGGCCATTTAAGGCTGTTCCTGAGGGCAGCGACATTCTCCGCCCCCAGCGGCTCGCCGTGCGCGGAAGCCTTTCCCTCCTTGGCTGGAACTCCGTAGCCTATTTTTGTCGTAATTTTGATGAATGACGGTCTGTTCTTCTCCGCCCTGGCCTGATCCAAAGCCCTTCCTATCGCGGACGTATCGGTCCCGTCGGCTACGGTGAGTACCTGGAAGTTGTAAGCCTCGAAGCGTTTTGTCACATCTTCCGTGAACGCCAGACCGGTGCTTCCCTCGATCGTTATGGAGTTGGAGTCGTACAGTACGATTAGGCGTCCGAGCTTCAAGGTTCCGGCCAGCGACATGACCTCTGAGGAGATGCCCTCCATCAGGCAGCCGTCGCCGCAGAGCGCGTATGTGTAATGATCTGCCACTTTGAAGCCGTCCCTGTTGTATCGGGAGGCGAGGTGAGCTTCCGCCATAGCCATTCCTACAGCCATCCCCAGGCCCGCGCCCAGGGGCCCCGTGGTGGCCTCGACCCCTGCAGTGTGCCCGTATTCGGGATGCCCTGGCGTCAGAGAGTTCAACTGCCTGAAATTTTTCAGCTCATCGATGGTCACTTTAGGATAACCAAACAGATAGAGCAGGGAATACAGCATGGCCGAACCGTGTCCCGCTGACAGTATGAATCGGTCGCGGTTGAACCAGCTCGGATCGTTCGGGTTATGCGTTAGATGATTCGCGAACAGTTCATAGATTATAGGCGCAGCGCCCAGAGGGAAACCGGGATGGCCCGAATTCGCCTTCTGGACGGCATCGGCCGATAGTATGCGAATAGCGTTTACAGCCGTCTGCTCTATTGTCATAGCTCCTTACTTTTCCCCCTTCGCCGCGTTCATAAATCTCCTCTGATATGTGATCACCTGCGGCGAGGCGGTAAATTTCGCCAGATAGCCCGGCTCCGCGGTAATTACTATCTTGTCGGTCATATCAGCAAACTCCGGTTCGACTAAGAGTTTGTCCAGCTCGGGGTAGTTTCTGGTCCCCTCGACGCTGCATATTATCAGTCTGGTGTCGTCAAGATTGCAGTTTCTCAACATGCGGAGGTTGTGCCTTACGCCATCCATGCCGTCATACCCCTCCGGTTCGTTGATCTTTCTGTAGGCGACGGTCTCCCTCGCGATCTTCTCGACCAGCCTCAGGTCCGCATTGGTCTCCTCGCTGGAGAGGAAGTCCCATTCGATGAGGAAGCTCCTGAGATTTTCCAGGAACCTGTCGTCATTAGTCTTCTGATAGGCCGCGTACAGCCCATTGATGTACGTCGAGACTCCCATCCTCTGCCTTATGAAGCTGTTGATAAAGTAGGGCTTTGCCTGCAGGGCCATGCCGGTCTGCCACGGTTCGAACATGAGCGTGTAGTTGATCCTATATCCGTGCTCTTTGAGCTTCAGCGCTAAGTTGTGTCCCCTCAGACAGTCGGCGGTCGGCCCGGAGTCGAATCTCGTGGACATTTTTTTATTGCCGGTGAGCAGTTGACTCACGTTGTCCTTATTGACGGGACCGGTGTGCGGGACTTTGATGACGACCCTGTACTCCGACAGCATCTCCCTGAATTCCGCAACCTCTTCCAAGATCTGGCTGAAGTCGGCGAATGGGTCGTTTACCTCGACGCTTATATCACATCCGGGGCCTAAAATATTCCCAATCTCGTTCATGACTTCGTTTCTCGTCTTGAATTTGTGCCCGACGTTCGCTCTCTCGTTGTTGATGAAGAGGTCGTAAATTATTCCTGGGTTGCACGTCAGGTTGCCGATCATGTTCTTTATCGGTTCTATCTCGTATGGATTTGCCGTATCGGCGGAGAATATGAAACTGGTCGGCCTTTTCTTGCCGTTCTTGTCGTATGAGATATCACGAACAAGGTCTATTTCGAGCAGGGACCCCTCCTCGAGGTTGTACTCAATCTTAAAGCCGGGAGGCGTCTCCCCCTCCGGCACCTTGAAGAGGTCTATGACGTGCCTGAAGCGGTCGCTTACCCCGATAAATTTAACGTTTTCCTTGAGGAATTTATACTCCTCCAGGCTGATCTTTTTGTCCCACGCGCGCCTCACATAACCCTCATCCTTTGAAACGATCCGCACGGTCTCCTCAGGCAAAGCCTTTATGCTGTAATTAACAGTGTGCATTACGCACTCCTCCTGTCTGGATTTGTATTTCAATATACGCCGCAGATTCGATCCTGTAAGTTCTCCGATTTGGCCGCGTCAGGCCAAACCGGTTTCTTTCCTGAGGAAGCTTTATTGTTTCTCTATTTCTTCTCCGCGATGTACTTGCCATAAGCATCCACCAATGTCCCGGCGCTTCTGGTTCCCACTAGCGCAACGCCAAGATGCTCGAACATATATAGCACCGCCGGGAGCGTAAACGTTCTTGGGACGCCTGAAACCTTGATTTTAGTGTCTCCGGAGAGGTTATCCCTCATGATGCGCACTTGTTTGATGTCAGGAAAAGCCTGGCTGCCAGTCGCCGTCTTTACGTAATTTATGCCGAGCGAACAGCTCATCTTTGTCAACGTCGCGATCTCCTCGTCCGTCAAAAAACCCACCTCGAAGATCAGCTTGGTGGCGCAGTCTTTTCCGCAGATCCTGACAAACTCCTTTATCTCCGATTCCACCAGGCTGTAGTTCTTGTCCTTCATAGCGCCGATGTTGATGACCATATCACATGCCTTACAGCCGATCTTCACCATTTCCTCGAGCTCGACGTATTTTGCCTTCGAAATGGCCGTGCCATACGGGAAGCCGATCACCGCGCTCGCGCCTACGCCCGATCCTTCGAGCTCTCTTTTAACCAGCTCCGCCCAGCAAGAGTTTACATTTACGTTTGCCACCTTGTATCTCTTCGCTATATTACAAGCTTCGATGATATCCTTCTCCTGAAAGTTCGGCGCTAAATAAGCCAGATCAAAGTGCTTCGCGAATTCTTCGACAGTATACATATTTTTCCTCCTGTTTTTTGTTCGTTTCGTCTCTTTTCCGATGCTTAACCGGCGCTCCCTAAGTTATAAATATCAAAAAGCGCGATTTTAAAATACGAACTTTTGTGAAACGCTAGTTGCGTATAACTTTTTAAATTTTCCAAAATATAGCATGATGGATTTGTTCTGTCAACAACATTTGTGAGTATTATCATAAAAATTTTTTACGCCTCTCCTTGCGAATGGACTGCCCTTGATGGCAGGGCAGTCCGATATTACAATCCCTTTCAGAGCGATTGACGCCTTTTGATTTGGATGAAACATATGCTGGGTAGTGGTGTTCTCTTGCCGCGAAATCATGCTAAAATAACCCCAGGACAGACGGAGAGGTTGGCGCGCGTGGCAAAAAACTGGACGTTCGCGTCCGGCTGAAAAATAAGAGAGTGGTCTCTATCGAAGCGCAAGTCCGCAAGATGTCATCCATGCCGGAGAAGGTCGCGTTCTCCACGGGCCGTAATCTATCGACGCGGATAGCGCCTGGCCAGAGTTATGCTGAGACAGAGAGGGTTGTGACGTAGTAATCGCCGACTATGACATGATCGTCTCCGAATAGATCGTACCACCGCGTATTCAGGCTGTACGAGAAGGATAATAAGGAGGTGTTTGAAAGATGCGTCGCTATCGTTGTATCATATGTGACAATAAGTTTGAAGCAGACGACAAGGAGGAGGTCTACAAGTGCCCAAAGTGCAGGGAACGATTCGTCGAACTTGTAGACGGCGTTCCTCTTAAAGGCAAGCAGTGGGGCAGCAAGAGTTTTAGTGTAAAGTAACCAGCGATATGCCCTCAAACCGCGTACCTCAAATTCACCCAACGGATGAAAGTCCGATCTTGTTTGAATCGGCGTTGTTACTGAGTTCAGCGCCGTTGCCAAGTACTCCAATCGCGGTTTGAGGGACGCGATTTGAGGGGGTATTGAAAAAATCAATTCAATGTTGTATGATAGATATTATAGTTGTGAGAGGTCGATTAGCTCAGCGGGAGAGCGCTTCCTTCACACGGAAGAGGTCACAGGTTCGAAACCCGTATCGCCCACCAAGTTATAGCAAGGGTTCAGGGAATTTCTCCTGAACCCTTATTTTTATCCGTTGCTCCACCATTGCTCCAGTTGGCAGAAATTTTTTAGAAGGCTTCTTCCCACTGTCGGCTTGACTAATGTTGACGGTGTTGCTATCCTTTGGAAAATTCCATAGGAGGGGGGGTAACGAGAATGACGCTATTGCGAGCGCTTAGAGAGAAAGGACGCTTGTCTCTGTCGGACTTGTGCCCGAGCGAGAGGCATAAACATCGGCGCGTTGTCGCAGGTTGAGCGGCGCAAGTCCGCGCCGTCAAAGCATATCCGGCGTGAGCTGGCGAGGTTTTATCGTGAAGATGAAGCGCGGCTCTTCGATGATGAAGGACTCGCGCGGCTGGCGTAACGAAAAAGAAAAGCCGCCCGGCGAAAGGCGGCGTAACGAAGGAGGTATTTAATTGTCTAAGCATGATTTTAGGGCTAATTTAAATGAATGTCAACGGCTTGAGGCGGAAATCACCAAAGAAAAGGCG
>JAIRWR010000062.1 GCA_031268885.1 Synergistaceae bacterium
GAACTTTCTTTTTGCAAGGATATTGATTATATCCATTAGAGTGAATTCAGATTCCATAGCATACTCCTTGAACGCCGAGGCGAAGTAAAGTGAGATGAAGTGGGAAATTGTTTAGAGAATGTCTGTCTGTCTGTCTGTCTGTCTGTCTGTCTGTCTGTCTGTCTCCATCTTTCTGTTTCAATTGTATTATGCTAGTTAATAAATGCATATCAGCAAAAACCACTAACATCACCTCACTTGAAAGCCTATTTTTTGACTGTGCATAACTTTAACATAATTGAAGATGCTTTTCAACTTCAATTTGTTGACCTCTGTCACCCGTCTATGACAGGGCAGACGCATTAGATACTGTGAAGCATTGCTATCACACACATGTCCATTTTGAGCGTGAAACTTACAAATTTAGTCCTACCATGCGTTAAGCGATCCTGATACATTTGCCCTGCGTCTATGATAACGTCCTCCTGCTATCGCCGCGAAATCACGCTAAAATAACCCCAAGGCAGATAAGGAGGACGAGCTTCTGAACTGGCTCCGGTTGATAGGGGCGGAGGGAGAGGAGGAGATCGAGATGATTGCGGCTAAGACGGAGGAGATTAAGATGGCGGTGGGCCGTCTGAAACAGCTCAGCGTTGACGAGCGGACATTTTTCCTGACGATTGACAGTGGCGACAGCATATCAAAAGATCCCCCCCTGTCATAATATGGCGAGGAGGGGATCTTCATTCGATGATCAAGCGGACTTTATATAATCCTTGACCCCTATTTCATACAGATTGTTTCCCAGTGAGTCGATAATCACCGTCGCCGGGAAATCCTTGACCGTCAGCTTGCGGATGGCCTCCGACCCCAGATCCTCGTAACAGACCATCTCGCACTCGGCAATGGTCTTCGCGATCAGGGCAGCGGCCCCTCCGATGGCCCCAAAGTACACCGCGCCATACTTCTTCATGCTGTCGATGACATCCTGCGAGCGCTTTCCCTTGCCTATCATCCCTCGCAGTCCCAACTCTATGAGGCGGGGCGCATACGCGTCCATGCGATAGCTGGTGGTGGGACCGGCAGATCCAATAACCTGTCCTGGCTTTGCGGGAGTAGGGCCAACGTAGTATATCACTGCGTCCTTTATGTCTATCGGCAGTTCCTTGCCCTGGTCCAGCAACTCTACGAGACGGGCATGAGCCGCATCCCTCGCGGTATACACTACGCCGTTCAGGAGGACAGTATCCCCAGCGCGAAGCGACGTCGCTGTCTCCTTGCTAATCGGTGTCGTAATTATTCGATCGGACATCTCTCGCTCCCCCCTCTACAGCTTTGCCTTGACGTGGCGGGTGACATGGCAGTTGATGTTAACAGCGACTGGCAATCCGGCAATGTGGGTCGGGTGCGTTTCGATGTTGAGTCCCAGCGCCGTAGTCTTTCCGCCAAAGCCCTGCGGGCCGATGCCCAGAGCGTTGACCTTCTCCAGCAGCTCTGTCTCCATATCGCTGTAGTACTTGTCCGGATGCCTGCGGTTTATCGGGCGCATCAGGGCTTTTTTGGCCAGAAGCGCCACTCTGTCGAACGTGCCGCCTATGCCCACTCCGATCACTATGGGGGGGCAGGGGTTGGGACCGGCCAACTTCACCGTCTCGATGACGAAGTCCTTCACGCCCTTTTCGCCGGCGGCCGGAGGAAACATATTAAGGCGGCTCATGTTCTCCGAGCCAAATCCTTTCGGCGCGACAGTGACGGTCAGGGTGTCTCCCGGGACTATATCCACCGTGATGACGGCAGGCGTATTGTCGCCGGTATTCTTGCGGTGCAGCGGATCGGCCACGACCGATTTGCGCAGGAACCCGCCGGCGTACCCCTGGCGTACGCCCTCGTGGACAGCCTCATTGAGGTCTCCTCCCACGATATGGACATCCTGCCCAAGCTCCAGAAAGACGCACGTGAGCCCCGTATCCTGGCAGAGCGGCATCTTCTCGTTTCGAGCGATATCAATGTTCTCTATCAGCCTGCCGAGGGTGTCGCGCGCCGGCGCCCACGGTTCCGTCTTATGGCAGGAGCGAATGCACTCCGACACGTCATCCGGCAGCAGATAGTTCGCTTCAACACACATGTCGCGTATTTTCTCTGTAATGCTCGCGGCGGTTATCTCCCTCAAAGCAAAGCCCTCCTTGTCAGTAACTAAAGGCAGCAACGCGGCTTCCGTCAATAATGTCGCAGGGACCTGTGGAAGCTCTGATTTCTAAGGAAGCGCCGGCCGAATCACCAGAACGGCACTCGACCGCCGGGGTCTTTCGAATCTCCGCCCCTTACGCTTCCTTCGAGGATAAATCAGCCTTCTCTATCTCCCCTTGCGCGCGTATTCCGGCAGCAGCTTTGGAGAGAAGATGTCGCTCTTGATGCCCGCTTCCGCCCTCTCCTTGTCATAGCGCTCCACGTGTTTGAGGTTCAGCCTGCCGGGCGTCGGGACGCTCTTGCTCGCCTCGGACGCGCTCTTGCCGGCATTGCGGCCGAACACTATGATGTCGAGGAGAGAGTTGCCCATGAGACGATTCCTCCCGTGGATTCCGCCTACAGCCTCGCCGGCGACATAGAGGTTGTTCACGTTCGTCGTGCGGCCGTCCGCCCTTATCTGAAGCCCTCCGTTCTGATAGTGGAGAGTCGGGTAGATCAGCATAGGCACTTCTCTGATGTCTATGTCATACTTTCCGTACATGCGAAGCATGGCCGGTATACGCTTCTCTATCGCTCCCTTGCCGAGCAGTATTTCTATCATCGGCGAGTCGAGCCATACTCCCCAGCCTTCCGGCGTCTTCACTCCATTTCCGCGCGTGCTGCATTCGCGGATTACGGAGGAGGCGGACACGTCTCGTGTCTCCAGCGGATTCATGAAGGCCACGCCGTCCACGTTGACGAGCTGAGCGCCGAGCGAACGCACCTTTTCAGTCACGAGAGCGCCGAAGATCTGCGCCGGATACGCGACGCCAGTCGGGTGATACTGGAGCGTGTCCTGATAGAGCAGCCTGGCTCCGGCGCGATAGCCCAGTATCAGGCCGTCAGCCGTGGCGCCGTAGTGGTTGGACGTCGGGAATCCCTGGTAGTGCATACGGCCCGCGCCGCCGGTCGCTATGACCACCGTCTTGGCCTTGGCCACGAAGTGCTCTCCCGTCTCCATGTTCTGTAGGAGGGCTCCGGCCGCGTTGCCGTTGTCATCCAGCAGCAGCTCTATGGCGGCGGTGAAATCCACAATAGGTATCTCGCGGTTGAACACCTCGTCACGCAGCGTCCGCATGATGTCGGCCCCTGAGTAGTCACGCGCCGCGTGCATGCGCTTGCGCGACGTGCCGCCCCCGTGCTCCGTTACCATGGTGCCGTCCGGCTTCTTGTCGAACATGACCCCAAGCTCGTTGAGCCACTTGACCGCTATCGGGCCGTCCATGACGAGCTTACGGAGCAGATCCGGCTGAGCGGCGAAGTGTCCGCCGCCGAAAGCATCCAGGTAGTGCTGAACCGGCGAGTCATTGGGCTTGTCAGCGGCCTGGATGCCGCCTTCCGCCATCATGGTGTTCGCGTCGCCGATGCGCAGCTTCGTGACCATCATAACCTTTGCCCCGTTCTCGTGGGCAATGATAGCGGTGGACGACCCGGAGCCTCCGCCGCCGATCACGAGGACGTCGGCCTCGTAGTCTATCTGGTCGAGATCAATGTTCAGATCCTTCGTCCGGCTGTTTGCCTCAATCAGCGCCGCCAGCTCAACCGGAGCCTTTTCACCCTTGTTGGGGCCTATTTTGATCTCCGTAAACCCTGCCGCTCTGTAATCGGGGTGATATTCGTTCAGCAGATTCGTCTTCTCATCAGCCGTCATTCTGCGCAGATCGGCGCCTATGCGTGATTCTCTCGTCGCCTCGACCTTTTTGATCGACTCGAACATCTCGGGTGTATACATCGCAGCCGCCTCCTTACGCCTCAATTTCCCTGTGGTTGTAGAGATCTTTCAACTCTTCCACAGGTTTTTGCATGAACTCATCGATCTGCTTGTCATATTCCCCGTTCTCAATCTCCAACACCCGTTTGATCAGGTGATCGGCCGGAGACGTGATGTACTTGCCGGTCAGCCTGCGCGAGAGCACGCCGACCTGTGGGTGTGAAATTCCAGCCGGACAGCGTGACGAACAGACTCCGCACATGATGCAGTCGAACGATTCCTCCGCGCACTTCGCGTACTCGCCGCGCTGCGCGTACGCGATATACTGCATGACCTTGAGATCCTGAGTGCAGGCCTTCGTGCAGGCGTTGCAGCCGACGCACTTGTAGATCTCCGGATAGAGCTGCATCATGAGCTGCTCCGTCGGCTTTATCTCCTCGATATTGTATATCTCCTTGATCAACGGGAAAAACGGCAGGGTGGCGACATACATCCTGTCCGCCACAGTCGTCTGACACGCGAGACAGGCCTTCAGTTCACGATCTCCCTCGATGCGGTAGATTGTGGCGCAGGCGCCGCAAAAACCATTGCGGCAGCCGCAGCCCCGCACGAGCTTGTAACCGGCGTATTCCAGCGCCTCCATGATCGTGAGTCCTGCCGGCACCTCGTATTTCTTGCCATACAAAAACACTCTCACCATATCTTCCATCTTTTTAAGCGCCCTCTCTTCCCTCAATACTCGTCAGGCAGTTCTTCCATCGTGTCGCAGCGGAACACAGGGCCGTCCTTGCAGACGTATCTGGAGCCTATGTTGCACCTTCCGCATTTCCCGATGCCGCACTTCATCCGAAGCTCGAACGTGGTGTAAACCTGGCTCTTGTCGAAACCCAATGTTTGAAGCGCGGCCAGGACGAACTTGATCATGATGGGCGGGCCACAGATGAGCGCCGTCTTCGTCGTCGGGAATTTGAGTTCTTTGACAAAATCCGGCACGAAACCGACATGCCCGTCCCACCCCTCCTGCGGGCGATCTATTGTGAGATGGACGTTCACATTGTCATGGCCTGTCCACTCGTTGCGAATCTCGTCGATGTCGACGAGATCGTCCGTGGACCGCGCTCCATAGACGATATCGACCAGGCCGTACCTGTCCCTGTAGTGCCTCACGTAATTTATCACCGAGCGCAGCGGCGCGAGCCCGATTCCTCCCGCGATAAAGAGCAAGTCCTTGCCCCTGAGTTCGGTATCGACGGGAAACGCGTTTCCGTACGGACCACGTACCGTCACCTGCTGACCGACATCCATCTGATGCAGCCACTCGGTCAGGAAGCCCGCTCTCTTTACGCTGAACTCCATGAACTCCGTGTTCGTCGGCGACGAGGTGATGGAGAACATCGCCTCGCCGACGCCTGGGATGGAGACCATGGCGCACTGCCCCGGCATATGAGGAAAGATCACCCCTCCGCTCGGGGCCTCGACGCGAAATGTCTTCACGTCCGGAGTGTCGGTCCTGATGTTCTTGACGACCCCAAGCCGCGGGATCAGCATATCGGCTATTCCAGCAGAATTAGACACTGACGCTCACCCCCCCCAATGCCCTTATAACCTTCGCTATGTTCATCGAAATCGGACACTTCGCCACGCACCTTCCGCAGCCTACACAGGAGAATATTCCGTCGTTGTTGGCCGGGTAGTATATGAGCTTGTGCATGAAGCGCTGCCTGAATCGCTCCACCTGGCTCTTCCGGTTGTTGCCGTGAGCCATGAGGGTAAAGTCGGAGTACATGCAGGAGTCCCAGCACCTGAAGCGCTGTATGCCATGCCCCGTGTCGAAATCCTGAATGTCGTAGCACTGACACGTCGGGCAGACGTACGTACAGGTTCCGCAGCCGACGCACGCCTGACTTAGTTCCTTCCAGAGCGGCGAGTTGAACTTTTCGAGGAGAGCGCTCTCCTCAAAACTGTCGAGATCCAGGTCTTTAAGCGGCAGTCTGCCGGAGATTTCCCGTGAACGCTCGTCATGTTCTTTGATCGCATCCGAATCCAGCGCTGTCGCCTGAGTGAAGAGAGCTCCCGCGGACTCCTCAAGCGCGCGTCCCTTATCCGTCTTGGCGTCCCAGTAAAGATCGCCGCCTATTACGCGAATAGTCGCGTCGCCCAGCGGATCCGCCGCGTCGATGCCGAACACGCCGCAGAAACAGTTCTCCTCAGGTTCAGAGCAGGCAAACGAGACGATTGTGCCGTTCTCCCTGCGCGCTTTATAGAATGAGTCCACTGGGTCGCAGAGGAATACCCTGTCTAGGATGTCCAGACTGCGGACATCGCACCCGCGAACTCCGAACACGACAAACGGTTCGTTCGCGTCGCGTTTTTCGATGATCGAGATGTCCTTGCCCTGTCTTTTGAACGCGACGATGTTCTCCGTCTGAGGGAAGAAGAAATCCTTGGAGGATTTCACAGTCTTGAGCTGGTCCAAGCGAACGGCCGCGTCAGGCGTCCATCGGCCAAAGTTCACCTGGCCGTTGTTGTCCACGGGCAGATAGAGCGTCCTGTCCGACGCGATCTTCTGGAACAATTCGCCTATTTTATCCTTGGAAAGTTTCAACATCATCAAGCGCCTCCCCTCTCATACACGATGCTCGGTTCGACGTCGCCAGTGGCGTACTCGGTCAGGGGGGATTTGCCCTCCGCGACCGCGCCAGCCTGATATTCACCGTAGAAGGCGTTGATGTCCTTGATGAACTTACGGTTTAAGAGGTGCAGAGGTATGTTCTGCGGGCAGACCCTGCTGCATTCGCCGCAGTCCGAACAGCGTCCGGCGACGTGGAAAGCCCGTATTATGTGGAACATGTTCTCCTCGAAGCTGTCCGCGTTCGCCTTGGCCTGAACCCCGGATCTCGGGTTGTCGAACACGCACTTGAGGCATGAACAGACTGGACACGCGTTGCGGCACGCGTTGCAACGGATACACCTCGACAGCTCTCCCCGCCAGAACGAGAATCGCTCGCCGGGGCCCATGCCCTCAAGCTCGCCGACCTTCGTGAAACGATTGACGGTCTCCCACTCCCAGAGATCGTCGGCGACCGCCAGCTCGTCGTACACCTTGTGTTCCTTGCCCTTGCACGACAGGCACTTCTCCAGGAGCGCGTCACGCCTGGCAAATGTCTTGTCGCCGTACAGCGTGTGCGCAACTACGTTTTCGCCTTCCTCGTCAATGGACTCAATTCCCTTTGCGCCAAGGGTCCGCAGCTTCTCAATGTCCAGCATTCCGCCGCATCCGATACCTATGACGTAAGTCTTCTCCCTGTTCACCTTGTGCTCCTTCAGCAGATGATTGAAGCTGTATGTGTCGCAGGGCTTGAGGAAGACCAAAACCCGGCCCTCCTTCTTTGTGGCCTCTATGAGGTACTTGCTGAGCATGGCGGCAGAGAAGCCGTTGTACACGAGACTGTCGAGAGACTTCTCCGTCTCGAAGATCGCTGGGTTGGGATCGTAGTAGAACTCGCCGTTCGTCCAGCCCAGGACCCTGTTGACGGTTCCATCGCGCAACAACTCGCCCGCTCTGCCACGTATCATATCTCTGATTCTACGCATCGGATATCCTCCAGCCTCCTGCACTCGCCCAACGCGCTGATCGTCTCCGCGAATTGATTCATCGTGTTGGCAAACTTCGCGCCCTCCGCTGCGGAGACCCACTCTACCCTCGTGCGCCCCTTCTCGATGCCAAGGTAATCCAGCATGCTGAAGAGAAGGGCCGTTCTCCTGCGGGCAAAGTAGTTGCCCGAGGTATAGTGGCAGTCTCCTGGGTGGCAGCCGCACATGATCACTCCATCCGCGCCCCTTTGAAAGGCTCTCAGGATAAAGAGCGGGTTGACGCGGCATGAGCACGGCACGCGAATGACCTTGATGTTGGCCGGATAGTTGAGCCGGCTCGACCCCGCGAGATCGGCGCCAGCGTAGCTGCACCAGTTGCAGCAAAAGGCCACGATCAAGGGCTTGAATGCGCCGCCTTCCTCGTTTATCGGCATATCGCGTCCACCTCCGCCATGATTTGCAGGTTCGTAAAGCCTTTGAGATCCATCGCTCCGGACGGGCATGTTACAGTGCAGGCTCCGCAGCCCTGACAGACCGCCTCGTTGACGCACGCCACTCTGCGGGTCTCCCTGACGCCGTGGTCGATGACCAGCTTATCCTCATACGTAATGGCCCCATACGCGCAGACCAGTTCGCACGACGAGCAGCCGTTGCAGAGCGGTTCGTTGCAGCCCGCTATGCACGGGTTGCCCATGAGCTTGTCCTTTGAGAGCAGGCCTATCACCTTCGACGCCGCCGCTCCGGCCTGGGCGACAGTGTCCGGGATGTCTTTGGGCCCCTGACAGAGACCGGACAGGAATATGCCGGCTGTCGGGCTCTCCACCGGGCGCAGCTTCGGGTGAGCCTCGGTGAAGAAGTCGTTGGTATCCATGCTCGCCGTGAACATGGTACCCAGGCTGCGCGCCGTCGGATCGGGCTCGATCGCCGCGGCCAGGACCACCATGTCCGCCTTGATCGTGATCTGCTTGTCGGCGATGAGGTCAGACCCCTGCACCAGCAAGCATCCATCTTCCTCGGCCACCTTGCCGACCATGCCTTTTATGTAGTGAACTCCATACTCCTCGACCGCCCTGCGATAGAACTCATCGAAGCTCTTGCCGGGCGTGCGGACATCTATGTAGAAGACATAGGCCTCCGTGTCCGGATACTTCTCGCGCAGGAGCATCGCGTGCTTGGCCGTATACATGCAGCAGATCTTCGAACAGTACGTCTTGCCGCAGTCAACAGTGGCGCGCGAACCGACGCACTGAACGAATACGACGGTCTTTGGAGGTTCGTGGTCGGATGGGCGCAGCACCTTGCCCTTAGTGGGTCCGGCGGCGTTGCAGATGCGCTCGAACTCGAGCGACGTTATGACGTCCGGGCACTGGGCGTATTGAAACTCATCATACATCTCCATGGGGATGGGCTTGAAGCCTGTCGCCAGAACGATGGCGCCGTACTGCTTCGTGATTATCTCATCCTCCTGGGCGTAGTCGATGGCCTTTGCCGTGCAGACCCTCTCGCATATTCCGCACTTGCCGGTTTTGAACTTGATACAGGCATCATGGTCGATCACCGGCACATTCGGGATGGCCTGCGCGAACGGGATATATATGGCGCCGCGGTTGCAGAGCCCTTGGTTGAACTCGCTCTTCGCGCCCTTCGAGGGGCACTTCTCAATGCAGACTCCGCAGCCTGTGCACAGGTCGGAATTGACGCCGCGCGCGCGTTTTCTGATGTTTACCGTGAAGTTGCCGACAAACCCCGAAACGCTCTCGACCTCGCTGTATGTGTACAGGTTGATCTTCTCGTGAGCGGAGGCGTCCACCATCTTAGGGGTGAGGATACATGCCGCGCAGTCCAACGTTGGGAACGTCTTGTCAAGCATCGCCATCTTGCCGCCTATGGTCGGCGTCTTCTCGACGATGTCAACCTCATATCCGGCATCCGCTACATCGAGGGCGGTCTGAATTCCCGCTATGCCGCCCCCTATCACAAGCGCTCTCTTTACAACCGGGCTCTCTCCGGCAAACAGAGGGACGTTGCGATTCAGCTTGGCTACCGCGGCTCTCGCCAGGATTACAGCCTTCTCGGTCGCTTCATCCTTCTCCTTGTGAATCCAGGAACACTGCTCGCGTATATTGGCAATCTCGACCATGTATGGGTTTAACCCCGCAACCGCCGCGGTTTTGCGGAAGGTAGCCTCGTGCATCCTGGGTGAGCACGCGCAGACGACAATACCCGTCAACCCATACTCGGCGATCGCGTTTCGGATCGCGGACTGTCCGCCCTCAGAGCACATATACTGGTAGTTGGTGGAGAACACGACATTCGGCTCGGCCTTCACCGCCTCAGTGACGGCTTCAACATCGACCGTCGCGGCTATGTTGCTCCCGCACCAGCAGATAAACACACCAATTTTTTGCAATAAACTCACTTCCTCATATCGGTTTGTTTCGATCCCTGAGTCTACTTGCTGTACTTTCTGAAGGCGCTGACGATCAACTGCTGCGGTATCTTCTCATCCAGCAGGGCAGGAACTGCCTCCGGCCTCAGCCTGTTGCCTCCCTGAGGGCGGATGACCTCCATCCTGACTGCCTCGATCAGGTGCGCCGGCTCGACGCCTCTGGGACAGCGCTCCACACACGCGAAACAGGAGAGGCATCTCCACAGTGACTTGGACCGCATCAGCGCCGCGACATCGCCCTCCTCCACCATGGAGACGAAACGATGCGGGTGAATGTCCATCTCCGCGAAGTTTGGACACGTTGCCGAGCACTTCCCGCACTTCATGCACTTTCTGACGTTTACGCCGCTTGTGCGGATTATCGTCTCCGTCTGCCTCTGTTCGTCAGCATGCATGCACAAGCCCTCCTTCGCGCGTCTTCACTCCAAGCGCATCCGCAAGGAGCTCGGTGAAATAAACCACCGGGATTTCGCCGGTTCCGTTTTCATTCAGATTGTACAGACAGAGCGGACACGCTGTGATAATTGTATCGGCTCCGCGCCTCACGGCCGAATTCATTACCTTCTTTGACATCTCGCGCGACACGTTCCTCGCCTCGATCGAAACATATCCGCCGCAGCACTCGTTGCGGTACGGATATTTCACAGGCAGAGCGCCTACGGCGGAGATGAAGTCCTCCATAATCGACGGGTTCTCAGGATTGTCGAACTGCATTACGCCGCTTGGGCGCAGCAACATACAACCGTAGTAGGCGGCGATCTTCCTACCGGACATCGGGTTGATCACACACTCTTTGATCTTGTCGAATCCGATGGTATCCCGCAGCATTTCGAGATAATGGACCACCTTAGTCTCCCCCGAGTACGGGGAATTGAGATCCATATAGGTATTGACCTTTGTGCGCATATCCGCGTCGGTCCGCATATCGTTGTTGACCCGCTTGATGACGTGATGACACGCCGAGCACAGCGTCAGCAGCGGTTGGTTACTCTGTTTCGCGCTGTCCAGCGCCCTTATCGCCGACATTCTGGTCGCGAGTTCATCCCTTGCCAGCGGGTAGACCGCCCCGCAGCACTGCCACTCCGGCAGCTCCTCCATAACGACTCCAAGCGCCTCCGCCGCGGCCCTGGCAGCTTCGTCAAGCTCGGCGGCTCTCGTTTTAAGCGTGCATCCGGGATAGTAACTGAACTTCATAACTTCTTCTCCAATCGCGTTAAGTATTGGATGACACCTCCCTCTTCTAAAGGAGCGTTCTTCCTCTTCGCTACCTTTAATGAATGTGTCTCAAGCCGCGCCGCGCCACAAACTCATACACACCTCCTCACAGTCTCGCGAATTACGGAGGGAACTGCCTCTTTCGCGGCAATTCCCGCCGGTTATAAAAGGCCGGTTTAACGTCAGCGGCCTAAGGGCAAAGGCTGAACCGATGGGGTCAGCACTCTTTATAAGCCATTCCTAAATAACATGTCTTACGCAAACTTTTCTTCTATATAAAAGGTAATCCCGCGCTTACGTCAGATACCCTCGAAGAAGGGTTTGATCGCCTCTGCGCTCTTGTGAAGCGCCTCCTCTTCCGCTGGAGCAAGCTTCGGAAGCAGGCCGCGCGATATCCCCTGCGCTCCAACCGCGAGCGGAAGGCTCACACAGACGCCGTCGATTCCATACTGACCGTCGAGCACGCTTCCGACCGGAAGGATCTTATTGGTGTCGTTCAGGATATTCTTGCATATCTCGCACACGGAGAGCGCGATGGCGAAGAACGTGGCCCTCTTGTTCTTTATAACCCGCGCCCCTGCCTCGCGGACGTCCGTTAAGACCTCGTCCTTCCAGTCCGGTTTTTTCTCGCCGGCGTACGTCTCGGCATATGTCACCGCGTTGACGCCGAAGATCGAGGAGAGAGACCACGGGATGAACGACGTGTCGCCGTGCTCGCCCAAGACGTAGGCGTCTATGTTTGAGCAGCACACATTCCATCTCTCGGACAGGATGGCGCGCAACCTGGATGTGTCGAGCAGAGTCCCGGACCCGACGATTCTAGTCGGCGGCAGGCCGGAGAGCTTCGTGACCGCGTAGGTCAGGATGTCGACAGGGTTGCTCACCACGACGTAGACCGCATCCGGCGCGTTCTTGACGATCGGCGGCACGACGTCAGCCTTGAAGAGGGCGACGTTCGAGTTGACGAGGTCGATGCGGGTCATTCCGGGCTGACGGGGCTTGCCCAGGGTGAAGACCACGATGTCCGAATCCTTGGCGGCATCGTAATCGCCGGCATAGATCTTAAACGGGGCGAGGAACGGGGCTCCCTGGACGATATCATCAGCCTCTCCTATTGCCTTCTCCTTGAAGATGTCCACAAGGACTATCTCCGACGCGATCCCCTGGACCGCGAGCGCGTAAGCCGTGGTGGCGCCGACGTTTCCAGCGCCGAGAATTGTGACTTTTCTGCCCTTTGCCATTAAAAAATCCCTCCTGACTGTACTCTCCCCTATGCCGAACGTAGTCGGCGGAGGACCTTAATTTAACCTGGCATCCAGACAATACCGCATACACTCCGCGACTCCTTGTGGCTGCGTAACAACACACTTGCCCCCCCTGATACCCGAGGGCCGCGCTTGTCAGTTCTGTCTGCCTCCTATAGAAACGTTAAACGGTGTTATTCTACTGTATCTTTTGACTTTGGGGTATACCATCACCGAAGATTTTCGCGAAATAATTCGGGATGTTCAGAAAAATGCCGGCTCCCTTCAGGCTTCGATATTTGATATCCAGGTCTCGTCTGATATTCATGAAACCGGCCTCTCTTGAAACACCGCTCCGCGAAACGACAACCTGGAGCGTCATGCCACGAAACCGCGCTACCCACAGCCTGAAATCTGAATACATTTCACCACGGCGCACCCCTTTCTATTCGATGAATCAAGTCATGCTTCCGACAATATCAACCTCTCCTCGAAACAGACTACAGCGAACGGCGTTGTAAGGTCTCCCCGGAGAGAATCCATTTTCATACAAAGTAATGTGCCCCAACATAGATTGTTATTAGTTTAACTAATCTTCCGGCCAGGAAGAAATGTTTTTTTGGAATATCGATATATAAATATCGATATAGCAATTTTATGCTGATTGACCAAATGCCTTGTGAAAAGATATACTAATGTAGTCATACACGCAATACCAATTCGCGTCATCTTGGAGCAAGGGTGTTTCGCGGCGTCTGTTTCAGTCTGTCCTTCACGTATCGTTGCCGAGGGATCGAGGAGGTGGTGTATCTTGAACACGATGCATCTCAAGTACGCGGTCGAGGTTGAAAAAACAGGCTCCATAACAAAGGCGGCCAAACGGCTGTATATCAACCAACCAAACCTGAGCAAGACGATACGCGAGCTTGAGGAAACCTTGGGGTTTGCGATCTTCAGGCGGACTTCCAGGGGCATCGTGCCGACGAAAAAAGGCACTGAGTTTTTGGCGTGCGCGAAGGGCATACTGTTTCAGATCGGCAGGATGGAGAGCATGGCGGAGGGATCGCAGAGGACATATCTGAACATATCGGCGCCGAGGGCGAGTTACATATCCTGCGCGCTGACCGAATTCATAGGCGACCTCCCGGAGGACAGGGTTGTAGACATAGACTACAGGGAGACGAGTTCCCTCCAGGCGATAGAAAACGTCTCCGACGGGGAGAGCGACATCGGAATAATCCGCTGCGGGGGAGAGGACGAGCGATACTTTATCGAGCTGTTCCGAGAGAGGAACCTGCGCTTTGAGTTGGTCAACCACTTCGAATATCTGGTCCTCTTCTCCGAAAGGCACGAACTGGCCGGCTGCGACGTAATACGCTACCGGGATCTCGAGGGGTATATAGAGATCACTCACGGGGACGCGAACTCGTCGTCGAAGCGCATTCAACGCGACAGCAAGATGGGCGGAAGAATATCGGTGTACGAAAGGGGAAGCCGGCTCGAACTGCTCGATAGAATCCCGAGGGCCTATATGTGGACATCCCCGGTGCCAGCTAGCGTGATGAAGACGTTCTCCTTGGTTCAGCGCAGAAGCGACATGCCGTACAACAATCACAACAAGGACTTTCTGGTGTACAGAAGCGACTATAGGTTCATCGACGAGGACAACTTCTTCGTCGAAAAACTGCGCGAAACGGCGGAGATAACATCTTCGATTGTATAGAGAGTATTGAGCCCAGGCGCTCGACACAATACTCATACATCGATATATTATGTATCTCGACATTCTCTTTTATGCCTGATCACTGTGAGGGTTGATTCGCGCCGCTCACGCGTAATTTGGGGTCTTTTCGCCCCGGGAGGGAGGCTTGCCGCGAGCTTGACAAAAGTCACAGAGCGCGTATATAAAGAGACATTTGCTGTTTCTACCGAGTATCTTTCATGAAAAAAGGGAGTTATAATCCTCGCGGATTACGCAAAACCGCGGAAGACACACGGCACAGGGGAGGGATAGAAGAGCGAGACTCTCAATGGGGCGGCTATATCAGGCATGCGGCAGGACAGCTACATCCAACGGAGTATGGGGAAGGAGCTCTGGCCGGCGGCGCGCCGCTGGTCAAGGCACGGCATTGAGGGAGGTATAATACAGATGTCATCGCGGCCCAATGTAACTCTCGACGGCAACGAAGCGGCGGCTTATGTTGCCCACGCAACAAACGAGGTAATTTCCATATATCCAATAACCCCATCGTCCAATATGGGCGAGTGGGCCGATCAGTGGAGCTCTGAGGAACGGCCCAACATCTGGGGGACGGTTCCAAGCGTCGTTGAGATGCAGAGCGAGGCTGGCGCTGCCGGGGCCTATCATGGGGCGCTGCAGAGCGGGGCGCTCGGGACAACGTTCACGGCATCCCAGGGGCTGCTTCTTATGATACCAAACATGTTCAAAATAGCGGGCGAACTGACGAGCACGGTAATGCACGTCTCTGCCCGCACTGTGGCAACACACGCGCTCTCAATATTCGGAGATCATTCGGACGTCATGACAACGCGCTCCACCGGCTGGGCTATGCTATGTTCCAGCTCGGTGCAGGAGGTAATGGACATGGCGCTCATATCGCAGATGGCGACTCTCGAAGGCAGGGTTCCCATCCTCCACTTCTTCGACGGATTCCGCACCAGCCACGAGGTCATGAAGGTCGAGCAGATATCATACGACGACATGAAGGCCCTGATCGACAACGACCTCGTCCACAAGCACCGCGCGCGCAGACTCACGCCGGACTGTCCCGAGCTCAGGGGATCGGCGCAGAACCCAGACACGTTCTTCCAGTCCCGCGAGGCGTGTTCCCCGTACTTCAAAAAGATGCCTGGCATCATCCAGAAAGCGATGGACAGCTTCGCGGAGAGGGTTGGCCGCAAGTATCACCTGTTCGACTACTTCGGGGCGCCGGATGCGGAGCGCGTCATAGTGATAATGGGGAGCGGCGGTTATGTGGTCCGTGAGGCCGCGGACCACATGGCCAAAAAGGGAGAAAAGGTGGGAGTGCTGCTAGTTAGGCTCTACCGGCCCTTTGACGTCACAGCTCTCAAGGACGCCCTGCCCAAGACCGTGCGCGGCATAGCCGTTCTCGATCGCTGCAAAGAACCGACGGCCCCAGGCGAACCGCTTTATATGGACATCGTCGAGGCATTCTCTGACAGGACGGACATCAAGATCGTCGGAGGCCGCTACGGCCTGTCATCTAAGGACTTCACCCCAGCCATGGTAAAGGCCGTCTACGACGAGCTGAAAGGCAAGGAGCCAAAGAACGGATTTACAGTCGGCATCGACGACGACATCTCGCACAGCAGCCTTAAATTTGACCCGGCTTTCTCCACGGAGGATCAGGAGTGCGTGCGCTGTCTCTTCTACGGTCTCGGCGCGGATGGAACCGTCGGAGCCAACAAAAACTCCATCAAGATAATAGGCGAGGACACCGACAACCACGCGCAGGGCTATTTCGAGTACGACTCCAAGAAGTCCGGGGGCATCACCACGAGCCACCTCCGTTTCGGTCCCAACCCGATATACGCGTCGTACTTCATAAGCAGGGCAAACTTCATCGCGTGCCACATGTTCTCCTTCCTCGAACGCTACAACATGCTGAAAAACGCGGTGGACGGCGCAACCTTCCTCCTGAACAGCCCCTATGACAAGGATGAAGTATGGGACAAGCTGCCCGTCACGGTTCAAAGACAGATAATCGACAAGAAGATAAAGCTGTACACGATAGACGCCATAAAGATAGCGAAGGAGACGGGCATGGGCGGTCGCATCAACACCATCATGCAGACGTGCTTCTTCGCGATAAGCGGA
Source organism: Synergistaceae bacterium (assembly GCA_031268885.1). Taxonomy (GTDB): domain Bacteria; phylum Synergistota; class Synergistia; order Synergistales; family Synergistaceae; genus JAIRWR01. The sequence continues at coordinate 16,278 of JAIRWR010000062.1, forward strand.
GTACTGCCCAAGGATGTCGCGATAGACGCCATAAAGAAGTCCATCAAGAAGACGTACAGCCGCAAGGGCGAAGAGATCGTGAAGCAGAATGTGAGCGCCGTGGATTCCACCCTGGCCAACCTCTTCGAGGTCGCCATTCCAAGCGCGCCGTCGAGTTCGTTCGACGTCAGGGACGCGGTTGCGGCCGGCTCGCCCGAATTTGTGCGCAATGTGCTAGGTCCGATGATGATAAACGAGGGCGATTCACTGAAGGTTTCGAATCTGCCCGTGGACGGCGGCTACCCGACCGGCACCACTCAGTACGAGAAGCGCAACGTGGCCATAGACATTCCCGTCTGGGATCCGTCAGTTTGCATCCAGTGCGGCAAGTGCGCGCTCGTCTGCCCGCACGCCACGATCCGCGCCAAGGTATACGACGCCGAAATACTGAAGGACGCGCCCGCTACGTTCAAATCGGTCAACGCGAACTGGAAGAACTTCGCCGGAAAGAAATACACGGTCCAGGTCGCGCCCGAGGACTGCATAGGATGCGCGCTGTGCGTGCACAACTGTCCGGCGAAGAACAAGCAGGCCGATGGCAAGAAGGCCATCAACATGACACCGCAGCGCGACCTGCGTGAACCAGAGCGGGCTAACTGGGAGTTTTTCATGGGGATACCAGACGTAGACCGCGGCGAACTCAACCATTCATCCGTCAAGGATGTTCAGCTCCTGCACCCCCTGTTCGAATTCTCCGGCGCGTGCGGAGGCTGCGGAGAGACCCCGTATCTTAAACTTCTGTCATCCCTCTTCGGAGACAGGGCTTTGATCGCGAACGCGACGGGGTGCAGCTCCATATACGGCGGCAACCTGCCGACCACTCCGTGGGCGAGCAACAGCGAGGGGCGCGGACCAGCGTGGTCGAACTCCCTCTTCGAGGACTGCGCTGAATTTGGCCTGGGATTCCGCCTCACGCTCGACAAACACCGCGAGTTTGCTACAGAACTCTTGAAAAAACTCTCCGGTGAAGTCGGAGGCGATCTGGCCGGACAGATCTTGGACGCGAGTCAGGCAACTGAGAAGGAGATACTGGACCAGTGGTAGAGAGTAGCCATCCTGAAGGACATG
>JAIRWR010000020.1 GCA_031268885.1 Synergistaceae bacterium
GTGATTGGGGTTGGTAAAATCGTCGGCGCTTGGGCCGGTTCGCTGAAACGAGGGATATAATAGCAACGGAAGGCGCTGGTGTTTTCCCGGGCATTTCACTTATGCCTTCTATGCGGGCACAATGATATGCTTTTAGAAATAGATCAGGGCATAACGTAGATGTAGGAGATGAACGCCTTGATACTGAATACAAACACACTCCCTGAACCTCTGCTTCAGCTATACCAGACAGCGAAATTTATTTCGTGTAATGTAACGATAATATGCTGCTAAGTCTTGGATTAATGCGTTATTACAAGTTATAACGATGTGAAATTTTATCGCTGTCGAGTATAATTGACTCCGACAAGGTTCGAATCAGAAAATAAGGCAGGGTGGTAACTATGACGCCTTTGGAGGAACCGTTTGATTGTGTTGTGGGTTTGAGAGGCATACTTGCGGGAAACGCGGCTATATCCGTGGATAAATTCCTCGAACGCAAACATGCCGATATGGAAATGAAAAGAGATTTCATTTGTCCATACTGTGGATACGAGTGGCACAAATACGTGAACGGCGGGCTTGTCTTTGGGTGTTGGCCGAACTGCCCAAAATGCGGGACTACGGCAGAAGAAAGGTGATGTATGAACAGAAAACTGAAAATCTACCTCGACACAAGTACGATAAGCCACTTAGACCAACCCGGCAAGGTGAGCGAGTATGAGTACACGCATCTCTTTTGGCAAGATATAAACAGGTACGACGTGTACATCTCGGAGGTGATAATCCGTGAGTTGAGCAAATGCGACGACGAGAAAGCCGCGAAGCTATTCGGCTTTGTTGCTGATATTCATTACACGTTGCTTGATAAAACCGACGAAATTTACGCGCTTGCGGATAGAATCGTACAACGTAAGATACTGCCGCCTAAGAGCATTGAGGACGCTCGGCATATCGCTTATGCCCTGACTGTCGAATGTGACTATCTGCTCACTTGGAATATGAGCCATTTAGCAAACGTGGAAACCAATGAGAAAGTGCGTCTGCTGACGTTTGACCTCATGCGAAAACCGATACTGATAATACCGCCGTCAATGCTTGTTAAAAAGGAGGATGCCGACAGTGAGAACGCTTGAAATCTCGAAAGACTTTACGCTTGACGACATTCGCAAAATCCGCGATTACTCGTATTACCTCCGCAACGAGATAGGCGAGGAGGCGTATGAGAAAGAGACAAGAGAGGACTACTTGAAGGGCATAGCCATACTCAACCGGCTAAAAGCCCAAAAGTGTAAGACCTCAGCGTAACGTAAATACGTTTTCACTGGATTCGCTAGCATATCACATAAACCGTGATTCGAACCGGAGGCGGGATGCTTTCACCGTATAAGACACCGGGTAAAAAAATTCATTAAAAATTTATAAATGTTGAATAAATCCTGTGTTGTGCGGTTTTTGCGGAGTCGGGTGCCGCCTCCAAAAATTAAATTTAAGACAAGTGATAAAATCGCTGAACCCAGTAAAATCAAGGATTCAGCGATTAGCGATTTTTTATTTGACCTCTGGGGTGATATAAAGCCGCACGCCATGAACAAAATCAATCTTCAATAACTAACTGTTCTAGCCTTCGTTCCTCACGGTGTTTCTCTCGATCATCATCCTTATCAGCACGTTGTCTCTCCATGTCGATCCGCTTGGCAGCAGAATGGTATTTACTACCACCAGCGAAACGACCATAAAGCATATAATGAGAACCGCGAGCAGCATCTGATACGCCTTGTTCTGCTTTACATAAAGCGAACGACGCCGCCTATGGTGTCTGTCGTCCCTCGCTGGCATATCTCCACCTCCATCCTTATTACAATGTAAACATTATAGCATAGGCAAGCCTTGATTGAGTCTTCGGAACCGAAAAGATTGGTATTTCTGATCTTTATTAAATTCGCCGCTTCACGGATTCCATCTCGGCATCCAGCTCCTCCCATCTGGTATAATCGGAGGTTATCGTCTTGTCCAGGATTTTGCGTTCTATCATTAGGCTCTGAACCCTCTGGGAATCAGAGAGGACTTCCGGCATACATAGATCCGCGTCTATCTTGCCAAGCCTCTCCTCGTTTTCTTTGATTCTTGCCTCTAATATCTCTATCCGCTCCGCGAAAACCTTCCTCTCCCTGTAAATGCGGTTGCGCTCCTCCGCTTCCAGCCTGCGTCTCTCGCGCGAGTCCGCGCGAGAGACGTCTTCAACGGCGGATTTGTCCTTGGGTTGCGCTGATTCTTCCCCATCATTCAATCGCCGGAGCGATTCTCTCTTCTCTATAAACCAGGAATAATTGCCGGGATAATCGTACAGCGCTCCATCTCTGATTTCGATCACCCTGTTCACTAGGTCGTCGAGGAAGAATCTATCGTGCGACACGATGAGCAGCGTTCCTCCGTATCGCAGCAGGGCTCGCTTGAAGATCTCCCGTGTCTTCATATCCAGGTGGTTCGTCGGCTCATCCAATATGAGAAAATTCGTGTCTGACAGAAGAAGTTTGAATATGGCGACTCGTGATTTCTCTCCGCCGGAGAGGACCCTTATCGGCTTGTTTATATCGTCCCCGGAGAAGAGAAACGATCCCAACAGGTTGCGCTTCTCCGCCTCCGTTATAGCCGACCCAGTCCCGCAAGCCTCCTCCCAGACGGTATGGGCGTAGTTCAGACTCTGGGCGCTCTCCTGCGAGAAGTACGCGTACTTGACGTTGTGCCCGAACTCCACGCTCCCCTCATCCGACGCCTCCGCTCCCGATATGACACGAAGCAGCGTTGACTTGCCAGCGCCGTTTACCCCGACTAAGGCTACTCTCTGTCCCCTGTATATCTCAAGATCCAAGAGGGAAAAGATCTCCCTGCCGCCGTAACGTTTGGCGATCCTTCGCGCCGCCATGACGTCATAGCCGCTTCGCTGGGCCTCCGGGAACCTTATGTTTACGCTCTTTGACGGCGGGTCGGTATCGTATATCTCCATCTTGTCGAGTTGCTTTATCCGGCTCTGAACCTGAGCGGCCTTGGAAGCCTTGTAGCGGAAGCGTTCGACAAATCGCTGTATCTGGTCAACTCTCTCCCTCTGTTCCGCCGCCACGCGCTCACGACGCTCTCTCTCTTCATCTCTCCTGACGATGTACTCTTCATAGCTCATTGGATAGCGGGTAATATCTCCCCTTGCTATCTCAGCTATTTCAGTGGCCATCTTATCAAGAAACCTTCTGTCGTGCGAAACGAAGATCATTATTCCTCTGTGGTCGCGCAACCACCCCTCAAGCCACTCCATGCTTTCGCTGTCGAGGTGATTGGTCGGCTCGTCGAGCAGCAAAATATCTGGATTACGCAGAAGCAGAGCGGCAAGGGCCAATCTCATCCGCCAGCCCCCGGAAAACTCGCCGCACAGCCTCTCTCCGGCGCCGCTTTCAAAGCCGAGCCCTCTGAGCACCTTTCTCGCCGTCGGCTCGAATTCGTATCCGCCCAGGTGCAAGAATTCCCGCTCTATATTCTCGTGGTCCAGAAGGTATCTGCCGAGTTCCAGCGATCTCTCCCCGCTCTCCGATATTAGCCGTTCAGCTTCGGAGAGTCTTTCGCTCAGCCTCGATAATCCGGCGCTGTCTTTGAGAAAGTCCATAACCCTTCCACTGCCCAATCTGGCCAGGTCCTGCGGAAGATAGCCGATAGAGGCCACGCCGGTCTCCGCGCTGCCCTCATCCGGAGTTAATTCACCAGCGATAATACGAAGCAGGGTTGTCTTCCCGGCCCCGTTTTCACCCACCAACCCAACCCTTGCCCTCTCGCCGATGAGCCAGTTTACGTTCTTCAGGATAATCCGCTCCCCGAACGCCAGAGAGAGTTTTTTCATCGATATCAATGCAATGTCTCCTTAAATCGAACGTCGCGCCGCTTATTATACATCAAACCAGCGCGCGCGAAGTCACCCGGCATCAAGCCTCGAGACACCGAATATCAATACTGTGCCAAATTAATAAAAAAGGGCCAGGGGAAAATCCCCTGAACCCTTGCTATCACTGGAGCGGAAAACGGGATTCGAACCCGCGACCCTTGGCTTGGGAAGCCAATGCTCTACCGCTGAGCTAATTCCGCCTTGAAGTATTGCAGAATCATACTTTAAAATTTTATAAATAACTCGGCATAATGTCAATAGCCACGTTGCGATCCTGTTGCCACGTTGCGATCCCTGAAATCACGGTAGTGGGTCAAATTTGTTGATCACCAAACGACCATAATCACTACCACAATGTGGACATTTGACAGATACGAAAATCATTCTTATCCCTCGTTATTTTTAGATTCCGCTTCAACAAGTCTGATCCACCACCAAGTTCTTTGCCGATAACGGGTCAGTTACGGTCAAAGGCTGGTTCAACAACGACAGGGCAAAGATAGACAACGCGCAGTTCTTCGATGGAACCGTATGGGATGCCAGAGACGCCGAAAAGCTGGCGAACGGCGAACCCCTCTCCATCCGCGAAACCGTGCTGGACGCTCCCGGATATCCGGAGCCGGAATACGGCGATACGAGCTTCAACAACTCCAATGACACCGACGACTTCGGCGTCTCTGAATTTGGCGGAGGCTTCGGAGGTTCCGGCGGCTGCAACGCGGGGATCATGACGTTCGTCATGCTTAGCATGACCGCTGCGGCATATGGGATTCTCCGCGGGAAGAACAGATAGAGGTTGTAGACAGACTGACGGAAACAACCTGTGGAGGAGATGCCGGTTCGGTATCTCCTCTTGGATGTATACGGCAACTTCTACGTTGTCACGGACAAGGGACGCTGACGCGTCAGTGATAAAACTCGATAGCTTCGGGGTTCAAGCAGCGGTCCAAGACGCTCTGCCCAACTCAACAGGCATGACGGAGATAAGCGGCGGCTCCATACGACGACATCGTATTCTACAGGGTGTCGGATCCCGCCAAGAGCAACGGAGTATACCTCCTGGACATGACCAACGGCTCAGTCGGTACAGGAACGGTTTCACCTCCGGAGGAACGCCGATAAAGATAGAGCGCGTGACAGCCATCGCAGACGACGAGCTGCTTTTGCTATGGCACGACTTCTACGATGAGGACGCGGAGTAT
>JAIRWR010000032.1 GCA_031268885.1 Synergistaceae bacterium
ATCGGCCGCGGAGGGCAAAAACTCCGCATTGAGCGAGAGCTCGAAGCCGATTGTAGATATGGAGGACTTCGTCGAGGGTATGACGCTGAAACAGGAGGAGAGGTCGGAGAATGTCGATGAGGGAGCCTTTAGGATACTCGTCGTTGACGATGAGCCCGTCAATATTCAGGTTTTGACAAATCTCCTTCTGATGAGAAATTACTCCGTCTCCAAGGCGTATAACGGTAAAGAGGCTCTTGATCTGATAGAGCGCGGAGAGGAATTCGACCTCGTGCTCCTGGATGTGATGATGCCAAAGATGTCGGGATACGAAGTTTGCAGGCATCTGAGAGAACGGTATTCGCTGTTCGACCTGCCAATAGTGATGCTTACGGCAAAAAACCGGGTTCAGGATATAGTCTTGGGATTTCAGTCGGGGGCGAACGATTATGTTCAGAAGCCATTTGACAAGGAGGAGTTGTTTGCTCGCGTAAAAACGCTTCTCGAATTGAAGAACGCCATGACGGCCGCAATGGCCGCGAACAAGGCCAAGAGCTTCTTTCTCGCCAATATGAGCCATGAGATTCGCACCCCGCTGAACGCTGTCATCGGACTGACCAGTCTCCTGGCACACACTCACATGGACGATAAACAGCGGGATTACACCGAGAAAATGCACCGCGCCGCCGTCGCCCTGCTGAGCATCATCAATGACATCCTCGATTTCTCCAAAATCGACGCGGGCGGCATGAAGCTCGAACACGTCTCCTTCGATATACGGCGGACGTTAGAGGATATGTCAATGTTTTTCAAGGAGCGGAATACCGATTCGGACATATCCTTAGTCATTGATCTCGACCCCGCTATTCCGATGGAGATCGTCGGGGACCCGCTGCGCTTGCAGCAAATTTTTATCAATCTCGTTGACAATGCCTACAAGTTTACAGAAAAAGGCTCTGTGACAGTTCGCGTTGCCGTGGCGGAGCGCGTTTCGAATGAAGTGATCTTGAACTTCGCTGTTGAGGATACAGGCATAGGTATGAGCGCTAAGCAGATAGAAAACATCTTCTCCGCATTCAATCAGGCGGACAATTCCTACACCCGTAAATACGGCGGAACCGGCATTGGCCTGGCCATCACGCGGCAGATGGTTGAGCTGATGGGCGGGAAGATCAATGTATCAAGCGAAGTGGGCAAGGGCACGGTCTTCAGTTTTTCCTGCAAATTTCAGATCGGCGGTGAAATCTCAGCGCCAGAGGAACTCGAGCCTGACGAGAGTGTAGAAGATGCCGATAAGAACACCGTACTTCACGGCCTGCGAGTTTTGCTGGTGGAGGATAACGAGATCAACGCGATGATCGCCGAAGAACTGCTGAACGCCGTTGGCATTGAGGTAACAACGGCGGAAAACGGCAAGGAGGCCCTGGATATACTGGCGGAGACCGTAAATGATGGTGAGACGTCCTTCGACCTGGTGCTGATGGACCTTCAAATGCCGGTTATGGATGGCTACGAAGCCACAAAGGTCATCCGTAATACGCCCGAGTACGATGCCATTCCTGTCTACGCCCTGACTGCCCATGCTTTTCCCGAGGAGCGGGCCCGCTGTCTCGAACTGGGCATGAAAGATCACTTGACCAAGCCTATCGATGCGAATGTGTTCTACGGAGCGCTGAGGGAGATAGCCGAGTCGAAGAGACGTCTGCGTTATTCCGCTTAACCCTCCGGTGATTCGAACCAGGCAAAAAATATAAAACCCCGCATCCATACATCTGGATGCGGGGAGTTATGGTGAATCGGTAGTGTAAGAAGGGGCTTGTTTAGTTGGAACTCGTGTTACTTCCCGTAATAGGCCTTGAGGTATATGGCCTTCAACTCTTCAAGGCGTGGGTATCTCGGGTTGGCGCCGGTGCACTGGTCGTCGAACGCCTGCTCTGTCATAGCGTCGAGCCTGTTCATGAAGTCCTTCTCGTCGACGTTGTAATCCTTAATTGTCTTTTTGATTCCGACCTTGACCTTCAGGTTCTCTATCGCGGTGATCAGAGCTTCGAATTTTTCGTTGTCGCTGTTGCCCTTCAGACCGAGATAGTCCGCGATCTCGGCGTAGCGAGAGAGCGTCTTCGGGTATGGATACTGCGAGAACGTGCCCATGATCGATGGGACCTCCGCCGCGTTGAAGCGCATGACTTCAGTGATGATAAGCGCGTTTGCGATTCCGTGCGGCAGATGATGGAATGCTCCCAACTTGTGGGCCAGAGAGTGGCAGATCCCGAGAAACGCGTTTGCGAACGCCATGCCGGCCATCGTGGCCGCGTGTCCCATCTTTTCGCGCGCTACTGGGTCATTTTGGCCGTTGTCGTAGGCCTTGGGCAGGTACTCGAAGATCATCTTGAGCGATCGGAGAGCAAGCCCGTCGGTGAAGTCGGTGGCAAGCATGGATGCATACGCCTCGATCGCGTGAGTTACCGCGTCGATGCCAGAGGCTGACGTCAGGCCCTTAGGAGCCGACATCATCATATCCGCGTCGATTATCGCCATATCGGGCATGAGTTCGTAGTCGGCGAGCGGGTATTTGGTTCCGGTCGTCTCGTCGGTGATGACGGCGAACGGTGTAACCTCGGAACCGGTGCCTGCTGACGTTGGAACCGCTATGAAGTACGCCTTCTCTCCCATCTTTGGGAAGAAGTATATTCTCTTGCGGATATCGACAAAGCGCATCGCCATGTCGAGGAAGTCCGCCTCGGGGTGCTCATACATAACCCACATGATCTTGCCGGCGTCCATTGCGGATCCTCCGCCTATGGCTATTATCACGTCAGGACCAAAAGCTCTCATTGCCGCGGCTCCGAGCTTGGCGGTGCCGAGCGTTGGGTCGGGCTGCACGTCAAAGTAGGTCGTGTGCTGAATGCCCATCTCGTCCAGCCTATCCGTGACAGCCTTCGTGTACCCGTTGCTGTACAGGAAGTTGTCGGTTACGATGAATGCCTTCTTTTTTCCAAGGACGTTCTTCAGTTCGGCGAGCGCGACAGGGATGGAGCCCTTCTTGAAGTAGACTTTATCAGGTGTTCTGAACCAGAGCATATTCTCTCTCCTCTCGGCGACGGTCTTTCTGTTGATGAGGTGCTTGACTCCAACGTTTTCGGATACGGAGTTGCCGCCCCAGGAGCCGCAGCCAAGTGTGAGCGACGGCAGGAGTTTGAAGTTATAGAGATCGCCAATAGCACCCTGCGACGACGGCGTATTTATGAGAATACGGCCTGTCTTCATGCGGGACTCGAACTCCTTTACCTTTTCCTTCTCCGTGCTGGTGTTTGTGTATAGGACCGACGTGTGTCCGGCTCCGCCGTCACTCACGAGCCTATCAGCCTTGTTGAGCGCGTCCGCGAAGTTCTTCGCCCTGTAGAGCGCGAGTACCGGGGAGAGTTTTTCGTGAGCGAACTCCTCCGTCGGTTCCACGCTGTCCACCTCTCCGATAATAACCCTGGTCTCTTTCGGGATGCTCAAGCCGGCCCACTCGGCTATCTCCCATGCTGGATGGCCGACGATCTTTGCGTTCAGCCCGGAGGTTGCCCCGTTCGGGAACATGACCTTCCTTATTTTGTCGAGCTCCTCGCCCTTCTTTAGGATGTAGCAGCCGCGAAGCGCGAACTCCGCCCTGGCTTCGTCGTAGACCTTGTCGCAGATGATGGCTGACTGTTCGGACGCGCAGATCATGCCGTTGTCGAAACTCTTGGAGTGTATTATCGAGTTGACAGCTACCTTCACGTCGGCCGCGTCGTCTACTATCGCCGGTGTATTGCCTGGTCCGACGCCGAGCGCTGGCTTGCCGGATGAGTATGCCGACTTGACCATCCCTGGCCCGCCGGTCGCTAAGATGATGTCAGCATTCTTCATTACGATGTTTGTCAGTTCGAGCGACGGCACATCGACCCACGCGATGATGTTCTCTGGCGCTCCAGCCTTCACCGCTGCTTCGAGGAGTATCCTTGCGGCTTCGGCCGTACACTTTTTCGCCGCTGGATGTGGGCTTATAACGATTCCGTTTCTCGTCTTCAGAGATATCAGGATTTTGAATATTGCGGTGGATGTCGGGTTTGTCGTTGGGATAACCGCGCCTACAACGCCGAGCGGCTCAGCGATAACCTTCGTTCCAAACGACGGATCTTCCTCAATGACGCCGCAGGTCTTGGTGTATCTCCAGGCATTATACATGTACTCGGACGCGTAGTGGTTCTTGATTATCTTGTCGACCACGATGCCCCTGCCAGTCTCTTCGACGGCCATTTTGGCCAGCAAGATGCGACTGCGGTCTCCGGCCATAGCTGCTGCCTGGAATATTTTGTCGACCTGCTCCTGGGTAAAGGTAGAATAGGCCTGCTGAGCCCTCCTGACCTCCGCGAACTTGGCCTCCAACGCGGCCGCGTTGTCAATAAGCCCGCTCTGTGTCACGGCTGCTTCCTTCTTCTCTTCCTTTGGGACGTTTGCTTCTCCCACATAAATCGCCTCCTACAGTTTTTTGTGGTACATCCACATTCATCGCGAGCGGTGAATGTGGAAATCTGTTATTTCGCGATCCGGCTCCGGCCGAGCCATGAACGCCGCGTTTATGCCAATCTGAGATCGGAGCTAGAACTAAAAGAGTTGAAGCTAGCGTTTATAGACACTTAGCAGAGGCGTCAGCTCCTCTTTGAATGCAGCTTAGTATTGTTCGCCGCTTTGTAGTAAAGACTGCTCCTGTTCAAGTCGAGCAGTTGACACTGGCGGCGGACTGAAATTCCCTCATTATTTTCAGACTCAATGAACTTCTTCCTGTCGCAGGGGAATTTCAGCAGAATGTTTTTCAGCCACTCGACTTCCGCTTTCAGCTGACTGATCTGTTTGCATAGTTCCGCTTCCCTTGCCGCGGCCTTTGTGTTCGAGGACGAGCCTTTGCCGAATATCTCACTCGCCCGCTCCCGAAGTTCCTTCTTCCAGTTAGCGACCTGAGTCAGATGGACATCATATTCACCCGCCAGCTCCTCCAGAGTCACTTGTTCGAGAAGGGCCGCCATGGCAACCATCGCCTTGAATTCCGCACTGTACCTTTTCCTCATGTAAACCGCTCCTTGGGAGGCTCGACATTATGCTTGGCGAACACAGCCGTTGTTCATTCTCCAAAAGATAAGCTCGGCGAACTTGAACAGCACAAGGCACACCCGCGGAGGAACGGAACGGAAGGAAAAATAATACACTCCCACCAAAAAGCAACGGCGCGTAATGCTCTATTTATTTCTTTTGGGGCATTAAACAGTTGTGGCCTATAATATTTTCGCCTAGTTTGCAACTGGAGTGCAATGGTAAGCATGAGAGGAGACGAAGCATGGAAGTTGATCCTATACGGGACATCGAGAAAATCTTGGAGATGAAAAAATTCTTGAAGGCGAGGGGAGCGAGGGACGAGGCGCTGTTTACGATGGGCATCAACACCGCGCTGCGCATAAGCGATCTGCTCTCGCTATCGCTCGGAGACGTCCTCGACGGACAGTGGCGGCTTTTGAAATCAGTGAGATTGAAGGAAAAGAAGACGGGAAAGACCAAACGCTTTCCGATAAACGATTCTGTAAGGGAAGCATTGGCCGCATATCTCGATACGCGCAAAAATGGCGATCCTTCGGAACCTCTGTTTCGGTCCAAGAAGGGAGGCCACTTGAGCCGCTGGCAGGCGCGGAGGATTCTGAGTAAAGCGGGAAAGTCTGTTGGCCTCGAAAAAATAGGCACTCACTCGCTCCGCAAAACATTTGGGTATCACGTATATAAAAAAACCGGAGGGGATATTGGGATGGTGCAGAAGCTTCTAAATCATTCGACCAGCGAAAATACGCTGAGGTATATAGGCATCGACAGGGAGAAGATGGATAACATATACCTGAACCTGAATCTTTGAAGCATGATAAAACGCTTATTTTAAAGAGATAGTTTATATAGCTGCTCTGAGTCTTTCGGGACAAACGCGTCGGCGTCAATTGGTATACGCGCTTGTCCCGAAACTTTTCGGCAGGGTATTTACAGAAACGATATTTTATGTTAATCTCTTAACAAGCTAATCAATGCCCCAAAAGAAATAAATAGAGCATTAGAAGTTCATATGAGATAAGTTTGATAAATTTAATATTAAAACTGAGAAGTTGCAATCAGAGAATACGCTCAAAAAATCCATATGATTAGTCGATATTTCATGTTTTAGCGGTTCTAACATCATGAGTGTTCGGAGTATAGGCATCGACTGGGAGAGAATGGACAACATATGCCTGAATTTATGAGGATGGAATGAGAGAGTACTGAATTTTAAAGAGATGATTTTTATGTATTGCCACAGTAAATCTTTCTGGGATAAGCGCGTAGGCATTGATTGGCATACGCGCTTATAACATTCTCATTCTTATCGTTTGCCGCCGTCGGCGGTCATGGCTGCCGGGCCGCGTCTTTGAATTGGCGTCACACGGCGGTTTTACGCGTGAGAGATATTTGTATGGCTCGATATCTCGCTATTTATGGTAACAAGATCATCTACGGACAGATCGCGCAGCCTTGTGTGTCCGGTTATCCGGGCGTAGGTCTTCAACTCCCCCAGGGTCACGTTCAAAAAGTTGGCTACGCGGCAGGCAGCGGCATCCATGTCGAATCCGGCGCGCAGCTCTGTGTCCTGAGTTGCGACTCCGACGGGGCACTTTCCCGTTCCGCATATCCGATACTGCTGACAGGCAGCCGAGACCAGTGCCGCGGTGGCTATCGCAATCGCGTCCGCCCCCATGGCAATGGCCTTGGCAAAATCCGATGAGACGCGAAGTCCTCCCGTTATCACCAATGAGATGTCGCCGTCGTGTTCGTCCAAGAATTTCCTCGCGCGGCAGAGCGCATATACAGTAGGCACGCTTGTGGCGTCCCGGAGCAGTTTTGGAGAGGCTCCGGTTGCTCCTCCGCGTCCATCGACGGTGATAAAATCAGGCCTCGCGAATACGCAATATTCAAGGTCTCGCTCTATTCTTCCGGCGGCGATCTTGATTCCTATCGGGCGTCCGTCCGATTCTCCCCTCAGCCTATCCACAAGGGATTTCAGGTCCTCTTTCGATGAGACGTCTGGGAATTTCGATGGGCTGATCACATCCTCGCCCACCGGCTTGCCCCGTACGGCGGCTATTTCCCCCGTCACTTTGTTTCCGGGCAGATGGCCGCCCATGCCCGGCTTTGTGCCCTGCCCGATTTTTATCTCGATAGCGTCTGAATTTCTTAGGTTCTCTGAGGTGACGCTGTACAGGTTTGGTACGTACTCGAAGATATATCTGTACGCGGCCTCCATCTCCTCACGGATTATGCCCCCCTCTCCGCTGCAGGTCGCTGTTTTGGCTATTGCGCCGCCCTTAGCGAGGGCAATCTTTGTCTCCCTGGAGAGGGCGCCGAAGGACATGTGGGAGATGTACACCGGATTTTGTATCACCAGCGGTTTTTTCGCCCGTCCGCCTATCACCGTCTCGGCGCTCACCTCCGCGTGGTCATCAAGGGGTGGCGGGTTTAACTGAGCGCCGAGCAGAAGTATGTCATCCCACCCCGGCATCGCCATCCTCGTCCCCATGGCGTCGATTATGCTGGTTCCAGCGACTGACATGGCGTGTATGTCGTCCATGAACCTGCACGAGGGATCAAGCCTGGCATGAATCTCTGGATAGGCCAGGGGCAGGCCAGATGGACAAAGATCTCCGGCCGCGATCAGTCTGTCCATCGGAGCGCGGCATATCGGACAACAGATCTTTCCGTCGTCTCCGGTTGCGGCATCCGTTTCCGCGAAAACTTGCCCGCACACGCAGCATCTGAGCTGCTTCATTTTGTAACCCTCCCATTTTGAAATAGTGATTGCCTATTAGCTATCTTATTGGAATTATTTCCGATGTCAACATCCGCATCATATTTTGCAAATGACGCGGATCATGTATGACATCGAGTGGGAGATTACCGTTTTCGGGGACGGTGATTGATCTTTTCGGCAGTAAGCTTGAGTTTGTTCACGCAACCAGGGAGATCATGGCAGACGCGGCGAGAAATACGCATATAATCATCAGTGACAGTACAAATAACACGCTCCACACAGGCCTTATCATTATAGAAACATCCTCCTTCGGCATATAGCGCCCAGCAGTCATACAGCAATCAATTTAAACCAGCCACAGATATTCTAGCTAAATTATTTCATATAAGTTTGGATTGTTCATCGTATAAAAACACAATCGGAGGCGCGGCAATTTACGCAATTGCGGTTAAAGGCTTTTCAGTTTCTTAATGTGAGAACTTTTGAACTCTCCAGCGCGTATTGAGAACACGCGTAAAATCTTGTGCCACATAAAATGCCAATAATCTGAAAAAAAACACATTCGGCCCTTTTCATACGAGATTTTTTTGTTATAATAGAACAAGTTGTACTCATTTTAATTATGAGTAGACTCTAAAATCACTAGTTATGGGGGGAAGAGAATGAAGAAGTTTGTATGCGGCATATGTGGTTATGTTCATGAGGGAAATGAGCCGCCGGCAGCATGTCCTCAGTGCAAGGCGCCCGCGTCGAAGTTCGCCGAACAGAAGTCCGGAGCTTATGCCTGGGCCGATGAGCATCGCATCGGCGTAGCGAAGGATGTCGATCCTGAGGTTGTCGAGGGACTCCGCGCCAACTTTACGGGCGAGTGCGCCGAGGTAGGCATGTATCTGGCAATGAGCCGTCAGGCGGACAGGGAGGGTTATCCCGAAGTGGCTGAGGCTTACAAACGGATCGCTTTTGAGGAGGCCGAGCATGCTGCTAAATTCGCGGAGCTGCTTGGCGAAGTTGTTCACAGCGACACAAAGAAGAACCTCACCCTCCGGGTTGAGGCCGAGAACGGCGCGACCGCTGGGAAAAAGAAACTTGCCACGCGGGCGAAGGAGCTTGGATACGACGCCATCCACGACACTGTCCACGAGATGTGCAAGGACGAGGCGCGTCACGGCTGCGCGTTTGAAGGTCTGTTGAACCGCTATTTCGGCAAATAAAATAAAGAAGAGATAACCCTCAATCAATCCAGGGGAGGTTGTCCAGAGATGACGGGGGACCTCCCCTCGTTAGTCCGCAAATGCCTCGCGCAGGCGAACGCCCATATATCAAGCATTGTGTCGAGCATGGCAACATGAGTTTCAAGCTCAGGAGCAAGGCCAGATAAAAAATATTGAACCTCGAAGGGGGAGTAAGCACGGTAGTTTTGGTTCCATTGCCTCTTAAACCCCAAGGTCAGCGCAGTTTTTCTATATCCTCCCTGGATAAGCCGCTGACTTCGATTATCATATTTACATCCAAGCCTTTTTTCAAAAGATTACTGGCAACCTTAGCCCGCCCTTCCTGTTCCGCAACAGCCGCCATTTTCTCCGCTTTCTCTGTTTTCTCTCTTTCCTGCTCCAGAAGGTACTCAAACGTATGCTCGTCGCTGTAAGCGTCCATTAACAACTGCTGATGCGCGAAATACAGTTCTTTTTCCGTCTCATCGGACCAGAAAGCTGATTCTATCTCTTTTGCCGCCGCTAGAGCGGTATTTTCCGCCGCTGCCTTGTTCATACGCTCACCTTCTTCGTTAGAGAAATATAAAAGCCACCTTTCAAGACCGGTTTTAGGGTAGCTTTTTCCTAAATATCTTCGGAATTTAGGCAATTCCAGATATATAATTTGCATATCTTCGTTTCTCTATAGGGCGTTGACGGGGGTAACCTCCCCAGTCCCGTGACACACAGGGTCGCGCATCATTATGTATATGATGTCAACGGCACCTGCGTCCACAAATCTACCATCGGGTTCTCTATAGTGAGTTCTCCGTTGGAATATGAAAAATAGAA
>JAIRWR010000050.1 GCA_031268885.1 Synergistaceae bacterium
AGTCCTTGAATCTCCGCGAATTATGAGTAATCGGAGAACGCGCGAACTCTTCGAGATTGCTACCTTCTACAAACAAGCGAGCCGATATATGAGATAATAAGGCATGTATAAAGACGTCTAGGCGGCTCTATCGAAGATTTCCCGAACCCGGCTCGACTTTCGCGAGACGAACTTCGTCAAAGAGACCGAGGGAGGCGCTTAGTGATCCGAGCCGAGGAGGTGAAGTACAGTGGCCCTTATAGGCGGTTTATCCGGCGGAATGGTAAACGCGAACAATCCAAACTCCGTGGCCGTCAGGCAGCCAGACGCGCAGGTCTCAAACCAGCAGGGGGCGCCTCAGAAGCAAGGGCCCCCGATATCCGACGGCTCGGTTGTGGACGGGCTGGTGACGGGAAAGTCCGGCGAAGGCTATATGGTCAGGATCGGTTCGCAGACGATCTACGCGAGTTCGACTGTTCCGCTCTTCGTGGGACAGAGATTCAGGGCCGTCTGGGATGCGTCCACCGCTCCGCCGACGCTTCGCCTGAGGCAGGCCGATATGGCGGTGCTGGCGAAATTCACCGGCCGCGACCAGCAGATCGCCTTTGCCCTGCTCTCTCGCGGACTGCCGGTAAATCACGAGGTGATATGGGGACTGAGGCAGCAGTGGATGCAAAATGGCGCGGATCCCCTTAAACTCGGCGCGATGATTGAGCTCTGGGCGAGGGGAGCGGCTATGAGCGAGAGCAACGTAGAGCTGCTCTCATGGTACATGGGACTCCTGCCCGAGCAGGTCTCCGTTATATGGAGGAAGATCCGAGACCGCATGCACGGAAGAAAGTTCAGTTCACCCAGGGAGCTCCTGGACGCGATAAGGGGAGATGACGACGAAGTAGACAAGTTTCTCAGTGCTCACGCCTTGGCTGGAAAGCCGGCGCGCGGAGGGATTGATCCGGCGGCGCTCTTGGCCCAGGCATGGTGGCCCGCCGGCGGCGACGAAACTGGAGACGCCATGATGGCCAGTGTATCCCTCTCGAGCGAGGAGCTTGACGGGCGTCGCGTCTGGTGGCTGTCTTTCGATATGGAGGGTGATTCCCTGGGGCGGGTGTTTGGCGACGTGATGACGAACGGAAGGGCTCTCTCCGTCAACCTTAGATTGAAGAATGCGTCGAGATTGGATCTGGTGCGGAATAAACTTCCTGAACTGAGGGAGGAGTTGTCCGAGGTTCCGCTTGTGCTTCAATACCTTGGAGTCGGGGTCTCCAAGGAGGGCGGTTTCGACGCCGCCATGAGACAGAGTCTGGACCTGGAGGCCTGATGATGGCCAGGATGCCGGACAGCCCTGTGACAGGCAAAAAGAAGACTAAGGCTGCCGCGCTGCAGTACGAGATTGGAGCCGACCGCGCGCCAAAGGTCATAGCTAAGGGAGAGAACTTCATTGCCGAAAAGATCATCGAAGCGGCTATCGAAGCCGAGATCCCCATAGTCGAGGATGCGGCCCTTGTAAGCGCGCTTCTGGTTCTCGAACTCGGAGAGGAGATTCCAACGGAACTCTACCAGTCGGTCGCAAAGATCCTCGCCTTTCTGTATAAACTCGATAAAAAGGGACCACCGCGTTGAATCATCTCGAATTTGGTTCGGCGGGCGAGAATATTGCAGCGGAATACCTCAAGCGCAAGGGATGGAAGATAATAGCCAGAAATGTAAGAGTTGGACGCGGGGAGCTGGATGTCGTGGCCGCTGATGGCGACGAACTCGTGTTCGTCGAGGTGAGAACCCGCAGGATCGGATATCTGTCACCCGCGGAGACAACGGTTGGCCCAGTCAAAATTAAGCGTATAATAAAGACGGCACGCATGTATGTCGACCGGATCAACTTTAGCGGCGCGTGGCGCATAGATGTTGTGGCGGTTACGGAGAGCAAGGACGGAGAGATATCGCTGGAGCTGTTCAGCGATATCACAGTGGGGATGGAGGGCGGTTTTATGGGGTGATTAACGGGATCTGCGGAGTTGCCCTCCGGGGAACCCAGGCACTTCCCGTCGAGGTCGAGGTGGAGACTACTGGGGGGCTCTTCTCGATGACTGTGGTTGGACTGCCGGACACGGCTGTGAAGGAAGCCCGCGAGAGGGTGCGCGCGTCTCTGCGGAGAATAGGGCTGATGCTGAGAGGAAGGATCGCGATAAATCTGGCTCCGGCGGATCTGCCCAAAGAAGGGGCGTTGTTGGATCTACCGATGGCTGTTGGGCTCGCGAATGGCGCGGGCATAATAGATTGCGGGGAGCCGTCGCTCTTTATGGGAGAGCTGGCGCTGGATGGACGCGTGAGATGGGTGCGCGGAGCGGTGCCAGCGGCTGTTCTCGCCAGGGAGCTTGGCGTGCGGATCTTCGTCCCCAAGGAGAACGAACACGAGGTGGCGCTCGTGGCGGGCGTCAGAGCGTACGGAGTGGAGACACTGCTTGACGTCGTCGAACATTTACACGGAGGCAAAACCCTTCCGCAGATAAGCGGAGGGTCGTTTGGCGAGGAGGACGAGTGCATCGAAACCGATATGTCCGACATAAAAGGGCAGTTCGCGGCAAAAAGAGCTCTGGAGATAGCCGCTGCCGGACATCACAACCTGCTTCTGACTGGGTCTCCGGGTTCCGGCAAGACACTTCTCGCCAGGGCGCTCAGAGGAATACTCCCCCCTCTCTCGGACGAGGAGATGATGGAGGTTCTCCTCATACGGAGCACTGCGGGCTTGTCGTTTGAGCCGGGGCGGACGCGCCCGTTTCGGACCGCGCACCATACCGCGAGTTCGGTGGCGATATGTGGAGGGGGCGCTTCAATGCGGCCGGGGGAGATATCGCTGGCCAACAGGGGCGTTCTGTTCCTCGACGAATTTCCGGAGTTCTCCCGCGACGTCTTGGAGAGCCTTCGCCAGCCGCTTGAGGATGGAACTATCACGGTGAGCCGCGCGGCAGGCAGCGTTACATACCCCGCGCGCGTTCTCCTCGTCACCGCGTGCAATCCATGCCCTTGCGGCTACAGCGGGGATCCCTCGGAGCCGTGTAAATGCAGTCCAAGCTCTATCGAAAAATATCAGAGAAAGTTGTCCGGGCCGATTCTGGACAGAATAGATCTCCACGTCGCGGTTCCGAGACTGACGCCGGAAGAGCTCATGTCGCTTAGCGGAGAGAGTGGGGAATCAAGTACCGAGATCAGAAAAAGGGTACGGTCCGCCCGCAAGACACAGCAGGATCGTTGGCGCGAGGTTGGATTTCAGTGTAACGCCGAGTTACCGGAGCGTGTTCTCAGAAAACGCCTCAACATAGACCCCGACGTGAAACTATTCCTTGCCGAGACTGTGGAGAGGCTCAGACTATCCGGGCGGGGTTTTTCGAGAGTCCTTCGCGTGTCGCGCACGATCGCCGACCTCGAGGGCTCCGAGCGAGTGGCCGTTCATCACGTAGCCGAGAGCCTCTCCTATCGCGAGGGCGGAGCCTTTGGCCGCGGCGTTGGCTTGGGCTGGAGGGGTTAGCCAGAATGATACGCCCGATGCTCTTGCTGGCGAAAATTCAACACGACGCGCGAACTTTGGAGAAATTGAGGGGGCTTGGACTCGAACCGGGAGCGATTGTCAGCGACGGACACGCTCTGTGGGAGAAGATAGGCATAGGAGAACGGGGGAGGTCCATATTATCCGAGTCACTGGCATCGGGCTGGATCGACAGGGAGATGGAAGCCTGCGAGAGACTTGGCGTCCACCTGATAACCATTTATGATCCGTTATATCCCAAGAGCCTTCTGGACCTTCGAGACGCTCCTCTGCTGTTGTACGCGCTGGGAGAGAGACTGTCGCTGCGACAGCGGGTCGTAGGGATCGTCGGCACCAGAACGTGCAGCTCCTATGCCACAGGGGTGGCCAGAGATCTCGGCAGGATGTCCGCGGAGCGAGGCTGGAGCGTCGTGAGTGGAGGAGCGCGAGGAATTGACGCCGCGTCACACGCTGGTTGCATAGGAGCTGGAGGGGTTACGGCCGCGGTGCTCGGCACAGGCATAGACGTCATATATCCACCAGAGCACGTCGAGCTGTTCGAGCGAATAAAGAGCAACGGAGCGCTGTACTCCGAATTTCCGCTCGGTTCCAAGGGGGAGGCATGGCATTTTCCTAAGCGCAACAGAATAATAGCCGGACTGTCGTTTCGGACGGTCGTCGTGGAAGCGCCGGAGAAGAGCGGCGCTCTTTTGACGGCTAACCGCGCGGCGGATACGTCGAGGGAGGTATGGGTCGTACCTGGAAGAATTACGGACGCCCGCGCCCGCGGGTCGAACAAGCTCATCTTTGACGGCGCGTTTCCACTGATTGATTTTGACACGTTCTTTGAGGGGTTTGGGAGACATAAATCGCTGTTTAAAGACGATCCCGAGGACGGCGAGCATACCCCGTTAAACGACTCTGAAAAGGTTTTGATAGCGTTATTGACAAATAGTGGGGACCGCACTATTGACAACCTCGCGAGCGAAGCTAAAATGAGCGCCGCGGAGGTCTTCCGCGTGATATCCATGTTATCTCTCCGCGGATTGGTATATTCGTCCGGCACCGGACGTTATCGGATGGCGGATTAGGCTGTTCCGGACAGATTAAAACGATGGGAGGGACATAGATGAAAAGCCGGATTCTGTCCCGCGAGGAGAGCAATTCGTTATCTTCCGAAGCCGTGAAGCTGGTATACAGACATTTCCGCGATCAATACTGCGATCCGGACATACTGGAAAAAGTACTGCTGCAGGCTGTCATGGTAGCGCGCATAAATCAGTGCAAGGTGGATGGGAGTATGCTCGAGTTTCTCATAGAGAAGATCTCAGAGTACGAAGGAGTGCCTGTCTTCGGTCTGGCGGACGAAGATGGAAGGGATATATGCAGGTATTGTTGAGGAGGCGGAAAGTTGGCCTTAGAAAAACCGAGAAGAGCGGCCAAATCCGGTGAAGGTTCAAAAAAAAACCGGGAGACGACGGAATCCGCTTCGCGCGGAAAGAAGAGTGACGGTCAGGAGACGGTTTCGAAATCAACCGTAGGCAGGTCCGCCGAGAAAAGCTCCAAGGCTGGAAGCAAGCCCGGCAGAGCAAAACCCAAGGAGATTGCGGCCGCTGCCGGGCCAAAGACCGCGGAAGCCAAGACTCGCTCCGAAAATGCAGCGCGGCAGCCGAAAAAAACCACGCGGAACAGAGCGAAGACCGCTTCGGCAGCCTTCGCTGGCAAGACGCTGATAATAGTCGAGTCGCCAGCCAAAGCGCACACGCTCGAAAAGATCCTTGGCAGAGGGTATCACGTGGAGGCCAGCATAGGTCACGTGAGGGATCTCCCCAAGGCGCGCATTGCTGTCGATGTGGATAACAATTTCGCCCCGGAGTACATAAATGTCCGAGGAAAAGCTTCGCTCATAAAATCACTCAAGGCCGCGTCGATTGCGAGCAAGCGGACTCTTCTGGCGTCCGACCCAGATAGGGAGGGAGAGGCTATATCGTGGCATCTCGCCTCCATATTGGGTATTGATCCGGGGTCCGAATGTCGAATCCGAATGCAGGAGATAACCGAACAGGGCGTGAAGAGCGCCGTGAAAAAACCTGAGAGAATAGACATGAATCTTGTCGATGCTCAGCAGTCGCGCAGGGTGTTGGATCGTCTTGTCGGATATAACCTGAGCCCGCTCCTCTGGTACAAGGTGCAGCGAGGCCTATCCGCCGGGAGGGTCCAGTCGGTGGCGCTGCGGATAGTATGCGAGCGCGAGGACGAGATAGACGCGTTCGTACCTAAGGAGTACTGGCTGCTTGATGTCGAAGCCGCGTCCGGTGACAGGCGCTATCTGATGCGTGTTGACAAGAAAAACAAGCGTTCCTTTATGCCTGAGGATGCCGCACAGTCACTTGAGGCGGAGACGGAGATCAGAAACAACCCCATCATAGTCGGGAGCTTCAAGGTAAAGGAGACAAAACGCCCCCCCCTGCCGCCCTTTAAGACGAGCGTCTTACAGCAGGAGGCGTCGCGAAGGCTGGGCTTTTCTCCCCGAAAGACGATGCGGATAGCTCAGTCTCTGTACGAAGGCGTGGATATACCCGGCAGGGGACCCGTGGGACTGATAACCTACATGCGCACGGACAGCCTCAGGCTCGCTCCGGTAGCCATTGAATCGTCGAGGAAGTTCATAGAACAGAACATTGGGCGAGAGTATCTGCCCGACCACCCGAACATATATACGCCAAAGGGCAAGGCGCAGGACGCCCACGAGGCCATTCGCGCAACCGATCCGTTCCTGACGCCGGAGTCGCTGAAACAGTACCTCCGGAGCGAGCAGTTCCGTCTGTACGAGCTGATATGGAACAGATTCATCGCAAGTCAGATGGAGCCGGCGAGGGTTGCTCGCACCACGATAGAGGCCTCCTCAGGAGAGTACGGAATGAAACAGTCTGGCATAATCGTGCTCTTCCAGGGCTGGGGAAAGGTGTGGCCCCTCGGCGTAAAGGACGTCAGCATACCGCCTGCCGAGGCCGGCGAGAGACTCGAACTTATCGATATAAAGCGAGAACAGAAGTTTACTCAGCCGCCGGCTCGCTATACGGACGCCGGGCTCGTCAAGGTCCTGGAGGAGAAGGGAATAGGCAGGCCGTCGACTTACGCGTCGATAGTCGAGACTATTGCCGACAGGGGCTATGTCGTCAGGGATGACGACGACAACAAAAAGCTGGTACCCACGAAACTGGGGCGAACGGTCAACGTATTCCTGGTCAAGTACTTCCCAAAGCTGATCAACCTGGAGTTCACCGCTAAGATGGAGAGCGAACTGGATTCCGTAGAGTCCGGGGAGGAGAGGTGGGTGGAAGTGGTGCGCGGCTTTTGGGAGTCGTTCAAACCTGTCCTCGACGAAGTTTCGGCTACGGCTGAACGGATGCAGCTTCCGCCCGAGGAGATAGGCGAGGATTGTCCTGAGTGCGGACACCCTCTCGTGATAAAACGGGGCCGTTTCGGCGAGTTTATCGCCTGTTCTGGATATCCGAACTGCAAGTACACGCGAAGGATAATAAAGACCATCGGCATCAAGTGCCCCAAGTGCGGAGAGGGCGAGGTTGTCCGCCGTAAGGCTAGCAAGGGTAAGGTTAAGGGACGTACGTTCTACGCTTGCGCGAGATATCCTAATTGTGACTTTACAAGCTGGGTAAAACCGGCTGCCGCCAAACAGCCGGACGTGTTGGTAACAGCGGACTTCGACGGTGAAGGCGAAGAGGACGAGATTGAATAGCGTCGTTGTAGGCGGAGGTCTGGCTGGTTCGGAGGCTGCCTGGCAGTTAGCGGAGCGCGGCGTCAGTGTCAGATTGTTCGAGATGAGGCCTGCTAAGATGCCGCCAGCTCATATCACTGGCAATTTGGGAGAACTCGTCTGCAGCAATTCACTTGGCGCGGACAAGACAACGAGCCCGGCTGGGATTTTAAAGCAGGAGATCAGGCTCCTCGACAGTCTTGTAATGAGATGCGCGGACATGTCTCGCGTTCCGGCGGGCAAGGCGCTGGCGGTGGACCGGGATCTCTTTTCGACGCTTATGACGAGGGAGATAGCGAATCACGCCAACATCGATCTGATCCGCTCCGAGGTGACAGAGATACCGGATCTGCCGGCCATAATCGCGGCCGGTCCTCTGATGTCCGGGGGGATAGCGGATGCGGTGAGGGATGCCGTCGGTGAGGATTGCCTCTCTTTTTTCGACGCCGCGGCCCCTATTGTCACCGCGGAGTCGGTTGACATGGACCGCGCGTATATGGCGTCAAGATACGGAGAGGGAAACGACTACATCAACTGTCCCATGAACCGCGAGTTATACGAGGCATTCTTGCGGGAACTCGTGACAGCGGAGAGGGTTCCGCTCCACGACGTGGACAGGAGCGGTTGTGACGCGGATGCTAAAATCAGTGCTTGTCCCACAGTCGCTGGAAAGTTCTTTGAGGGCTGCCTGCCCGTCGAGGTCATGGCGGAACGAGGGGTCGACACACTCCGGTTCGGCCCCATGCGCCCGGTCGGACTGCCGGATCCATCGACTGGGAGGGATCCGTACGCTGTGGTCCAACTGCGTCAAGACAACGCGGAGGGCACGCTCTATAATATCGTCGGATTTCAGACAAACCTGAAGTGGCCCGAGCAGGAGCGCGTATTCAGGATGATACCGGCGCTGGAGAGGGCTGAGTTTGTTCGCAAGGGGGTTATGCACAGAAACTCCTTTGTCTGTGCTCCACGCGTGTTGGACTACCACCTGCGCCCGTTGAAAAACCGAACGGCTGTGAGGGATGACCTTCATCTGGCCGGTCAGATAACGGGCGTCGAGGGATATGTGGAGAGCGCGGCGACAGGTTTGGTGGCGGCAATTCACCTGTTCGGCGTGTTAAAGGGAGAGGAGCCGCCGAAGTGGCCTCGTGAGACCGCGATAGGCTCTCTGCTGAACTACCTGCAGACCTCGGAGGCGGACTCCTTTCAGCCGATGAACGTGAACATCGGAATATTCCCGAAGATTGAAACGGCAGCCGGCCAGGGCCGCGGAAAAAAGATGGGCAAGCCCGAGAGAGCGCTGTTGTACGCTGAGCGTTCAAGGAGAGCGCTCGAAAGCTTTTTGGCTAGCGAGGCGCGGCTTTCAGCTCGCCGATAGCGGACGCGAAAGAACAGACAATGGATATCTCTGGTCATATCGACGAATTTATGTTATACATCCGCTCATTGAAAGGCCGTTCGAATAATACTGTCATCAACTACGCGGTCGATCTCGCGCAATTTGCCGATTATCTGGACGTTATGGGGCTGGATCTGTTATCAAATCTCGACATGAGGGCGCTGAGGGGATTCCTAAGGGAACTGTCGGGATATGGGCTTGAGAGGACGACTGTCGCGAGAAAGCTGTCCGCGCTGCGCGGCTTTATAAAATTTCTGGTTCGCTCCGGCATTCTCGGCGAGGATATCAGCGCGGGGATAAGGGGGCCGAGGATCGACGTCAAGGGAATCCCGCGAGCCGTGGCCTACGAGGACATGATGCGGTTGTTGAATAAGGGGACATCCGGCAGCAAAAAGGAACTGAGGGACAGTCTGATACTTGAACTGCTGTATGGGTCGGGGCTCAGGATAAACGAGCTCACGTCGCTCGACTGGGACGATACCGACCTCGCGGAGCGGATGTTGAGAATTAGTGGAAAAGGGAATAAGATGAGGATTGTTCCGATGGGAAGGATTGCGCGGGAGAAGATAGAGCGGTGGCGCGCCGAGTCATCCTGCCGCGGATATGTCACAGAGGGAGAGACGCCTCTCTTTTATGGCGTCGGCGCCGAGCGCTTGGCTAACCGCACCGTATACAGGGTCGTAACCACGGCGGCGAAGAGAGTTGGGTTGACGGGGGTCACCCCGCACTCCCTGCGGCATAGCTTTGCCACCCACATGCTGGAACGGGGCGCTCCGCTCAGGGTGGTTCAGGAACTTCTGGGGCACGAGAGTCTCGCCACCACACAGCGATATCTCGCGGTTACAACGGAACACATGAAGAGGAGCTACATGGAGACTCATCCACGCTCCGGCTTTGGAGAGGTGAAATGATGCTGACTATGGAGGGCACCACAATTATATGCGTAAAGAGGGATGGACGGGTGGCAATGGCCGGAGACGGCCAGGTCACGCTCGGTTCGCAGATCGTCAAGTCCGGAGCCCGAAAGGTTCGGCGGATCAGCGTAAAAAACGGCTCCGGCGTAATAGCCGGTTTCGCTGGAAGCACCGCCGACGCAATGACCCTTCTGGAGCGCTTTGAAAAACAGCTCGACGAGCATCACGGCAACCTCTTGCGGGCGGCGTCGGCGCTCATGAAGGAGTGGCGCACGGACAAGTATCTCAGACGTCTTGAGGCAATGATGATTGTGGCCGATAAGAACGATGTATTTTTGCTCTCCGGATCTGGGGACATCTTAGAACCAGAGAACGGAGTCGCCGCGATAGGTTCAGGAGGGGGATTCGCGCAGGCGGCAGCATTCGCGCTGCTGGGAGCCACAGAGCTGGACGCGTCCGAGATAGCCCGCAGGAGCATTGAGATAGCGTCAAAGATATGTATTTACACCAACGATTCGATTATTCTGGAGGCGATAGGATAATGGTTCTGTCAGCAGGCAGGGATGGCGCCTCACTTACGCCGCGCTCGGTCGTCTCTTACCTCGACCGTTATGTGGTTGGCCAGGAGGCGGCAAAGAGATCGGTGGCGATTGCGCTTCGCAATCGCATTCGCAGGAGAGCTCTTTCGGATGAGATGAGGCACGAGATCGCGCCGAAAAACATACTGATGGTGGGACCCACCGGCGTCGGCAAGACAGAGATAGCCCGAAGGCTCGCTAAGCTGGTCGACGCGCCGTTTGTGAAGGTCGAGGCCACTAAATTCACCGAGGTTGGCTATGTGGGCCGTGATGTGGAATCGATGATAAGAGATCTCGTCGAAGCATCCGTTCAGATGGTGCGCCGCAGAAAGATAGCGGATGTTCAGGAGGCGGCGGAGTCGATCGCCGAGGATAGGCTGCTTGACTCCCTCCTTCCCGGCAAAAAGAAGGATCGGAGCTCCAACGTGTCCGATATAATGCGCCTCTTCGGGGTCATCAACGAAGAGGCGGACGAAGAGCGCAAGGAAGATTCGCCAAAGGAGGATGACGGTTCCATATCGTCGCACACCCGCGATAAGATGCGGGATATGCTGCGCGCGGGAAAGCTCGACAGCCGCGAGGTGGACGTGGAGGTGTCGGAGAGCGCGAGGACCGGTATCGGCTTCATTGGAGGCGGCATGGAGGAGATGGGTATCAATATAGGGGAGATAATAGGCGGCATGATGCCCAAAAAACTCCATCGCAAGAGGATGCGGGTTGACGAAGCGAGAAGGGTGCTTCAGGCCGAGGAGGCGGAGAAGCTCCTGGACATGGAACAGATCAGCTCAGAGGCGCTTGACAAGGCTCAGGAGGAGGGAATAATCTTCGTCGATGAGATAGATAAGATCGCCTCCTCTGGGTCTGCCGGAAAGTCGGGACCGGACGTCAGCCGTGAGGGAGTACAGAGGGATCTTCTTCCCATAATCGAAGGCACTACGGTGCAGACGAAGTACGGTCCGGTGCATACGGATCATGTTCTTTTCATCGCCGCAGGCGCGTTTCACCATAATAAACCGTCGGACCTCGCCCCCGAACTGCAGGGCAGGCTGCCCATCAGGGTAGAGCTCGGCGCCCTGTCCGAGAATGATCTGGTCAGGATATTGACGGAACCCGAGAACAGCCTGATAAAACAGTATGTGGCGCTGATAGGAACTGAGGGGACAGAGCTGATATTTACCGACAACGCGATAGCCGCTATAGCGGAGTACGCCGCGGAGATGAACGCTCAGATGGAAAACATAGGAGCGCGTAGGCTTCACGCTATGATGGAACATATCCTGGAGGATATAAGCTTCGAGGTGGGGGACGGCAATCATACCGAGCGAGTCGAGATAGATCGGGATTTCGTCCGCAACAGGCTGGAGTCGCTCGCGTGCGACAACGACGCAAGAAAATACCTGCTGTGATATCGTGTCCGCTTCGCCGTTTATCGGAGATTTCTTTAGTTCACCGCTCTAAAGGATTTTACGGCTTATGCCGATTAAGTATATGTATGGGGAGGTGTGGCTGTTGCGAGGAGATTTAACATGGGGCGTAATAGAGAAGGATCTTGAGGGACTGGCCAGGCGTATGGAGGCAACTTCCCAGAATTTAGCAAATATGAACACGCCTAAGTATGCTCGCAAGGAGGTCTCGTTTGAGGACCAACTCAAGGAGATCATAGACATGCCAAGTAGACTTCCGCTGAAGAGAAGCAGCGAAAATCACTTTTCAAACGTCAGAACCGACATAACAGAGGTCAACCCCTTTGAGAGGCAGGTCGGCTACGAAATTTACCGTCTTGATCTGAACAATGTGGACCCAGATACTGAGGTCTCCCGTCTCGCTGAGACGCGAATGATGTATCAGGCAATGTCAAGGGTGATGACGCGCAAGATATCCATGTACAGACGAGCTATCGGAGGTGGCGCGTAATGAGGGTATTTCGATCGATTGATATAGCGGGCAGCGGTCTTACCGCAAATCGCCTGTGGATGGACACTATCTCTGGAAACCTCGCGAACGTCAACACGACGCGCACTCCGAACGGAGGGCCGTATGTCCGCAGAGTTCCAGTCTTTCAGGAACGTCTAATGGAAGCTATGGGGGCGCAAGAGGACAGAATAAAGAAGGGCTGGTTCGGGCTTTACTCCGCTTCCGGCGTCAGAGTCCCCGAGATAACCGAGGATCCGACTCCTCCTAGGATGGCATATCAGCCTGATCACCCTGACGCCAACGGAGAGGGTTATGTCGCGTATCCGAATGTGAACGTGGTTCGTGAAATGGCCGATATGATGGTAGCGAGCCGAGCTTACGAAGCCAACCTGTCCGTTGTGGAGACCGGCAAGGCTATTTGGAACAGCGGCCTTGACCTCATGAGGTCGTAAAAGAGACAGATTGGACGGATTATTCTCTATGCGGCTCATCCGAAGCGGACTATCCCCGGCACAGTCTACGGTTGCGTGACAGCGTTACCGGTCTTGCATCCGAGTTGCTGATATACCCGCGCGATTACCACCATAGAGGCGACGAGCGTGAGCGCGTCGGCGACTGGCATAGAGTATAATACACCGTCCAGTTTCCAGAATAGAGGCAGCAGCAGCGTGAGGCCGACGCCAAAAATCACTTCTCGTATCATAGAGAGCACGGTTGATGCCCACGCTCTGCCGAGGGATTGCAGGTAGATGAAAGCGGATTTGTTAACGCAGGCAAACGGCAGCATACACAGATAGACGCGGAAAGCGCGTACTCCAAACGCCGTATAGTATATGCTCTCGTTAGACGAGCCAAAAAGGCCAAGCAGCTCGCGTGGCAGCAGTTCGACTACAAGCAGGGCGATTACTCCGACGAAGGCTTCAGCGATCAGCAGCCGCGTGAACAGGTCTTTGGCGCGGTCATTGCGTCCGGCGCCGATATTGTAGCCGACGATAGGAATACACCCCGCAGCCATTCCGACGACGATAGAAATCACAATCTGAAAGAATTTCATCACTATACCGACGACCGCCATCGGTATTTGAGCATACTCGGCAAGACCAAACACAGCGTCCACAGCCCCATACCTGCGCGCCATATTATTGACTGCCGCCATTGACGCTACAAGTGAAACCTGCGACAGGAAACTACAAATACCAAGCGGAAGAAATTCCGCGCACAGTCCGCCGTTCAACTTGAAGCTTGATCTCCGCAGGTTTATGGCTTTCATTTGGAACAGATACCACACGGCGAGGAGCGCGGTCACAGTTTGACCTATGACGGTCGCGACGGCCGCGCCCATCATTCCCCACTTAAATGCGAAGATAAAGATTGGATCAAGGATTATATTCAGCACCGCTCCGGCAAGAGTTGAAATCATAGCGAAACGAGGGCTCCCATCAGAGCGGATTATCGGGTTCATTGCCTGGCCGAACATAAAAAATGGGATGCCGAGCGCGATATAGAAGAAGTACTCTTTCGACAGCGCATACGTCTCCGCATTGACGGTTCCTCCGAACATCGTTATGATCTGGTCGTCAAAGATAATATAAATCGCGCCAAGAATCACACTGCCGATTATGGTGAGCAAGACCGAGTTGCCTACGCAGTGACATGCTCTTTCTGTCTCCTTTTTGCCGAGACTGATACTCACAAAGGCGCAGCACCCATCGCCAATCATGACCGCAATCGCTAGCGCGACTACTGTCAGCGGAAATACAACGGTGTTCGCGGCGTTGCCGTATGATCCTAGATAATCCGCGTTAGCGATAAAAATCTGGTCGACTATGTTGTAAAGAGCTCCGACCAGCAGAGAGATAACGCATGGAATTGAAAACTTACGCATGAGCCATCCGAGCGGTTCGTTTACAAGAAAAGTGTTTGCATTGTCCATTGAGATCTCCTCCTTGAAATGATCATAAATTACAACGAGCTGTGTGAATCAACTGGACTTACGTGATTCACACAGCTCGTTGTATTATTCGATATTCAGTTCCGTCGTCAGTTCAGGTAACCACCGATGGATTTACATCCTGTAAAGCAGACTAAAGCAGAGTGCGTATTAAGTCACTATAGTATAGTATATTTTCGAAGAAATTTCAACGGATAAATATCCAATGTCAAACAGTTCCGAGACAGCTTTGACGAATCCGGTGAATCCGTGCATATTCATCACGCCCTCCCCCTCTGAAACGACAACCACCCCGGGAGACAGACGCCGGGAGAGAGCTCCCGATACACGTTAAAGAAACGCGAGTGCGCTTGAGAACGCAAAATGGGGATACAAGCGTCAACGAGGTCGATCAATATCGGCTGGCGTTTGCCGTCCAGGGAGCGGAGGATACGCCCGATACGCTGCTCGGTCCTTCCGCTGTTTCTCTGGGGAGTCAATAAAACCTCCGCGTCGAGTATCGGAGCGTCAAGCCCTTCGTCAGCCAGTTGCGTCGCGAAGAGCACGCCAGCTTCACCGTTCGCTATGCGGCGTATGCCCTCCGCGCGCTCTTTCTTCATGGCGCCTACGGCAAGCGCCGCCGCTCCTGGCCTGGAGCGCTCTATCGCGCGATAAAGCGCTTCGCAGTGTTCGACGCGCTGGGAGAGCGCCAGTATCCGCCGTCCGCCGTCCAATAGCCGGCAGATGATCTTGTATATCAGCTCGTTGCGGTCCGTGTCGCGAATGAGCGCCGATATCATGTCGTTCCAGTCATTGGCGTACGGATAGCTGAAATCCGTTCTCACAAACTCGACGCGCGGAGTAACCAAGACTCCAGCCGACCGTAGTTCCTCCTGTGTTATCTCGTGACGTATCGGCCCGAGCACCGCCGTCATGAAAACTCCCAACCCGTCGTCGCGATTCGGCGTCGCCGTTAGTCCGTATCTATACGCCGCTGGAAAGCGCTGAAGCGTATCCATGAACGTTGTCGCGGGACAGTGGTGACTTTCGTCGAGCAGGACAAGCGCGAACTCTTTAATCAGTTCCGGGTGTTTATTTACGGTTTGAATTGTGCCTACGGTGATCTGCCCGACGTCGATCTTCCCGCCGCCGATCGTCCCGGCCTCAACTCCAAGCCAGCGCCACGCGGCTTCCCGAGTCTGTCTCAATAAGTCCAGCGTGTGAACAAGGATCAACGCCGGTCGCCGATGATGCGCGATAATGGACATGCCAAGAGCTGTCTTTCCGGAACCGCACGGAGCGACGAGAACACCATCGGTGGATTTAATCATGCGCTCGAATGCCCTCCGCTGATAGTCTCGCAGCTCTCCCTTGAACGAAAGATCAATCTTTGGGAGAATAAGCCGCTTGTCCACTGTGGTCACAGGAGTTTTGCTCTCTCGCGCCAGCCGTGCCAGTCTCCCATAATACCCGCGCGGGAGGAGGTATGTATCGTCGCCGTTGGAAGTCATGAGCGTCAATTCCGGTTTGGCGCCTCCCAGCCAAAGGCTTAGCCGCTCCCGTTTGACGTACTCAGGGTTCGGCGCTGTCACGTCGCGGCGGGCTCGATCGGCGAGTTCCAGCGGCATCTCCTCAACGAGGAGCATGTTTGCTATTGTGATTTTCATTCGGTCATCTCCTTCTCGGAAAAAAGTTTAAAAGATACGCTAAAAGGGAGCGTAACACATCGCAGCCGGTGATAGACACTTTCGACAGGCTGTACGGGATTTTGGGAGATGATTGCTTTCGCGGACTATATCACGGTAACATCGCTGGCTAGTGAGTGAATTTTTAGCGTATCTTGCGATGAGCCAAGAGATTAGAGATAAATCTTAACAGCGCAATATTGGCCTGTCCGAATGATAGCGATACTTCGCGGCGTCTGACGCGTCTGCCCGCTGTCTCCTACAGGATCATCAGTCCGACGCGATAAGCGATTCCCATCATGACAAAAGCGACGCAAACGTAGTACAACGCCATTCGGACAGTCCATCTTACGCTGTGCGTTTCAGCTGCCGTGGCGCCCAACGCGGCGATGCAGGGGACGGTAAAGAAGACTCCAAATATGAATGCCAGCGCCTGAGGCTGACTCACCCTGGTCATCAGAGCCGCCGTGAGCTGGATAGCACTGTCATTGCCCATTCCAAGCTCGAATAGGTTCACCGTCCCGCCAGCCGTGCTGAAAAGGGCGGAGATGACGCCCAGCGATGCCTCCTTTCCGAGAGTGGAGACGACAAACGCCGTGAACAACTCCCAGTTCAACCCGAAGAATAGAGTCACTGGCTCGATGAAAGTGCCCGCTCTATAAAGAATGGTGCTTGCGATGTCCCCGTCCGAAGAGTAAGAGAGCAGCCAAAAGACGACAGAGACTAAAGTGATCAATTTTGTCGCCCGTAATAGCACATCCTTCATCCGATACCAGACGAAACTCAACAGCGTTTTTTTGTTTGGCCTATGATAAGGAGGGAGCTCCATGATAAGACCAGTCCTGTCCTCGGGCGAACTGAACGAGCGCCCGAAGACGATCGACGTTACGAACATGTGCAGCGCGGCCGCCGCAAAGAGTGAGATCACGACCCAGACGACCCCGAAGCCAAAAAATATGGATCCCATCACTCCTACCACCGCCCAAACAGGTATGCACGGCACCACCCAGCTTATGGCGATGGTCAGCAGCCTCTGCTTCCACGAATCAATCACCCGGCTGCCCGCCACACCGCCAATGGTACAGCCCAGGCAGAGCAAGAACGGCATGATGGCCTTGCCGTGCAGCCGAAGCCGCTGCATGACGCCGTCGAACACATAGGAGATGCGGGCCATGTAGCCTACTTCCTCTATATAGCCAAATACCAGACTGATCGCGAACACATAGCACACCATATCCAGGGCTATGAACACGCCCCCTAAGATAGCGTCGCAGATCAGCGATGTCAGCGCGCCGTGCGCATTGACGGCTTCAAACCACGTCCTCAGACTGGATGTCACTGCGCCGCGAATGGCGCCTATTATCCCCATCAGTGAAAATCCAACTATTATGGACAGGAGCAGTCCGCCCAAAATGATGCCTAGCGCGATGAACTTGCCCCATCGTCCGCTGGTCGCCAGACGGTCGAATCTGCCGCGTACGGCGCGCGCGCCGCCTGCCGCCGATACGCTCTGTTCCGCGAGTTCGTGAATCCACTGGAACTTGCAATCGGAGAAGATGAGAATACCTTCCTTTTGTCCTTCCAGTATCCGCTCAATCTGTACCCATGTTTTTGTGCCGAGCGCGTCTTTCACATAACCTGCCGCATCCCTGTCGCCCTCCAGCAGCTTCACCGCAAGCCATATCGCGCTGTACATGCCGATTCCGGATTCCGGCATAAGGCTGATCAGCTCGGACAATACCGGGTTAATGCGATATTTCTCCTCCAAAGCGCTTGTATTCAGCAGGCCTCCCTCCAAATTGCCGCTCTCTAAAAGGGCGCGCAGCGTGCCAAGCCCCTCTCCGCGATTCGCTATGACTGGCAGGACCGGCACTCCCAATGCTCTGGAAAGTCTTTCCGCGTCAATATTTTTCCCCTGCTCTTCCGCTATATCCAGCATGTTCAACAGCACCACGACCGGCTGGTTTATCCCGGCAAAGTCCGATAGTAAAAACATACTCCGTTCTAGCTGAGAAGCATCCAGGATCGCCAGAATCACGTCAATACCCTCTCCCGCCAGGGCATCGCGAGTGACCATCTCCTCCTCGGAGTTGGCAAACAGGCTGTACGTCCCGGGCAGATCCAGAATCCTGTACTTTCTCCCTCCAACTTCAAAATACCCTTCCTTGCGCTCAACGGTCTTGCCCGGCCAGTTGCCGATGTGCTGTCTTGCGCCCGTCAGCGCGTTGAACACAGTGGATTTTCCCGTGTTCGGCTGACCCATGAGGGCAAATGTTTTTATTGTCGCGTTATTCATCTCCCGACGCCTCCACTTCGATCCGCATCGCTTCCAGGCGGTTCACCGCGAGCATTGTATCCCGCGCGTAGATTAGCACCGGCAATCCGCCGTCGGCCTGCAAAATTTCCACATTCGTCCCAGGCGTCAATCCAATTGAGGTGACGCGAGAGAGAAAACGTGTCTCGCCGCCGATTCTTCTTATGGTGTAAAATTGTCCTTCCTTTACCTCAGCCATCGTCATGCCTATCCCTCCTAATTTATTTATATCAACAAACTTTTTTACGAAAATTACCTGACCTACGTTAAGTATAAATGTTTTTTCAACAGCGTTCACAGCATTATCAGGAGCATTTTATAGCGGCCCAAAATAATGTCAACTTGAATGTATTGTATCGCAAACACAAATCGAGAGAGCCTCAGTACGGTTTTAAAAGCGGTCCGGGAGCGTGTCCGGGAGCGTTGAAAAATGTCTCATCCAATGATAGAATTAGTGATAGAATCAAGAAAAGTTAAAGTTTCGGATTTGGATTTTAAAGAAATGCTGATCGGGCTGCTGAAATAACATCCAAGAGCTTCTGAACGTGGGTTGTGTCAGGGTCTTAATCCTTGTTCATCGAGCTTCTTTTAATCAGCCCCCCAAACTTCGAAGAAGATGATCCCAGTTATTTCTGCTGACGTACCGTACTCCGCGGGAGATACAGTGTTGTGCTATCAGAGGTGGTGTTGATATGGTCAAACGAGAGATAAAAACTGACAGGGCCCCAAAACCCAGGGGTCAATGCTCTCAGGGTATCGTCGCCGGCAATAGGATCTACGTTTCGGGGCAGTACCCGGTTGACTCCGAGAATAGAAGGATGCCTTTGGACATAGCCACTCAAACCCGCTTGGCCCTGACAAATATAAAAAATATAATAGAGGCTGGCGGTGGGAGAATGGAGAACGTGGTTAAGTGCACCGTACACCTTGCGAATCTGAGTGATTTTGACGAGTTCAACACAGCGTACGCCGAGTTCTTCAAAGCCCCGTATCCGGTCTGCACAACCGTCGGGGGGGCGCTTCTGGGGAAGGCCCTTATAGAGATAGACGCGGTGGCGGAGATTTGAGGACGCGCAGTTTATAAAATCAGCTTGTATAACAATCAGCGCTTCGTATACTCAATTACGAAGCGCTGATTGTTTATTATATTGTGACTATACCATCCCCAAGAAGCAAGAGGACCAGAGGCGCAAGGTTTGGAGAAGCTCTGCCTCTAAATCAACGCTCCCTTAATCGAAGTCGCCCATGCCTCCCATGCCGCCCATACCGCCCGGCATTCCGGGAACCGCGTCCTTCTTCTCGGGCTTGTCGGCTACGAGAACGTCTGTCGTCAGAATCATAGCCGCTATTGAGCCGGCGTTCTGTACAGCGCTCCTGGTCACCTTGACCGGGTCGATGATGCCAGCCTTCACCATGTCCGTGTACTCGCCCTTTGCCGCGTCAAGCCCTTCGCCTGGTTTGAGGGTCATGACTTTTTCCACAACCACGTCGCCCTGCATCCCGGCGTTGGCGGCTATCAGGTGAAGCGGCTCGGTGAGTGATCTGCGCACTATGGCCGCGCCGGTCTTGACGTCTCCATCCAGATCGAGAATAAACTTATCCAGGGGATCGAGGCACTGAACAAGCGACACGCCGCCACCCGCGACGATGCCCTCTTCGACGGCCGCCCTCGTTGCATTCAGCGCGTCCTCAATGCGATGTTTCAGTTCTTTCTGTTCGGTCTCGGTGGCCGCGCCGACCTGGATTACAGCCACGCCGCCCACGAGCTTCGCCAGACGCTCCTGAAGTTTTTCCTTGTCGTACTCAGAGGTGGAATCTTCGAGTTCCTTGCGGATCTGGGCAGCGCGGTCCTTGATACTCTGCGGATCGCCAGAGCCCTCCACTATTGTGGTCTCCTCTTTGCCGACGCGTACTCTCTTGGCTTTGCCAAGCATGGCAAGATCCGCGTTCTCCAGCTTCAGTCCGATATCCTCACTGATGACCTTCGCCCCAACTACGGTGGCGATGTCCTGCAACATAGCCTTGCGGCGGTCGCCGAATCCCGGGGCCTTTACCGCTGCTACCTGAAGTATCCCGCGCAGCTTGTTCACCACGAGCGTCGCGAGCGCTTCGCCCTCCACGTCCTCGGCGATTATTAGAAGCGGCTTGCCTGTCTGAACGACCTTTTCCAGCACCGGGAGCATATCCTTGACGTTGGAGATCTTACCCTCCACTATCAGTATGTTAGCGTCATCCAACGAGGCTTCCATTCTGTCCGGATTGGTGATCATATAGGGGCTGATGTAGCCCTTGTCGAACTGAAGTCCCTCCACCATTTCGAGCGCGGTTCCGACGGACTGACTATCCTCGACAGTGATGACCCCGTCTTCTCCGACCTTCTCCATGGCCTGAGCGATTAGTTCGCCCACTGCCTTGTCGTTGGCCGATATCGCGGCGACCTGCGCGATCATCTCGTGCTCCTTGACATTCACAGCCTTGGCTTTAAGCTCGTCCACGACGAGGTCTACCGCCTTCTCTATGCCGCGGCGGAGCTGCATGCCGTTAGCGCCTGCCGCGACGTTCTTTATCCCCTCGCGGATCATGGCACGGGCGACGACAGTAGCTGTCGTGGTGCCGTCCCCAGCGATATCGTTTGTCTTCGAAGCGACTTCCTTCAGGAGCTGTGCCCCCATATTCTCGAACGGATCTTCCAGCTCTATCTCCTTGGCTATGGTGACGCCATCGTTTGTGATGGTGGGCGATCCAAATTTCTTTTCGAGCACTACATTGCGGCCCTTGGGGCCGAGCGTGATTCCGACAGTGTCGGCCACTTTATTGACTCCGCGCTCCATCGCGCGGCGGGCATCCTCTTTGAAGAGCAGTATCTTTGCCATTATCAAATCTCCTCCTTATAATAATAAAATGGATGTTATATCTCTTAGGATATCCGCTCGGAGCTTATTTATCGACAATCGCGAGGACGTCGCGCTCAGAGAGCACCAGCAACTCTTCACCATCCAGCTTGACTTCCGTGCCGGAGTACTTGCTATAGATGATGTGGTCGTCCACCTTTAGGTCCATGGGCTGACGTTTTCCGTCATCCATGATCTTTCCCGCGCCAACCGCTACAACTATGCCCTCAATCGGCTTCTCCTTCACGGTGTCAGGCAGGACCAGGCCGCCTTTCGTCTTCTCCTCGTGGGGAGCTGCCTTGACAACGATACGATCACCAAGTGGCTTCAACTTCATTTCGCTATTACCTCCTCGATATTTGTTTGCTTACTTATGCTAGCACTCACAATAAACGAGTGCTAAATTTTATAGTGGAATTTTACCTAGCGCCCTAGCATTTCTCAACTCCGATTATATTCTATTATTATTAAATAATCGCTGATATATGGCATATGGATAAGTTTTCGCCTGATTTCAGCGATTTGGACGCAATAAAGCCCCGAAGAGGCAGACCCATCTCTATTTCCATATGTTTGTTATGACCGACTATCATGGACGTTAGACTGTAACTTCAGGGGGGAGCGGATTCGACAGTTTCGGCGCAATCAGCGGGAATTTGCGGGTGCTTGCTATGCGGCCGCGCGGGGCGGCTTCGAATCAAGATGTGTTTTTGCCTGAATATTCCGCGGTTTGAATAAAATATATTCAGCATTACTATGAGAAATCCGCAGATATTCTTAACTAAAGAAATGGAAAAGGTATTATGCCTTTTTTTATGCGTTTATTGTGGGGTTGTGTTTTAACTGAAGCTGTTGCATATATTTTGTCATATTACGGCATATGATAAACTATATGGGTATGATTAACACTATTATGAAAATCAGCTCAAGATCGCTGAGTTTCGTTGCGTTTGGTGATGGTTTGCCATCGTGGATGGCTGTTCTAAAATCAATATCTCCATATACCTACATATATACAAACCTTTAAGGAGGGTTTTCGCTAATGGCAGGAAAGAAATACGTCTACGACTTCCATGAGGGAGACGCCAGTATGAGGTCGCTCTTAGGCGGCAAGGGCGCGAACCTCGCGCAGATGAGCAAGATAGGTCTTCCAGTGCCGCCCGGCTTTATAATTACCACCGACGCCTGCAAGGCATACTGGACTCAGGGACAGAACCTTCTTGACGAGATATGGCCCGACGTGCTGTCCGCGGTCGCGCGTGTCGAGTCAGCCACGGGCAAGAAGTTCGGCTCGACCGAGAATCCGCTTCTCGTATCTGTTCGTTCCGGCGCTCCAGTATCGATGCCGGGCATGATGGACACGATACTGAATCTGGGCCTGAACGACGACACGGTAAAGGCGCTTGCCGGGGTGTCCGGCGACGAGCGTTTCGCTTACGACAGCTATCGCCGATTCATCCAGATGTTCTCCGATGTGGTGCTCGAAGTAAGCGCCGAAAAGTTCGAGGAGCGTCTCGCCGAGGTCCGCAAATCCCTCGGAGTCAAGTTCGATCACCAGATACCGGCGGAATCACTGAAGAATCTGATCGCCGAATATAAAGACATAGTCAAGCGCGCGGGCAAGGAGTTCCCGACCGATCCTGAGAGACAGCTTCGCCTGGCCATCGACGCGGTATTTCGCAGTTGGAACACGCCCCGGGCGAATACGTACCGCAAGATCAATAACATATCCGCCGACCTCGGCACGGCGGTCAACGTGGTATCGATGGTCTTCGGCAACCTCGGAGAGGACTGCGGCACAGGAGTATGCTTCACGCGCGACGGAGCGACCGGCGAGAACAAGCTCTACGGAGAGTACCTCATGAACGCCCAGGGTGAGGACGTCGTGGCCGGAATCAGGACGCCGAGTCCAATAGCCGAACTCGAAAAGGTGATGCCTGCCGTCTACAGGGAGTTCTGCGGCATAGCGGATCTTCTCGAAAAACACTACAAGGATATGCAGGACATTGAGTTCACCGTAGAGCGCGGCAAGCTCTACATCCTTCAGACCCGCAACGGCAAGCGTACGGCGGCGGCGGAGGTCAAGATCGCGATGGATATGCTCCGCGAGGGGTTCATCGACGCTACGACCGCCGTATCCCGCGTGTCGCCGGACCAGGTGGAACAGCTTCTGCACCAGCAGATCGACCCTAAGGCGAAGTACAAGGCGCTCGCGAAAGGGCTTCCGGCGTCTCCTGGGGCCGCGGTCGGCGAGGTTGTGTTTGACGCGGACGAAGCCGCCGAGAAGGGGAAGACTCTCCCTGTAATACTGGTTCGCCCGGAGACGACTCCAGACGACATCCACGGGTTGTTCGCGGCACAGGGGGTGCTCACGAGCCACGGAGGAATGACCAGCCACGCCGCGGTCGTCGCGCGGGGCATGGGCAAGCCCTGTGTATCCGGCGCGGAGACGGTCAGGATCGACGTTAACGCCGGCACGTTCACCGTCGGAGACGTAACGGTGCGACGGGGCGACTTCATCTCGCTCGACGGCACAAAGGGCGAGGTGATAGTGGGTAGAGTGCCCCTCATAGAGGCACAGTTCTCCGACGACTTCCGCGAACTGCTCGACAGGGCCGACGTCGAGTCCAAGCTTGAGGTCTGGGCCAATGCCGACACG
This sequence comes from Synergistaceae bacterium, assembly GCA_031268885.1. GTDB lineage: Bacteria > Synergistota > Synergistia > Synergistales > Synergistaceae > JAIRWR01. Next base: position 23,559 of record JAIRWR010000050.1, read on the forward strand.
CCGGAGGATGCCAGGCGCGCCAGGGAGTTCGGCGCTCGCGGCGTAGGGCTCTGCCGCACCGAACACATGTTCATGGCGGCCGACCGCCTGCCTTCCATGCAGAAGATGGTCATCTCGTCAACAAAAGACGAGCGCGTCAGAGCTCTGGCGAGCCTCGAACCGATGCAGAGGGAGGACTTTGCCGGCATCTTCGAGGCTATGGACGGATACCCCGTCATAATCCGCCTCCTTGACCCGCCGCTACACGAATTCCTGCCAAAGTTACCCGAGCTGGAGAAGGAGCTTTCCGACGTCGGTGAGAGCAGCGCCCGCGGCAGGGAGATCAAGGTCGAGATGGCGCGCGCCTCCGAACTGCACGAGTTCAACCCGATGCTCGGCTTCCGGGGCTGTCGTCTCGGCATAGTCTATCCCGAGATATTCGAGATGCAGATACGCGCGATCATCTCCGCCGCCTGCGAGGTATCGCGCAAGGGCAAGACGGTTCACCCTGAGATAATGATGCCCTTAGTCGGCATCAAGGAGGAGATGAAGCGTCTGGAAGCCCTGACTCACAAGATCGCGGCCGAGGTCATGGAGCGCGAGAAGATTCAGATCTCCTACAAGGTCGGGACCATGATAGAGGTTCCACGCGCGGCCATGATAGCCGACGAAGTAGCGGAGTACGCCGAGTTCTTCAGCTTTGGCACCAACGATCTCACCCAGACGACGTACGGCTATTCGCGTGACGACGCCGAGAGCAAGTTCCTCGCCTTCTACGTCGATGATGGAGTGGTGGAACACAATCCGTTCGACGTCCTCGACAGAAATGGAGTCGGCGAACTGATGAAGATCGCGTTTAAAAAGGGACGTTCAGTGCGTCCGGACCTGAGCGTGGGAATTTGCGGCGAACACGGCGGCAATCCGTCGAGCGTCGCCTTCTGCAACTCTCTCGGACTCAACTACGTCAGCTGTTCGCCGTTCCGCGTGCCGGTAGCGCGTCTGTCCGCGGCACACGCCGCGCTCGGCAAGCTGAGTTAGGCAGATCCGATTCAACGCGGAAACCTGAAGAAGACAGGGAAGAAGATTAAACGTTCTTGTGCTGTAATCAGCGTTTCAATATAGAATACTAGATAACGAGGATGCGGGGTTATCACGGTCTGGCGCGTGATAACCCCGTTTAAGCACAGGTCGGCATCAAGCGCGGCAACACAAAAAAGAAGGGTGATATCGATGATTGATCCTCCGGATGCCTCTGGTAGAGCTCGAAGACACTTCAGATATAACACCGATATTGGTCAGAATTTTCTAAAGGATCAATCCGTCGTAGATTGGATGATAGATCAAGCTAAGCCGCAGCCCTCAGACCGTGTCCTCGAGATAGGTCCCGGCAGGGGTATCCTCACCAGGGGCATCCTTAGCTCCTCTTGCGCCAGTCTCGACGCCGTTGAGATAGATACCAGGCTCAAGGCGGATCTCGAACCGATAGCGGCGTCGGATAAAAGGCTGTCATTACACTGGGGAGACGCGGTACGCTTTGATTACCGCTCGCTGGATCCGTCCCCCACTCATGTAATAGCCAACCTGCCCTATCATATCACCACACCTTTGATCTGGCGGCTATTGGAGTCTCTCGCGGGACATGGAACGCGCTATATGCTTCTTATGACTCAGCATGAGGCGGCGTTGCGGATTACCTCCGGCGGCCCCGGACGGGAGAGCTGCCCCCTTGGCGTGACTATCGCTGCCTCGGGCAGCGCGGCTCTGCTCAGGAGAGTGCCGAGGCACGCGTTTATCCCAGTTCCGAGGGTCGATTCCTCCATAATAGAGTTGAAGCTCTCGGTCGGCGATGGAGCGGACTTACGTCAGGATCTCGCGAGGGACGTGATCTGGCGGCGGCTCCTGTCGGGATCGTTCGCCAGGAGGCGAAGGACTCTCGCCAATAACTGGGCGGCCTCGTTTGGGGCGGCAAGGGAGAAGACATGTGAAATACTGACGGCTCACTCCATAGCTCCTCTCAGCAGATCCGAGGATCTGTCTCCGGATATGTGGCTCCAGCTTCGCGCTGATTCGGATGTGCGCGAAATGATAAAGGTATAACAGCGCGGAAGAGCGCGTTATTTCCACCGTGATAACAACATCCGCCGCGGTTTCGCTACTCCATTGCCACCGCTGCCGTTTTCGCTCTCGAAGCTTCAGATTGCCGCGTCGAAAAAGTACGACATCACCGATACTCTAACGTCCTGCGCATGTACATGTTCCCGTTCTAAAAATACCCCAAAAAGGGGCATGAAAAAAATTTTTGTTTGTCGCATTATTCAATAGTGCGCGCTGGTACGCGTTGCATGACGTGGATCTGTTCAACAGCGTTCTCACAGACGGCGATTACATCCTGTTTGGCGGCGACGCCCGGACCGCGAAGGTAAAAATAGATCCGCGAACATTTATGGATTTGGTGCTGGTGGACAGAACTAAAGGAGGGATGAACTACTGATTTGCGCTATTGATGGTATTGCCGGTTATTGTTCTCTTAGTTGGCGTACTGCCGAAGGCCAGCGCAGGAGAACGCTCTCTTCCAGCGGTGGTTGACGACATGTCCCGAAGCCTGGAGAGACAACGAGAACGGGGCGTCTCCCCCGCTGCTCATGCCCAGATGTCGGATCGAGAGAGACAAGGCAGATATCGCCGCGTTCTAAGGAGTTCTTCGCGGCGGAGGATCAGAAAAGACAGGATGTGAAAATGCAGTTTTAGTCAGAGCCGCCGGCTCTTTTTTGTTCCACATTCATTCAGCGGCACGGGACCGCCGGGTTTGCGTAAACGTAGAAAACGGCAAGAAACTTGACAAATCAATATGCGACCTAATTTAAAAAGTTCGGTTGAAAAACCAAGACGACTTTGTCGAGCAACACACGAAGATAATCCAAAGGAACCGTTTCAATGTATCGAAATTTTCGTGCGTTGTAATCAATTGTCACAAGCTGATCCAACAAAACCGAACCTGTGGTTTCCGTCCTTTCGAGTGGCACGTAAAACGGGTACTTTCTCGCCGTGTTGCTAACCGGGGCGAAAATTGCGATATTGGCATAGTCGCTTACCAGTCTGTGACTCATACAAATATAAGGGCGATATCCATGCTGTTCGTGCCCCTTCCGCGGGTCAGCGTTGAGCATGACAATATCACCCTGCGTTGGAACGCCGTTTACCATTTTTCGTTTCCGACCGGTGCGCCCAAATCGATGAGTTCCGTTTTAAATGACGTTCCGTCGTAGTCGCGGAAAAGGTATTCGAGTGTTCCCGGTTTCGGGCCCGATTCGGCGTGAGTATCTTCCTCTTCCGCCGTGGAAAGAGATTCCGGCACCGTAATCACTACACGGCGCCCATTTGGTTCGGCGGGCATATCAATGGGGATAATCCGCCCGTTTTCGATATACCCCTGGTACGTCTGCATTATTAGTCGCCTCCTGAATAGGCTTGATTGGCTGCCAGGAATCGGGCAAGGTTACAGGGTGAAAATTGTCGTCAAACGGGCCAATACTTCGATCATGATCTCGTCAGGAACGCGTTCGAGCATTGTCGCGCCCCTCGACTCTAGGTCCATCGCCCTGGGTTGGTCACACCTGATGACTCCAGTCGTTTCTGTTCCGCACCCATTCAGTGATACGGAAAAACCTATTGTGCGGGCAAAACGCCCTCCACTGGTGATGGGCAGAACAATCGGCGTTCCTGTCATCCTGTTAAAGGAGCCTGGAGAGACAACGAGAACGGGGCGTCTCCCCCGCTGCTCATGCCCAGATGTCGGATCGAGAGAGACAAGGCAGATATCGCCGCGTTCTATCGTCACAACAGCTCTCGCCCTGCGGACGGAGATTCGAGCCATTCTCTGTCATCCGAGAAAAAATCCTTCGACTCGGCGCACTGAGACAGAAGCTCTTCAAGACTATAGTGTAGATGCGCGCCGGATTCGACCAGCAAGCAACCGGCAGTCGCTTCCGCCGTGGAAAGAGATTCCGGCACCGTAATCACTACACGGCGCCCATTTGGTTCGGCGGGCATATCAATAGGGATAATCCGCCCGTTTTCGATATACCCCTGGTACGTCTGCATTATTAGTCGCCTCCTGACCGAATTATAGCACGCGCCGAGTGTTCGTGGCAAAAATAAAGGAGTACATGGAGCGTTTGCTGAGGAGACGAAGTGGAAAACGTATATCGATAAGGCGAATAGGAGAATAAGATGAAAAAACCATTAATCCTGAAAGATGAGGAGGAGGATGACGACGATGAAGAAGTCTGTTTATAGAATCGGTTTTTTTGCGTTGATGTGTTTTGCGTTGATGTTATTTCCGCTGCTGTTCGCGGCTCCCGTTTGGGCCGCCGACGATGGCAACGTGAAGGGGTTGTGGGTCGAGATCCCAGGTTTGCCGGAGGCTGGTTCCACATCTTTCAACGCTCAGCCGGGCGGCGAGGGCGAAGCGTACTTCGAGCGGATTATGGACGACGGCGCGTTGGTTGTGTCCGTCGAGAGGATTGACGCAGAGAACAGAAACGGCGACACCTGGGGGCCGGGTGACGCGGCGAAGCTGGCGGTCAGGCTCGAAAACATTCGGGAGGAGATAGAGGTCGCTGAGGACGATATCGACGTCACGGAGCAGGAGGAAGAACTGGCGGAGATTTACTCCTATCCCGTCGCGACTGCGCGGTATATGACCGGCGGAGAGGAGGAGATGAGAGGAAACCAGGACATTTTCATATTCACCGATGATTGGGTTTTCCGCGTTCATCTATCGATCTCGGTCGATCACTTGGATGATTACGACTCGGATAAGGTGGAAGGCTGGTTCGAGAATATGAAAATCGTCGAGCGCGATTCGTCCGAAACGGGCGAAGCGAAAGACGGGGGCCAAGGCGATGAAAATTCTGGCGAGGCTCAATCCAAGGGTGGTCAGGTCATCGAGCTGACCGCGGACGACGCCGACCTCTCCGAAGCGCCGGACGCGAATGTCAAAGGCCTATGGCTCAGGTGCCCTGGCTTCCCGAAAGACGCGGAAGCCCTTGAATTTATGGACAATGAAGAATTTGGCGAAGTCCAGTACACGCGGGGCATCGACAACGGCGCGTTGCAGTTCATGATCCGGCGGCAGACGATCGAAGATAGCGAACTGAGAACCCCCGACGACGTGAAAGATTTGCTTGAAATGATCGTCAACAACGGCGACGGCGACGTGGACAGCATCAGAGTCGATACGGAGGCGGGCGCGTTCGCGGAGCTCTTCTCCTATCCCTGCGCAATGACGGAGTATGAGGTGGAAGAGGACGGAGAAACGCGCAGTTACGCCACTCTCTTTATCTTCACCGACCAATACTGCTTCCTCGTCCAGGCCTCGATACCTAAGGATTCGGCCGCGGATTATCAACCGCGCTTCATCGAATGGCTCAAGGAGTTGGAATTCGTCGGGGGCGATTAGGACGCTGCTTGGGCACATAGTCGCTTCAAACTCTATTGTACGCATTTTTATTCCTCCGTTCGTCTCTGGCGGAAACCGACGAACGCGCGTAACGGGTAGATTCAGAAAAACTATAAAGACAGGAGGTTGGAAAGAGATGAAGAGGTTGAAAGCGTTGAAGGTTCTTTGCGTGTTTGCCGTGGTATTTTGTTTCGCCGCGAAGGGATACGCCGCGTCGCCCGAGAAAGTTTTCGTGGTGGACGGCGAAAATTGGGTTTTAAAGTCGGGCGGCGAACCGGAGGGCTCATGTGGAGCGTCCCTCGAACAGGGGATGTACTGGTACGCGGTGGACCCCGACTCCGATGAAGCGGCAAAGGGCTTGCGGCGCGGTGTTTTGCTATACGACGCGGAGGGAGAAAAGTATTCTTTCCTGCCGACTGACGAGGAGCAGATCCGCGTCGAAAATGTCACGTTCAGCCCGGACAAAAAGCGGATGGTCCTGTCGGCGAATATCAACCGTTTCGCTTCGGGGCTCTGGGTCTACGACGTGGAAACGCTCGAACTGGAAAGAGCGTTCTGGGGTTATAGCGACGTGTTTTTCGTGGATGACGTGCGATTCGCCTTTACGCTGGTCGATGAAAAGACCGAGCGTCCACAGCAAGCGGGCATGTGGGGAATATCGGCGGCTCTTTACGAACCTGCCGAGGAGAAGGGGTACGTCGTCCTGAAGGGAGCGACCGCGAAGGAGAACTTCTCCGTCACTGGCGCGGGCGAGAGTGAAATAACCGTAAACGTCACCTCGGTTAAATCGGAAAAAGACTGGGAGGATATCGAGAAGTGGAACGATTCCGAGATCACGCTCGAAGTCCCCGCGGCAGGTTAGCGAGGGGAGACGGGAGAATGAGGGAGTTTATTTCAGGACATATTTTTCATCATTCAAGGAGGGTAACTCAATGAAAAAACTCATGTACGGAATATTGATGTCGGCGTTGGTTTTGACAATCGCGGCGTCCGTCTTAGGGGCCGAGACGAAGATGAAACCGAGCGCGTCCGAACTCAAGAAGATGAGCACGTTCCTCTCCAACTTCACGGAACAGGGGTTCATGGTCTTCGACATCGAGGCCGACGGCGCGGACGAACCGCTCCACCTGGGCGCTCCCGACGCCGTGTCGGACTTGATCCGCTTCGGTATCCGGCACAACTATATCAACAACTTCAAAAGCCGCGTGGCGAAGTGCGAAACGAAGGACTGCCAATACGGCTCGCTCGTCATCGACGGCAAGTACGTCGCCGAGAGCGTCAAAAAGTATTTCGACCTCGATCTGAAAAATCAGAGCGCTATGGAAGGCGACCCGCCCTACTTCTACGACGGGAAGCTCTATCACTTCGAGGGCGCTGACGGCGAGGCGACATATTACGCGCAAGTCAAGGAAGTTTTCAAGGACGGTAACGTTCTCCGCATGACCGGGGAACTTTACAACGCCGACGACGAAAGCGAGAGGCCGGCGGTCTTCGAGGCCACAGCCAAGCCGTACAAGTTCGGCGGCAAGGAGACCTGGGCGATTCTGTCCATGAACGTGATTTGGAACGATTAGTATAAGGAGGCGCAAGATGAAAATGCTAGACGTTAAGCGGATTTCGAGAGTATGCGCGATTATCTTCACCGTGACGA
>JAIRWR010000092.1 GCA_031268885.1 Synergistaceae bacterium
TAATGCATAGTGTTGCTAATCGCATGAACTGTTAAATTACAACGGGTTGATGGTGCCAGTGTTACAATGATTAAATACTGATAAACAGAGAAAAACAACACTATGCATATACTGATTTAAAGAGATAATGTGACTCTTGATTATCGATTCGACAAACAAAAGTCGCGTCGTCTGAAAAAAATCTTAAAACTAAATCAAGAAGCGTTGAGTTTTAGTTTAGGTCGCCGCGCTTCTCGACTTTGGTATTCCTTAATTGTCATGGCGGCGGAACAAGGCTTTGGCACAAATGGAACCTTTAGGGTAAGCGATCTTGTCAGATTGTGGGAATGTAAAAAAAGTGGTCGTCTTTACTCTGATATTAAACAGACGTTTTTGTCCTTGGCGTCTTTTAATCCTCATTATGACAACAACAAAAGCGGCGCTAACCGAGTTGAATGGGGATATAGTTTTTTTGACGCTTGGCTTATTGAAGGCGAAGGAGACGACGCGATATTTTCTTTTGAGCTAAATAAAGTAGCTTTGGGAATCACTACCGAATGGCTTGACGACAAAAAGTTGTCGTTTAAAACCCTCAAGGGCGGATATTTGTCAATTCCAGTTAGCGAGCTAAAAGGCAAGCGTCTTGATCCTAAGTATGAAAATTTTATCGAGCGTTTGCGTTTGCTCCCGCCAGGAAAAATTAAAGTTCTCTACTACACTATTCTCGATGACTGGATAAAAATCGGAGATGATATGATCCGCGAGCACAGAATGCGATGCCATGATTTAGTGATTGATTATCTGCAAAAAGCGAAAACCTCAAAAGAGATCACCGGTTTTTCCTCGCTCGTGAGAGGGTTTAAAAATTGGCGCGAAACTTGGGCCGTCGAAATTATGAAATAATCACTAAGGTGTACATAGCGCCGGGTGTACATAGCGCCGGTTTTCGTAAATAAATACCTCAATATGAGCATGACATTATCCCCCGACGAAGCAGAAGTTTTCCACCAAAAAACGATGATGATATAATTTGATATATTTTGATGCCCGTCATTTTTAGTGGTTGATATACTTTGATCGGTGTACATAGCACCGGTTTTCCAAAACCATGTTTTCTCAAGTTTTGATTTATTTTGAACACTTTAAAAATTCGGACGGCGCTTTTTTTAACGCCAAAAATTTGCCAGTGGTGTACATAGCACCGGTTGCTCCAGGCTACGATGGTGTACATAGCACCGGTTTTTGGTGTACATAGCACCGGAAAAGTGGTGTACATAGCACCGGTTTTTGACGAAATATTTTTTCAGCTTTCTTGAAACATCGGCGAAAATCGCGGGAGCGAAAATTTTTTTCGTCCGCTTTTCGATTTATGATAAATATATTTATAAATTATTATTACACTTAAGGCTTGCAAACAGACCTATAACCTAAGACCCGAAAATCGCGTTTGCCACTCCCCTACCATTTTCTCATTTTTCTCGTTTGGAAATAATTTGAATAATCGCTATGAGCGCAATAGAAAAGAATGGCAAAATTTTCGTTTTTTTAAGCCCATTTTCCCCCTTTTATCTTACCAACCACGAAATACATTTTCCAATGTATATCAGCCGTTTTTAACAGGATAAAATAAAAATTTCCGTATTTAATCCAGGTTTTTAGCTTTTTGATTCCCAAATAATTAAATTTATTTCTGATAAAATGAAAGGTTATTAGAGTTTAACTTTCAATAATATCTGGAGGTGGGTTTGATTGGCAACCATTGAGAGAATTGTGCATGAGTTAGACAATCTGTTTGTGTTCTTTAATTGGCGGTTTTTTTCTGGCGAACTACAAAAGCCCGTGATCGCGGTTCAGACAAATCAACATCACGGTGGCGCGATGGGTTGGTGCGTGACGCGCAAGATGTGGAGACAAACCCAAACTCAAGAGGAGTATTACGAGATCACTGTATGTCCCGAATTTTTTGATCTTGGGCTGGTAAAACTTTGCGACACGCTGTTACATGAGCTGGTTCATCTTTTCAATCTGCAAAAAGGGATTAGCGATACCTCGCGCGGCGGATATTACCATAACGAGAAGTTTAAACAACAGGCGCTAAAGAGAGGTTTACTCGTCGAAAAACACCCGAAATACGGCTGGTCGCTCACAAACTTGAAGCCGGAGACAATCAAGTTTGTGGAGTCGCTTAAAATTGATCGGGAGGTGTTTAATCTGATGCGCAAGCGGCCGTTCTCAAGCGAAGAAATCGTGGCGGGCGAAACTGGAGGGGCATCGAACACGAACAACGCTCAAGATGCTTCTCCCCTACCCCGTCAGTCTTATCGCAAGTATATCTGCCCAGCGTGCAGCATATCCGTCAAGGCAACGAAGGATGTGCGAGTCAAGTGCGACGACTGCGGAGTATTGATGGAAAAAGTGGCGAAAGATCGAGGTTAAACTTTGATAAGAGGCGTTGCGCTTGTATTATGTACAGGCGCAACGCCAAAAGCATGCTATTTTTTTCGAATTCTCTGGCATTTTATTGATACGTTAAAACATTAAACAACTAAAATATTAAAACACTAAAACACTAAAACACTAAAACATTAAAATATTAAACAACTGAAATATTAAACCACTAAACCACTAAACCACTAAACCACTAAAATGTTAAAATACTATAAATACAAACAACTTAAACGTTTTAATATTACAATACTAAAACACTATAATATTAAGTAATTAAAATATTCTAATATTCTAATATTCTAATATCATAGTGTCATATTTTAAAATATTTTAAGGACGAAACTACTATCTTGATATTTAATATTATGCAATTATAATGTTATATAATTAAAATAATATAGTATTAAAAAATTATAACGTTAAAAAATTATAACGTTAAAATGTTTTTTGGACGCAGAAAGGAACAATATGGACACATCAATCATCATTGCGATTGCCAATCAAAAAGGTGGAGTCGCCAAAACAACCACGACGGCATCGGTAGCCGCAGCCTTAAAGCGGCGCGGTTTTCGCGTTTTAACCATTGATCTCGATCCGCAGGGCAATTTATCTGATTCTTTGGGCGCGGAGATGTTCAAACTCCCAACCACCTATGAACTCTTAAAAAGAGTATCACTCGCGCCAGACGTAACCCAACATCTGGACGCTTGCGATATTATCCCTTCTAATATCATGCTGGCGGGAATTGAGCAGGAGCTATTAAGCGAGACGGGCAAAGAATATCGCCTTAAGGAGACCTTACGGCCAATCTCAGATCGCTACGACTATATCCTGATTGATACGCCGCCTTCTCTTGGCGTTTTGACCATCAACGCCCTTACTTGCGCCGACAAGGTGATTATCCCGACAACCGCTGGAATATTTGCCGCCAACGGCATCCAGCAACTCAACAATACCATTCTCAACATCAAAAAATACTGTAATCAAGGTCTGCAACCTGCCGGCATACTCTTGACTAAATTTAATCCCAGAACGATGGTTGGCCAAGAGATGAAGGAATTAACAAGGCATCTGGGCCAGCATATCAACACCAAGGTTTTCCATACCTTTATCAGGGTCAGCGTCGCTGTCGAGGAAGCCCAAGCAAACAAGCTCGATTTATTTTCTTATCGGCAGGACTCAACCGTGGCCCAAGATTACAACGCTTTTGTTCAGGAGTATTTGGAAGGATAAAATGAAAATGAAGAAACCCATATTTGATCGCAATCTCGCTTTCAATAACATAGTCAGCACCGGGGTAGGGGAGAGCAAAGCGAAACCGGAAAAGCAGAGCGAAGCGAAACCGGAAAAACCAAACGCTCCCACTTTGTCCATAAGTTGGCCTCAAGAAACTACGGCACCGGATAAAAAAATTATCGAAAAGGAGCACAAAAACAACGCGTATGCGCTGATACCGACTACGGTTTACTTGACCAGGCAGCAACGCAAGGCATTGAAGCTGAGATTAGCGCTTAGCGACGGTTTTATCGATAAGGATCAATCGGCGATAGTGCGGGCGGCGCTTGACTCCTATCTAAGCGATATCCTAAAACAGTTTGAAGCTTAACTTTCAAAAAAGTAGGAGAGAAATATTTTTGTTCCTCTTCTCTAAGGCGCGATCCAAGCAAGCGAGGATTTGAGTTGATGTTTTTAGCTCGCACTCCCAAATCCTAATGATCATCCAACCCCTGGCTTGAAAATACGCGGTAACGCTCGCGTCGCGCTTTTTATTCCTCGCGATTTTCTTTTCCCAATACTCGGCGTTGTTTTTTGGATGCGTATTACGGCAATCGTGTCCGTGCCAGAAACAACCGTCCATGAAAACAGTGATTTCACCAATAACAAACTCCGCCGTAAGTTCGAGAAAACCCTGCGCGACTTTGGTGTGAGGATTCAATACAGCGTGTTCTCCGACCGATATAGATGCGGAGCGGATACGGAAATGCGCGAAGAGTTGTCCGTGCTGCTCGTTAAGTTCCGTGATTGCCTCAATCCGACGGGCAGCGTGGTTATTCTTGAGCGGTTGCCGGACGCGAAAATAAACCTTCTGTACGGAAACGCGCTGCCGGGCCGCTCGGCGTTTAAAATCTTTTTTAAAATCTTTTAGCTTGACAGATAAGTTCCTAAAATGATAAACTTTTATCGTTCAAGGTAACCTGATTCCCCGTGATTTTTTACCCTCGAAAATAGGCATCGCGGGGAATGAGTATGTTACAAAAGCGTCGTGACAACAAGAGGTTTGCGGTAAGCGGGTTTGCGGTACCTGAAAGGGTTCTTTCCGCGCTCGAAATACCACAGAAGTATTGCGTGAGGGAAACATTTTTCAAGCTTAAAATGAATCGCTGGGAATTTAGGGGTTGCAAGTCCAGTGATTGCAAGGGCTGAAATTGACAAGGGGTTACGTAACCACTTATCCCGCAAGGGAATTAAAACAAAAAAGCACCAGGCCGATACGGTTATCGTCTGTCAAGTTTATGTAATCACTTATCCCGCAAGGGAATTGAAATCAGTTTCGCTCATTATGACCTCTTTTACAAGATAATCGGGGTTACATAACCGCTTCCTTTGTACAGTCTCTGTCTGCGGCAAGATCGGGCATGAAGGACACTATTGTGTTGTCCGCGCATTAAACGAGAATATCATTCCACGCCTAGTCCAGCCGGTTGCCTTCCAAATTCACCATCGCCTTCATTAGATCTGGAGAGTTCAAAGTTCTTGCACCAAGAAGTGTAGGGCGGGAAGATATTTGTTTCTGATGGTTGATACAACTATTCACAGAGGTGTCACAGAAGAGAGTATGTTACAAATTTTTGTGGGAGGATTTTTATGCAGTTTCGGAGAATTAGCGAATTTGGGCATACTGCTGATAATTCATTCTTGTATCGTTTCGTGTGGTGAATCAAATTACTCGAAGGTAACACGAAGCTTTAGAACTTTGAACTCTCCAGATTAGATTTAACCTGCCCTGAGAATGTCATGATATATTTTATATCAGAAGACAAATTTGGCGGAGGTGCGCGATGTGGGTTGGAGGGCAGCTGTCATTATGTTTCTGACAGCCTGAGCGGTATAGGGCAAAAATCATGGAGGTTTCGAGTATATTGAAGAGAACGATCTGTTATGTGTTTTTGGCGGTCTGTGCAGCGGTATTCATGCGCGGCGCGGCGGGAGCAAACGAGCTGGACGACAGGAACGTGGCGAATCTGTTCATCGTTGCTGACAGAGTCTGTTCGTATGGCGATCTTTGTTGGGAGGTGAGATTCAAGGACGAGTGCAAGCTCCACGCGACAGTGCTCTGGTGGTGTGCCTGCCGTCGAATATCTCTTTCAGCAGTGCACTGCACTGCCTCTGGCTGATCCGGGATAGGATTTTCGAGTTCACATACAAAAAAAGGAGCGTAATCACGTATGAAAACCGCTGAAATTATACTTCAATGTATTGACTTGTACGAAGAATATTTGTCTTCCGAATATGCGATGTATCTCATATTGAGAGATGAAAAAGACGTGAACTTGCACCATCTTTTCCTGTACGGCAATATTGATAAGGCGCGTACCGCACAAGAACTCATCCGCAAAAACGATGAAAATCATACAAATGATAGAAAAGTAAAAATACATACCAGTGGCAACGGTGCTGTAAATATACTCGAATCAACGCAAAAGGCGAGAATCGTTCTTGTATCCAAAGAATTGTTATACGATTGCGTCTTAAGTATTGATGAGAAAATTACAATAAAAATAGATCTTTTCTCCACAATGTATGGGAAAAGCAGATGCAGTGATTATTATGTCATCAAACAAATTAGAATTGGAGATGATGATGTTTTTTTAATAAATACACGTTTTGACATCAATAACTACCAGGGGACACTTTGGGACTGTGTGAGGGAAATTTTTTACACAGAAAATGGAAAAGAGCATCCGTATTCGGAGTACAACCTTAATTATGAAGATGCTTATGCGAATTGGATGAAAAGGTCTCTGGAAGAAGTTATCATTGATACGTATAATCAGTGGTGTGTTTTTATATGAATCACGGACGTAAATTTATGGCAGTTTTTGATGGTCTGTGCCGCAGTATTCATGCGCGGCGCGGTGAGAGCAAACGAGCTGGACGACAGGAACGTAGCAAATCTGTTCATCATTGCTGACAAAGTCTGTTCGTATGGCGATCTTTGTTGGGAGGTGAGATTCAAGGACGAGTGCAAACTCCGCACGACAGTGCTCTGGTGGTGTGCCTGCCGTCGGATATCTCTTTCAAACGTTTCACCAGGTATCGCATACTAGTGACCGGTGCTGTGGATATACTAATGTTGGGACCGGCGTATATTTGTCACTGACCGACGCGAGTTATTGATTAAAAATATAGACTTGAGAGTTCAAAGTTTGTAGAGGCAGTACGTTTTAAATATACTTACTCAGCGCGGGCTTCACTCAAGTCGCCGAGTAGCCATACATATACCCTTAATTATAAGGAGGTAAGAACAGATGCTTTTTGAAAGACATATCAAAATCGCGTTGCTGGTTTTGGGTTTTATTCTTGGCGATGCCTTAATTCAGATAGCGCTTGCGAATCAACCAATATCACATAATGTCGTGCTCAGAATAAATTTTCAGTATATTTATCCTTCTCCTGATAAATACCCAGACAGTTCGAGGGAGACTTGCCCCGTGTTTGATAGAAAGTTCGTGGCCCCGGCAATCGAAAAAAACATTGCGATCAATATGTTAATCCGTAGAAATAATCAGGGGATTTGGGGCATTCTGTCGCAAAGCGGTTTTACGGCAAATAGGACGACATTCATTCCACATCAGTATATTTATCTTTCCCGTGATAGAGCCCCGAACGATTGGGCATATTGAACCTGCTTTCCGGGTTAACATAACGATGTTTCCCATAAACACAGGTATTACAACGTAATTGGAGAGTTCCAAGTTCTCAACAAGCACTTGGTATCACTTGATTGATCGATTATGTCTTTAAAATGATTCAACTAAGTATTTGCAACACGTTAGATCATCCTGTTGCTTTCGCTTCCGAGAACTTTTAACTCTTCAGATAGTTATATAAACAATAAGTTTCCTAGGGGATGAAGAATGTGAAAGAAAATTGTCATGAATGATAAATTCTCTATTTTTCATGTGTACCCTCATGAGCGTATCCTTTTATACGCGCTTCCTATTTTGATACTACCAACAGCCTTTTGTATTTGGCTGGAAAAAAGGGGATATGAGAGAAATTTTCTCTACTTTATTTGTTATGTTGCATTCGGTTTTTGTTTTTCTAGAGTCGTTATCTATATACTTATATTTAGAACCTTCTTTCGTGCGCTTGCGTTTATGAATATGAAGTGAGCGACGGGAAATACATCAAAATCTTTGGAGAAGGTATACTTGCCAAAGATATTTCATTTGACCAAAGTGGATCCGTAATCTTTATACCTCTTAGGAGGCTACTGAATAGTTACAAATAAAGAGTTGATTACGTGGAAAACCAGACTAAATTGATTAGGTCATTCTGAAATGTTTGTCCTGGCGACAATCATAATCATAGTTATTATCACTATCCTCTCGCGTTTGCCCAGCGACAGAGAGGAGCAGGAAGAAACGTGCGAATATTATCTTAATATTATGTTTAACGCGCGGTCTGTTTTAATAGGCATTAAAGCGTCTTCTTTGTTTGCTGTCGTTTTTACGATGACGAGATACATTCCCTTGGAACGACCATTATTTCATGCCCAACAGTTTTATCAAAATAATAATTTTATAATAACTTTTATATCAGTTTCACTCATATCGTTTGTATTATGGTTTTTAATTTTAGGGTTGAGCATTTTTGGATTTCGTTGGTATTATGAAGAAGCTCGGCTTTCAAAATATGCGCCAATGGGTCTGTGCTTGGCGATTCTATCTTATTGTATTTTTTGTCAATCAGCTCCCAGATGGTATGACGGATGGGATGCAACACATGGTTCTTGGCATTTTCCAGTTCCATACGAGAAAATATTCATAGGAAATGTAATGATATTATTGGTTGGTAGCATAATTTTAAAAGGCATAAAAAAACCGGTATTTTATTCATTATTGTTTGTATATTCCATTATATTATCCTCATTCTATTTTATTTTTAATATATCAAACAATCTTTTCTCTGGAGAAGAACTATTTTTGATATATGAATTAATAAATTATACGACGAATAGTAACTTATTGGGGTTTCTCATATGGTACATTGTATTCGCATTAGCTTTTTGGATTTACATAAAAGAGATTTTCCCTGAAGACTTTTCGTCGGCGTCAAGCGACATCAACACTAAAAACGCATAAATCGTTACGGGAGCTGGAACATCCTTATTGACTTAAAAAATTCTTATATATAATTAATTTTGTTAGATGGGTATTTAATCGTTATAGTGCTAAGAGGTGTAAGGATTACGGAGAAAAAGAACGAAATTAAAGTAAGGAGAAAAAATTTCAAAGCTGGAGGCGACGGGCATCAATTGTCCCAATAGTCCTGACGAGAGATAAAAATGGATTCAATTTCTCCATAGGGGGCGTAGGCACTCAATCCAATTTTCTTGCTTGTGCAGCCATCTGTGGCGATCTGTAAATCGCTGTCGAGTTTTTCAACATAACCGCAAAAATCCTGAAAAGTCATTGTCATAATGTTTTTCTCGTTCAAAAGAAGTTCGGCTTCGGAGAAAAATTCCACGGCTTCACAGCATTCGTTCGTATCGTAATAGACATGACAAAATCCAAACGAATCGGTGGTCGCTTTGCTGAATCGGTTTTTTTTGAATTCTTTCCACTCGCCCAAAAGATCACGAATTTCCTTGCGCCCCATGCCGAAAGTAATGGTCCCCACGCTCTTCAACGGAACGATTTTGAACGCTTCCATCAGATTTTTCCCTCCTCATGAAGCTGTTTCGCATATTCCTTCATTTCACCAATCCCTTGGTCGTATTTATCCCCAAATTTATCATAAAGATCATCAATATCCATCCGCACAGCCTCTTCAAATTTACCTTGCTCAATAAGCTCCGCCTGTCGAGCCCGGTATTCCTGTGCTTCTTTGGAATTACCGCAGCTTGCGGTCTTTCTGTGGTCGTCTTTGTCCATTATTATCGCCGGACCGTCGTTGCGTTCGAGCGGACTTATGCTGTCGGCAGGCATGTGATGAATCTCCTGGCCTTCTTTGGACACATGCTTTAGCTCGCTGTAACTCCCTCCTTGCTTTTGGCGGATTTCGTCTATTCCTTCTTTTTCTGGCTCAGGGCCTTCCGCTTTAAAGGTATCCCGGATATCCTCGGCGTCAAATAAATCCGGTCCATTCAAATCAGTTCCTTCAACGTTCCAAAGTGTTTCATCTTCGGACGTTTCAAACTTGCCTGGACCGTCTTCGATACTCTGCCTCATCGGGTCACGCGTTTCAGAAACCTCGAATTTTCCGGGACCGTTCTCAATTGTGTTCGCCATTCCTTCCACTGCCGACTTCGCAATTGCTTCCAGCGCCACTTCCAGTCACCTCACAGATTATCACCAAGACGCGTCTTGAACACGCTAAAAATTTCTTTCTTCCTTGGATTGTTCCGAACCAGCACGGTTAAAAGCTCGGACAAAAGTGATGCTGTTTTCGCGTCCGTCAGTTTCACGCCGAGCAGCAGGTCATCCAGCATAGCCGTCAAATCTTCCACCGTCGTCGACGTAAAATCCGCCTCTTTCAGTGTTTTGAATTCCGACTCCCGGTCGGCGGCCCGCCTTTTTACATACTTATTCAAAAAAGCGTCATATGGAGATGAAACTCCGGTGACATACGCCACGTCCTCTTTCATGCGGCCGGCATCACATGGCCCTACGAACCAGGTGTCGATGAAGTCTCGGTGCAGTCGGAGGCAACGGTCGTAACAACCGGGGAAAGAACCGTTCAGGTTGTCGAAAAGAAGCTGCGCGTAATGGATCAGATAACAGGCCCGCCGCAGGTCGTTTCCCGCTCGAAATTCCCTCGCCAGCAAAGCGGAAAATTTTTCTTTGTAGGCTTTCAGCGCCTCTGCCTCGCCCGTCATCATCACGACTAACGCGCCCATCACCCCAAAGAACGCTTTGTCCGAATATTTCCTGAAATCCTCTTTCGTGTAGGCTTCCGCGATGCCCTCTGTTTTTTCAAACCCCGGATAACGGGCGAAAACGTCAATATGCTCGGCCCGGAACTTCTCCATGTGCGGGCAGATTTCTTCGTCCGTAACGATTTTCCATTCCTCGTCCTCATTCTTACCTTTAGACTGTTCTATCTTCACGAGAAACGCCTTGTCAGCTCCCTCCCGGTGAATCACCGCCTGCCCGACTTCCAGCAGGCAAAGCTCGCGGTTTTGGGCTTCCGTCAGATTCATGGTGCTGCCCACGTAATCTCGGTCGTCTTGCGCCAATGTTCTGTGAATGAATTTGATGTTGGTGTTTTTCACCACATCCGGCGTCAGCTTGCTGGGAATCTGGTCTACGATGATGATGCCCTGGCCGTAGGCGCGGATTTCCGAAATCACGTTAGTGAAGGTCTCCACAGCCTTGCTCCGGCTGTCCCCCACCTCCGGTGAGACGAAGTCCGGCGTGTGGCGCAGCAGTCTGTGGGCCTCCTCGATAAGCAGGACATGATTCAACGAGCTTTCCAGCTCGCCGGAGCTTTCCCGGTGCTGGTAGATCGCGGCCAGGATCAGGCCCATCATGAAGCATTTTTCATCGTCATCGCCTATGTTTTTCAACTCCAGAACTACGGGCTTATTCAAAAGCTCGCCTATCGGCGTGGAGCGCCGCGTGTTGAGCATCAGGCCCTTGCTTCCCGTCAACAGGCTCGACAGCCGCGCCATCAACGCCGCCCTGATATTGCTGCTCACTTCCTCGGCGTAGGCTTTCTCTTTGACGATGGATGGGATTTTTTCGTGAAGGTCTTGAAGCGTCGGCAGGTAATCGAAAAACTCGCCGCTTTTCAAGTCGTCCAGGTATCGGTTTGTGGAAGACGCCAAGTCCCACCCTTTGTCCCTGTAAATGTCGATGATGGACTCCTCCAGAATATAGGGCATGGATGCGTACATGGGAAACGCGGCGTTGAACACCGCCTTGATGGAGTCGATGTGCGTCAGCAGTTCGCTGCCCGGCGAGAATTCGAAGGGGTTGAGGCGGAAGGGGGACACCGTTTCGCTGCCCAGGGTGAAGATTTGCAGGTCGGGCATGACGCCGAGCATCTGGCGGTACTCTGTTTTGGCCGGTTCGATCACCATGAAGGGCAGATTGAGCTTCCGCAGGAGGGTGACGCAGGTATTGGTTTTTCCCGAGCCCGTGACTCCGCAGACAAAAGTATGTTTTTGAAAAAGGTTTTTTGGGATTTTGTAGGGCATATTGTCCATCGGCGTGCGTTTATGGATCACTTTCCCTATTGTGATGTCGTCGCCTCCGGGAGAAGGGATATAGTTGACGCCAAAAGACGCGGCCTCGCGAATCGTCAGGCCCTGTACCTCCTGACGGGGGACATTCATGATGATCGAAAGCTCTTCCGTATTCATAGGCGTGCTAACTCCGCCCATCATCTCGCCGAAGGGGTGTCCGAGCTCGGCCTTCTCGATCGCCGTCCACGCTTTTTTAAGTTCTTCTTTTGAGATTTCGTCGGGCCGCCCCCGGATCGCCTCTAGCACTTTCGCGGCATTTCCGTCTTCTTCCCGCAAGCGTTTCCACACGTCGGCAAACTTATCTCCGATGGACTCCGCGTATTTCTGTATTTTTTGCAGAGCAGAGAGCTCCTCCTTGAGTTCTTGCAGTTCTGTGCCATAAAGGAACAGGTTGTATTTAGGATTGTTGAAGTTGAAGAGGTATTTCCCGACAGCCTCGGAGTTTACCCTGACGGAGCGAATCGGCTCCCAATAGGTCGCGTCGCCGGAAAGCGCGGCACGGAGCAATCCCTGAGCTCGAAGCTGCGTGTACCGGTTTTTTGCAAGCAAGTACACGCCTACGTTCCAGAAACCCAGGTTTTTCCCGCCCTGCAGCCTTTCGATGTAAGCGTCGCATAGTCTTTCGCAGTGTTCGGCGGTTTTGTTGAGCATCTCCTGAGTGACGGCCCGGCTCCTGTTCCAACCTCGGGCATAGCCGCCCTGGCCTCCAAATCCCGTAGTTCTTCCGATAGTATCGGCAACGGTTTTAGTGAACGATTCCGTGCGTCCTAAAGGACTTCCTGTAAAGTAAGCAAGACCGTTGCCGATTAGATTTCCAATACCAGCTCCCACTGAAACGCCGATAAATGTTCCAATCACAGGGATAATTGAACCCACAATGCCTCCAATTATCCCTCCCATCGATCCAGGTACCGCTCCTCCGCCGGTTTGTATAAGGTTGCCTTTTCCCATATAATTTCCGCCGGTGGTGTCGCCGATAGATTCAGTATGGGCCTGATTGTCCGCCGACATACCGAATAAGCCGATATTTACCGTGTCGGAAGAGCCTTTCATATTCTGAACCGTGGTTTTGACTTGAGAATGGATGGACGTGCCCAGGTCGAAAAGGTTTTGGATCACCCCGTCGATTTCAGGCAAGGAGATGGGCTCCGCGATGGCAACGAGGCAGTATTCCTCGCCTCTCATGCCCTCAATGAAACGGTCGATGCCCTGAACGTAAGGCCCCTGCGGGTCCTTGAGGCGCAGGGATGGGATACCGGGAAACGCGCGGACGTTTTCCTGGTTTCCCAGCATAGGGACGAGAATGTCGTTTTTGATGTCCTCGGCGGAAAGCGAGGTCAGCTTTGCCCCCAAAAAATTGCCGTGAAGCGTCTGGCGTAAAATTTCCGCGTACTCTGGCGTGCTGACGTCCGAAGTCGAGCCGATACTTTTCGACAGCCCATAATAGAGCGAGGTTTTTTCCTTTGTTCCGCATATGACCGACACGACGTTTTGAGAGTCGTCCTGCATGGACGCAAGGACGTTCTGCATGTTGAGGAGATGCAGTCCCAGGTTGGATTCTCCCTCGTGGTTCACTTCGTCGATCCTCATCATGCGCAGGTGGGTTTGGTAATTGTAGTCATCCTCCACAGGGTTAGTCGTCAGTTCGAGGCGTTCTGAATCGACGATATCCAGATAGCGCCGTTCCAACGAAAAAAGAAGTACTTCATCGAAGGCCGGAAGTACGCTTTGCCGCTCTTTGTCCGAGAGCAGCAGTTTATCCTTTTTAGACATTCGTTTCCAACTCCATTCTCTAAAGCAAGACAGTATGTTGGTCGAATCGCTTTTATACGTTTTGCGTGCCTGATCCCGGCAGGTTCCTACCTATTGCGTATTCATGATTTCGCTAGCTTCACGCTCCGCGCTTTCGGAGTCTTTTTTGGAAAGCCAGGAGAAAGTAAGCATTTTTCGCCATCCTGCCCCGTTCAGCCATCCCTTGCCTCTGAGAGCATCCAATTTATCTTTTGCCGGCGCGCTGCCATAAGACGAAGCGATGTAATACCACATGTACGCTGTTTTGCGATCGTTTTTCTCATACATGGCCCCAGCTTCTTCACTCATCTTTCTTAACGAAGCCACCGCATACATGTCCCCGTTCCTGGCGGCTTTGATGCACTGTTCCGCTGTTTTTCTGCGGGACAGTTCCGCGGAGATATCGTCGTTTTTTTTCGCTTCCTGCCCTCTGCCAGCAGTTTTTTTATCCCGTTCAAATACTTGCCAAGGCCGCCAGCGTCTTTTCCGCAGCGGGCTATCCACGTTCTCCGAATCCGCACGTTCTTCTGTCCGTCTCCTCAATCCAGCCGCTTTCGCCTCTTTATCCTGGGCGTCTTTGGGCCGTGCCGGAACCACATTCGGGCCCAATGCGCTGAAACGTCCGTAAAGCGCCAAGCCCTTGGCGACAACTTCCACAGGATTGGCGCTTACCACGATCTCACTATTGGGGAACAGGTCTTTGATTCCTTTTTTGACATAGTACAGCCTGGAAGACCCCCCGGCGAGAATGACGCATCCGATACTTTCCGCGTTCAAAGAAGGTTGCCGGTTCAAAGCGCTGTCGATTGGCTCTTTCAGTCGGTCGATTAAAGGTTTGCAGACCTGTTCGAAATCATCTTTCGACAAGGCGAGCTTATGAAAACCTTTTTTTGAAGATAGATAAAATTCCTCTTCCGCAGAATTTTTGCCGTCGTTCACCTTATTCGAGAGATTCTCCTTGAGGCGTTTCGAGCTCATCTCCAGCGCTCTCAAGTCTTTCAAGTCAAAAAACTCTTCAGAAGCCCCCATTTGTCCTATGAAGTAGTCCTTGAGGGCTTCGTCGAAATTTCTGCCTCCCAGGTCTCCGAGTTCGGGCCTTTCGCTGATGGACAATATCATGGGAATCTTGCGGATAACTCCGTCATCATCCGGCGAAACCTCTTCCACGGCAACGTCCGTCGTCCCTCCGCCGAAATCGTAAATCAGGACGTTTAGAGGGCTTGTCAGTGATAAATCGCCCCGGTAAGAACAATAATAGATCACGCCAACAGGTTCGTCACAGCAAATGACGTTTGGAAACCCGGCTTCTTGAGCGAGGTTCACGAGGACGCGCCTCCGGTCTTTGTCCCACGCGGCTGGGCAGCCGATAACGCAGGACAAATCAGCGACTTTTTCGAGACTGAGCGCGTTGAAATATCCTTTCGCGATTTTTTGCGCCAGATGGCTCAAAAAAAGTAATGCCAGATCTTCCGGACTGTATTCCTTGCCGCTGGACGAACGGTATGTTTCGCCTGAACCGATTTCCGTCTTGAAATTGTAAAACGTGTCCTTGGTCGCCTCGTGAATTTTGTCCAGAGCCTCATCGCCAAATAGGGCGACATTGCCAGCAGCGTCGAGGCGCAACACCGTATAGACGCTCTTTTTTCCGTCTATTTCTACGATCTCTGGCTCGTATTTGGTCTTTTCTCCTATCCTCGCGACGCTCGTCTGCGTCGTCCCGAAGTCGATTCCCAGGAATGTTTTCATTTTACTCGCTCTCCCATTTATCTTAGCGCGCAAGCGTGAAGTTCGCCGTGCCTATGCCTCGATTGATCCGTTCACACGACATTTTCAGAAGCTGACCGCGCACAGCTATTGCGTGTTCATAATCAAACGCGCTTCATGCTCGGCGCTTTCCGCATCAGCTTTGGAGAGCCAGGAAAAAGTGACCGTTGTCCACCATCCTGCCCCGTTCAGCCATCCCTTGCCTCTGAGAGCGTCCAATTTATCTTTTGCTGGAGTGCTGCCATAAGACGAAGCGATGTAATACCACATGTACGCTGTTTTGTGATCACTTTTCTCATACATGGCCCCAACTTCCTCGCCCATCTTTCTCAACAAAGCCTCGGCAACCGTGTCTCCGCTCTTGGCGGTCTTGATGTACTGTTTTATCGCCCTGTAGAACCATGCCGCAGAGATGTCGTCATTTTTTTTCACTCCCAGCCCGTAATAATACATCTCTCCCAGCTTGTTTTGAGCATCCGCCAGTCCTTTGTCTGCGGCCTTTTTATAGCTTTCAAAGGCTTGTCGGTAGTCTTGGGCTGCTTCGTGCTTCAACCCCATTTCGTATTCAGCTTGAGCGTCATCTTGCGCGACGGCCTCGACTGGTTCCTGAACAATGGTGGGAGCACTTCCCTTCTCGAGATACCAATAACCCGCCAGTAAAATCGCTATTACCACGACAGCAGCCAGAGGCAGCCAGAGCTTTTTCCACCGTGTTCGGCTATCCCTGTTACTCCTGTTCCTCAAATCCGCGCGTTCTTCGAGCAACGTCTCCAGTCCGGCCGCTTTGGCGTCTCCATCCTGGGCGCTTTCTGGCCGTGCCGGAACCGTATTCGGCCCCAATACGCTGAAACGTCCATAAAGCGCCAAGCCCTTGGCGACAACTTCCACAGGATTGGCGCTTACCACGATCTCACTATTGGGGAACAGGTCTTTGATTCCTATTTTGACATAGTACAGCCTGGAAGACCCACCGGCGAGAATGACGTATCCGATGCCATCCACATTCAAAGAAAGTTGCCGGTTTAAAGCGCTGTCGATTGGCTCTTTCAGTCGGTTGATCAAAGGTTCACAGACCTGTTCAAATTCATTTTTCGACAAGGTAATCGTATGATTGTTGCTTTTTGAAAGTAGGAAAAAAGTCTCTCTCTCCTCAGAATTTTTGCCGTCGTCCACTGCGATCGAAAGCTTCTCCTTGAGGCGTTTCGAGTACAACTCCAGCATTTTCAAATCTTTCGGGCCAAATGTCACTTCAGCAGTCCCCATCTGTTCAATGAAGTGATCTCTCAGGGCTTTATCGAAATTTCTGCCTCCCAGGTCTCCAAGTTCGGACCTTTCGCTGACGGACAATATTGTGGGAATCTTGCGGATAACCCCGTCCTCATCCGGCGAAACCTCTTCCACGGCAACGTCTGTCGTCCCACCGCCAAAATCGTAAACAAGGATGTTTTGTGGGTCTGTCAGTGATAAATCGCCCCGATCATAACAATAATAGACCACGCCGACGGGTTCGGCACAGCAGGCGACATTGGGGAACTCCGCTTTTCGAGCGATGTCCGCGATGGTGTTCCTTAGGTTTTCGTCCCACGCGGCGGGGCAGCCGATAGTGCAGGACAAGTCTTCGACTTTTTCAAGACTGGGTGCGTTAAAATATTTTTTCGCGATTTTTTGCGCCAGATACCTCAAAAAAAAGTATGTCAGCTCTTCCGGGCTATATTCCCTGCCGCAAGAGGAATGGTATGTTTTGCCTGAACCGAGGTCGGCCTTGAAATTATAAAACGTGTCCTCGGGCGCCTCGTGAATTCTATCCAGCGCTTCATCGCCAAAGAGATCGACATTCCCCGCCGCGTTGAGACGCAACGCCGTATAGACGCTCTTTTTCCCGTCTATTTCTACGATTTCTGGCTCGTATTTGGTCTTTTCTCCTACCCTCGCAACGCTCGTCTGCGTCGTCCCGAAGTCGATCCCTAGAAATGTTTTCATCCTGTCCATTATCTCCTTATCTCACCACGCAAACGCGAGGCCCAGACATGGAAAAACAACCGCCACAAAGCGCTGCGAGCGTCTTGCGCCCGACATTCTCTACTTGGGGCCATATCGCAAAATATTCACATTCATTGTGAACAGATGAACCACCTGTAACAATACATACCCTTCACTCTCATGCTGGAGAGTTCAAAGTTCTCACATTAAAGAAGTTGAAAAGCCTTCTATCGATGTATATAATCCTTTAGTACACCACTACGAAAGGAGGTTGCCATCGGTAGAAGGCTTATGACAATTATACGATACCTACAGGCTGATGGCTATAGACAACATGTGGAATTTGATCAACTCCGCGCTAATTGCGCTAATGCTCCGCTGGAATCCTCGTTGGAGGTGCAGAGAAGTTGTTCTGTCTGCCCTTGTCCGCGTCACTGGAAATCGACCTCGCATGGTTCGCCGCAAAACAGCTCCTTTCCATATTGAGCAATGCGTTTTCGGTTTTTTTGAGAGATTTTGCAAAATGGCGTAACTGTCAGTTTCACCCCGTTCTTTTTCCACTTAGCCTGTATCCGCCCGTCAAGCAGTACGGTCGGGTGGACTATGCCTGTATTGGTGGTGACGTACCGCTTATGCCGCTCGTCCATCACACGGCTTCTGTCCCGGTATCCCATCAGGAGCTGGTCGAACCCGGCCAGAAAGATACAGCCCGGAATTTCGCCCGAGTCCGGAAGGCCCTCCGCGAAAAAGTATTCCCGGTTCTCGCATAGGATAGAGTTCAACTGGACATCGTGTTTTTCAACGTCATCGAGAATCTCACGTTTTTTCCATCCGGTGAAATAGGCGCAGTCATCCATAGTGGCTGGACCGAACGCCGTAAAGTAGCGGCGAAGCAGAAGAGCGCGGGCTTTATCTTTGTCCATCCATTCCACGCTGCGGCACAGGACGAAATTTTTTGCTGTACCGGGGACATACGCTATCATTCCCCGCCGGTTCATCTCGTAGATCAGGCCGCCCCAGCCGTGAAAAACATTGCGCTCTTCCTCTTGAGACATGCCCTTCTTCCGGCATTCTTCCTTCAAAGCATCGCGCCCGCTGACGCCAGATTCGATCTTCTCCAGCAGGAACTTCGACCAATACTCCATCCTGCCGCTTTCCAAATTCCAGCCACTGTGCCAGTTGTCCGGGACGCCTCTCGCTGAGAGAAAAAGGCCAGTTTCGCTTTGCCGGACTGTATGAAGGGTTTTGCGGAACGACCATATTTTGACAAGCCCCTCTTCCCAGGTGGTCTCGCTGAAATCGCTTCCCCGAACGCGCAGCGCGTGTTTCGGATTGTTGGCGAATTGCGCCTGGAGGCCGCATAGTTCGGATACGACATCGCCGCACAGCGCTTTCTCAATCAAATGCTGATTATTCAGTGACGCCAGGAGCAATCCCCGGAGGTCAATTTTCATGAGCCGTCTCGCGGGAAGCTGCTTTGGCCTCCGTCTATGATGACCGTCTCGCTCGCGCCTACGGCGCTTGCTTTGAGGCGCGCCGCGCTGTTGCCCTCCGAGCGGCGGAATTCTCTGCGGTCTGGAAATGCTTTATCCAGTCCGAGCAGTATGTCCCTTACAACATCCGGGTCGGCATTTTCGTTGATTGTAATGCCTGCCGTGGTGTGAGGGCAGTAAATCACGGCGAGGCCGTCAGCGACACCGCTTTTAGTCACGGCCTCGCGAACGGATGGCGTAATGTCTATAAAATCCACAGTGGATGTTCTGAGCGAATATTCAAAGAGCATGGGCGAACCTCCGTCTGTTTGTCAAATCTACGAGCGTTTGAGAGCCATCTTTTTCAGACATGGCGCAGTGAAAAAGTATGTATCCAAAGCCCATTAGCGCGGAGTTGATCAAATTCCACATGTTGTCTATAGCCATCGGCCTGTAGGTATCGTATAATTATTATAAGCCTTCTACCCGATGGCAACCTCCTTTAGTAGTGGAGTACTAAAGGATTATATACATCGATAGAAGGCTTTTCAACTTCTTAATGTGAGAACCTTGAACTCTCCAGTCAGTTAATGAGATTCTGAATTTGATCCAGGGGCAATCCCGCGTTTTTGGCTATGACATCCGGCGAGAATCCGTCAGCCAGCAAATTACGGGCAAGTTCGAGCTTGCCCTTTTCTATGCCCTTTTCTATGCCTTCTTCGATGCCGCGCTGTTTTACTTCCTCCGCCGCGTCCAATTCGTAAAACGGAATATACATTATCTTTCCCTCCTCGTTCAATTGCAGCCTGTATTCTCTGTATTTTTCCGCGAGCTCCTTGTCCTCGACGCGGAGTATACGCTCTATAAAAAGCAGAAGGTCTCGCCTTTCAAACGCATCCCAGCCTCGCTCCCCGAGAATGCCGGAGATCAAGCGCAGGTAGTTGAATTTCTGGAGATCGTCTTTACTCCTTACAGCGCACTTCGCGGAGTAAAGAGCGAGGTCTATAGGGTTTTCGCTTTCGAGAAGCTCCTTGTCGTCCAGCTCCGCCAACACGAGGTTATTATAGCGATAAACGCTTTCCGTGCCAAAGCGGGAGTACGAGTAAAACCTCTGATTTTTTTTAAGCCCCGAGGTAATTATCGCGAGGGCGGCCGGTTCCTTCCGGTAATGCGCGTAGATAAGGCATTTATAATGATCCATGCGCTCGCTGTCTTTGGAATTGAGCGCGTTTTCGCTGCTTTCGCGTTCATCCTCGTTCAATTCGCGTCACCATCCCTTCCGGATATTATATCGCGTTTTACCTCAGAACAGCGGAACTACCCTGTGAGTGAACGCCTCGCGCGGCATGGGGCCAAAATAACGGCTGTCGAAACCCCTGTATGGGATCTCGATACCAGCCAGTAATTATCCTCGGAGAGCACGACCGGCGTAGGGTATGACAAATAGATTCGCAACTCCAAGTATTTTTCCTGCGTCTTGACAAACTGAAATGAGCGGATATAATGGCGCTAGTTTACCTATATAATTAATATGAATTAGGGGGATTGGCCATGGCATACAGCGAGCTGGAAGTTCTGAACCGCGATGGAAAGATGAAGACGCGCGACGGCTTGATGTGCTGTCATCTCTGTATGCGCACGCGTTCAAGCGTTCCGTGACGATGGCCTGATTCCGCTTCATCCTGATATTATTTCGCGGAAGCCAGCCGGCAGTCAGAGGCGGGCTTTTTTTATTGACTATGAAACGCTAAAACGACCCCGCACCAGGGGTTGGAGCCGAGGAGGTCATCTGATGGCGAGAAAGAAGATCAATCTGAAGATATCCAGCGTCGATACCCGTGAAATGCGGCTTGGTACTATCACGTCGTGGGACGGAAGCGCGTCGGAACTGGTGGACGCGTCGAGGTATGAAGCCAGAGGGCGCGGACGCGTCACGGGAGGAGGAGAGGCTGACCGCGAAGGATGTCACGGCGGTGGGAAGGTATGCCGCCTGCGGGAGCTGAAAATGCCGTTCAATCAGCAGACTATGTGCAGTCACGCGATAGTGGCCTGTCAATTGGGAAACCTGACTGACTGCATACTGGTGGAACATGCTCCGATAGGATGCTCGGCATCTAACGCCAGATTCAATCAGGGGTTCAAGATTGGTCTTGCCAGGCGGGGAAAGCCCATTCAGAGCATTCAGATATTCAGCACAAATCTGAAGGAGAACGACATGGTATTCGGGGCGAGCGACCGTCTGCGCCAGACGGTAAGAGACGCCAACGAGAGATTCGGCCCTAAGGCCATCTTCATCTCCATGTCGTGTTCCACGGCGATAATAGGGGAGGATCTCGACAGCCTCGCGCAAGAATTGGAGACTGAGCTTAAGATCCCCGTCGTGCCAGTCTATTGCGAGGGATTCAGAAGCAAGCACTGGAGTACCGGCTTCGACGCCTCCCAGCACGGAATAGTCAGGCAGATCGTAAATAAGAATCCGAAAAAACAGAACGACCTGATCAACATCGTCGCCCTCTGGGGTACTGATTACTTCACGCCGATGCTGGCTCCGCTCGGCCTTCGGGTCAATTACATGGTGGATATGGCGAGCTTCAGCGAACTCAGACAGGCATCGGAGGCGGCTGCCACCGCCACGTTCTGCCATACGCTCGGTTCTTATATGGCCACTGCGCTTGAGGAGTACTACGGAGTTCCTCAGATCGACGCCCCTCAGCCCTTCGGAATAGCCGGAACCGACGACTGGCTGCGGGCGGTGGCGAAAGCTGTCGGGAAAGAGGACATTATTGACGACTACATAGAGAGCGAGCACAGGAGGATCTCTCCAAGGCTGGAAGAGCTGCGAAAGATACTGAAGGGCGTCAAGGGTTTTGTCTCGACCGGTTCGTCCTACGCCCACGCCATGATCTCCGTCATCAGGGATCTCGGTATCGAGGTGGAGGGGTCGATCGTCTTTCATCACGATCCGGTGTACGACGCCGGGCATGAGAATCAGGACACGCTCGGACATCTGGTGAGAAATTCCGGTGATCTCGCTCACTTCACGGTCAGCCAGACGCAGCAGTTTCAGTTTCACGGACTGCTCAAGAGGGTCAATCCGGACTTCATCATAATAAGGCACAACGGCCTGGCGCCGCTCGCCGCCAAGCTGGGAATCCCATCCTTTCCAATGGGCGACGAGCACTTCCCCCTCGGATATGACGGGATAATCCGCACAGGCGAGGCCCTGATAGGCATCCTGGCGAAGAAGAAGTTCAACGCCGTGCTGAAGCGTCACGTCGAAATCCCCTATACCGACTGGTGGCTCTCGCAGGAGGACCAGTTCATACTAGCGAAGCATCCAGAGATACTCGATGAGCCCGATGAGACCAAGACGCCGCTCGGCGCGGACAGATCCGCCAATCCGATCCAGATGGATCCGGACGATAATCTGAGCGCGCCGGAGGAGAAGCTGCGCTATGCCTGACATCCTGACCGATGCCAACAGATTCCGGCGGACGAACACCATAGTTCACCCGCGCTACGGCTGCGCCATCGGGGCGGTGTACAGCGTGGTGGCGATACCTGGCGGCGTCCCGATAGCCAACTGCGGCCCGGGATGCGCGGACAAACAGTTTTTTATGATGTGCGGAGAAAACGGATACCAGGGGACAAACGGCGCTGGCGCCGGAGCCATGCCAAGCGCTAATGTCGGCGAAAACGAGATTGTGTTCGGCGGGACGAAAAAGCTCGACGCGCTCATCAAATCGGCGCTCAGGATCATGAAGGGCGATATCTTCGTAGTGGTTACAGGCTGTTCCGGCGAGCTCGTAGGGGACGACGTGGGCTCCGTGGTCCGCGGATATCAGAGGGCCGGCAAGCCCGTCGTGTTCGCCGACGCTGCTGGCTTCAAGGGCAACAACATAACGGGCCACGAGATAGTTATGAAGGAGATAATCGATCAGTTCGTCGGTGATTACAAGGGGAGAAAGCGAAAGGGACTTCTGAATCTCTTCTTTGAGGTGCCGTACTTCAATACAAACTGGCGAGGCGACTTCATCGAGTTAAAGCGCGTTCTGGAGGGCGCGGGGCTGGAGGTAAACGCGCTGTTCGGACCGGAGAGCCGAGGAGCCGCCGAGTGGAAGGATATCCCAAAGGCTCAGTTCAACCTCGTCGTCTCGCCCTGGGTCGGCATCGACACCGCGGAGCACCTGAAGGCCAAATACAATCAGCCGTACTTGCATGTGCCGATAGTGCCGGTGGGAGAGGAGGCTACGACGGAGTTCATCCGGCAGGTTGTGGAATTCGCCGGCATCAATCCGAAAAGATCGGAGGAATTTATAAAGAAAGAGGCAAAGCTCTACTACTACTTCCTCGAACACTTTACGGAATTCTTCTCTGAATTCTGGTTTGGCCTTCCTTCAAGATTCGCCATAGCCTCGGATGCCTCCACCAACCTGGCGTTGACGAAGTTTCTGGCCGACCAGATGGGCGTTATTCCGGTGAAGCAGATAATCACCGATAACCCGCCGGAGAGATTCAGGGATGGCATCAGACGCCTCTATGAAAACATAACCGAAGGCGTCTCCGCGGAGGTCGATTTTATCGAGGACGGTTACATAATTGAGCATGAGATCAAAAACGCCGACTTCGCTGGAACGGTCCCGCTGATACTGGGCTCCACGTGGGAGATGGACGTTGCTGCCGAACTTGGGGGGCTTTTAGTCCGAGTAGGCACTCCGAATACCGAGGAGGTGGTGATGAACCGTAGCTTTATCGGTTACAGAGGCGCGCCGACCTTCATGGAGAGGGTTTACAGCGCGGCGGTCAGCGGCGGAAGTTAGAGAAGCGCTGGCTTATTGACGGATGTCCGGAGGATAAACACACAAAACATTTGACGAGGTAAACGAGGAGTTTATGCGTATGGCTAAAAAAATCAGGCAGATTGCGATTTATGGAAAGGGCGGCATCGGCAAATCGACGACGACGCAGAATCTGACGGCAGGACTCGCGGAGTCCGGCAAGAGGGTAATGGTCGTCGGGTGCGATCCCAAGGCTGATTCGACAAGACTTCTCCTTGGCGGACTCGCGCAGAGGACGGTCTTAGACACTCTCAGGGAGGAAGGCGAAGATATCAGCCTCGAACTCATCATGAAGGAGGGCTACAAACATATCAGATGCGTGGAGTCCGGCGGTCCGGAGCCGGGCGTCGGCTGCGCGGGCAGGGGGATAATCACGTCGATCGGGCTCCTCGAACGCCTCGGCGCGTATACGGCGGATCTGGACTACGTCTTTTATGATGTGCTGGGCGACGTCGTATGCGGCGGTTTTGCGATGCCAATCCGAGAGGGAAAGGCAAAGGAGATTTACATAGTGGCGAGCGGAGAGATGATGGCGCTCTACGCCGCCAACAACATAGCCAAGGGCATCGAGCGCTACGCGAAACAGGGGGGCGTGAGACTGGGGGGGATAATCTGCAACAGCAGAAACGTGGACAGGGAGAACGATCTTCTTCGCGCGTTCTCTGAGGAGCTGGGGACACATCTCGTCCATTTCATCCCTCGCGACAACATAGTACAGCGCGCTGAGATAAGAAGAAAGACCGTCATAGATTACAAACCGGACTCCAACCAGGCGGACGAGTACAGGGCGCTAGCGAAACGCATAGCCGAAAACAAAAAATTCGTAATCCCTAAGCCAATGAAGCAGGAGCGCCTCGAAGAAATACTGACCGAGTTTGGCCTTATGGTGGAGATGGGAGACGAGTACGCGATTTAGAAACACTATTACGTAAGAGAGGAGAGAGCCATGCCGAACAAAATCGAGATGAACAATCTCAGTCAGGTTTACTACGTCAGGAGCGGCGAGAGTTCGAAGAAGTCTGCCTTTTACGCGCTTAAGGATTTCACGCTCTCGGTGAGGGACGGGGAGTTTGTCGTGGTCGTCGGTCCCAGCGGCTGCGGGAAATCCACTCTCTTGGGCATCCTGTCCGGGCTCTTCAAGGCCAATTCGGGTAGCATCGCCATAGACGGCGAGACCGTTGAGGGACCAGCGCTCGACAGAGGGTTTGTGATGCAGAGCTATGCGTTGTTTCCGTGGAGGACGATCAGGAAGAACATCGAATTTGGGCTTGAGATCAAGAAGATACCCAGAAAGGAGCGCGGCGCGATCAGCGGGGCATATATCGATCTGGTCGGCTTGAACGGATTTGAAAACCGCTATCCGCACGAGCTATCGGGCGGCATGAAACAGCGAGTCGCTATCGCTAGGGCTCTCGCCTACGACCCAAAGGTGCTTCTGATGGACGAGCCCTTTGCCGCAGTCGATGCTCAGACGAGGGAAAAACTCCAGGACGAGCTGATTCGTATCTGGAAGAAGACCAACAAGACGATCATCTTCGTAACCCACAACATAGAGGAGGCGGTCGCCCTCGCGGACCGTGTGGTCGTCATGACAGAGAACCCTGGAACCATCAAGGAGATAGTGCCCATAGACCTGCCCCGTCCGAGGGTGAGCGTCGGGACAGGTGTCTCGGAGAGATACTCGATATTCGTAAACAAGATATGGGGGCTCCTGCATAACGAGGAGGAGAGCTTTGAGAGTGCGAAGCTGTAAGGGCGGACAGAGATGGGGGTGACGCGGCGATGAAAAAGTTTTCGAGCATGGCCGTAATAGCGGCCTTCTTTCTGATATGGGAGGCCGCCGCGAGGCTGAATCTGATAGACACACAATTTATACCGGCGTTTTCCGTGGTAATGAGGGAGGTCTTCTCACTGGCGCGAAGCGGCGCGCTCTTCGTGCACATCTCGGCCAGCGTCATACGGCTGTTTCTGGGGATAATTCTTGCGGTGGCAGCCGCTCTGCCGCTTGGATTCATGCTGGCCGGGTGGACGCCGAGGACGGCGGATTTTCTGAACCCGCTCTTTACCAATCTTTCCATGGCAAACCCGTTCACCCTGATTCCTGTATTTATCCTCGTGCTGGGCATGGGGGAGGTGAGCAAGGTTGGAATAATATTTTGGGTCGTCCTCTGGCCGGCGCTCTTTTCGACGATAGCGGGCGTAAGCCAGATAGATCCCGAGATGATAAAGGCGGCCAGGGCAATGGGAGCGAGCGGGACCAAGATATTTCTCTCCGTCATTCTGCCCGGCAGCGTCAAGCGGATATTCACCGGCGTCAAGTCCTCCGTCACGTTCGGTTTCACGGTCCTTGTGGGCGCGGAAATGATTGGGGCCAAAGCCGGGCTCGGCTTCATAATCTTCACCTCGAACCAGAACTATAACATTCCGAGGCTGTACGTCGGCATCTTGACCATCGCGGTCGTCGGAGTAGCGGTAAGCCTGTTCATCGAAAGATTGCAGAAGCTGATAGTCGTCTGGGAGGAGAGCGCCGGTCCGGCGGCGCGAGAGACGCGATGAATACCACTATTGCGCGGGCTTTTCTCTTGAAATTGAAGAAGACGGCGTTCAAGAGCCTCTCCACGCTGCTGTTTTTTGCCCTGTGGCACGCGGCGTCGGTTACTGGAATATTGGATGAGGGAATAATTCCGGGCCCGATCGGCGTAATTAAGAGGCTGTTTGTGGATATCTTCGCCGGGGACCTGTTTACCAAGCATATCATTCTCTCCTTCAAGCGGGCTGGCGAGGGTTTTCTGGCCTCGCTCATCGGAGGGGCGTCGCTCGGGTTTTTCCTGAAGGTCCTTCCCGAAAGGGCGCGCGCCGCTCTCATGCCCGTGCTCCGGATGTTCGAAAAGTTAAATCCTCTGGCGCTCTTTCCGGTCTTCATGCTCTTTCTTGGAATAGGAGAGGGCAGCAAGGTGATGATAATCTTCTGGGTCGCCGTGTGGCAGATCGCCTTCCACACACTTGCCGGCCTGCTCGATGTCGATCAGGACCTGGTGAAGGCGGCCAGGGTGATGGGCGCCGGCAGAGTCGGGGTATTCTGGAAGGTATGCATCCCGGCCGCCCTTCCGGATATCTTCAACGGCGTGAAATTCGGAGCGCAGATCGCTTTTATCTTCGTGGTGTCCGTCGAGATGCAGAGTTCCTCGGCCGGTCTCGGTTGGTTCATCAACAACGCGAAGCATATCTATAACCTGTTCGATCTGTATGCCGGAGTGATAGTCGTCGCCCTCTTGGGCGTCTTCATCGGTAAAATCCTGGCGCTTGTCGAAGATCGTCTGTTCTCCTGGAAGGAGAGGGCTATACGATGAAGCGCCGGATAAATCCAGCAACCACGAAAGGAGAAGGCCATGGCGTACTCGACTGAACGTTCGCGCGAGGCCTCATCCCGAGGCAAGGCGCGGCTTGTGCCGGCTGACCGCGGCCGGCGATGTAGGTTCTTCTAGTTCTTCTATAAGTATAGAAACTCGCGGCCGGTCTTTGCGGCGGTCGATTTTTACAATCAGACCGCCGGTGAATATTCAGTTTTCTTATGAATTATGCTGACGATAAGGAGAGATAAGAGATGACCGAGATAAAAAGCAGATCACACAGAATAATAACGATGGTTTTGGTATGTGCCGCATTCCTGGGAATAAGCGCGGGCTCCGCCTATCCGGCTGGAGATCTGTTCCCCATAAGGACCTCGACCAGGTTCGACTGCACGCTCGCCCCATACCTTGTGGCAGACAAACTCGGATTCTTCAAGGAGGAGGGACTCGAACTGGTATTTACTGGAGAACTCCCATCCACGGAATATACGACCGCGATACTAGCTGGCGAGACCGATTTCGCGGATCACCATCCGAACGCGCTCGCGCTTCAGATACACGGCGGCGCCAAGGTGAAGGCTGTGGGGCGGTCGATAATAGAGCCCGACGAGAGCGCGGACCCGAGACTTCGCCACATGAGATATTACGTGACGCGCGAGGCCTATGACGCGGGGGTGAAGACCCTGGCCGACCTCGGTAAGTACAAGGAGGGCGAGAAGCTAAAGTCCGCCGGCGTCGAGAACACATGCGAAACCTTCATACTGAACAAGGCTCTCGACAGAGTCGGGGTGAGCAGGGACAAGCTCGAATGGATAAGCGTGGATGCGGATGTGGCCAAGATTCAGGCCCAGAAGCTGAATCAGTTCGACATCATCGGCGTACACCCTCCGTTCTACGATGCCGCGGTCGAAGCGGGCTTAGTTCAAATCGGGGATTCGTCGGACGCGAAACTCGGCGAGGCTACCGGGGTGTATCTTTACTACTTCTCCAATGATTTTATCGAGAAGCACCCGAATGAGGTCGCCGGTTTCGTCAGGGCTATGACCAAAGCCCAGAGGTGGGCGAACGCGAATCTGGAGCAGACAGCGAAATGGACCGGCGAGTTCATCGGCCAGGACGTGAAGGGCAACCACTACTACTCCGAGACCACCGAGATCGACGAGGAGACTGTGCTTCCATGGATAGAGGATCTGGAGAAGACCGGAGCGCTTCCCGCCGGCGCGATAAAGGTTTCGGACATCGTAACCCATCAGTTTGAGGCGAAGTAAAGGAAGTGATGATTATAACGCCATGCTTTACGCGATACATAATGAGTCCATGAAGGTAAGCCAGTTTCACCCATGTTTCGCGGACTCGGCCATGGGCAGGTTTGGCAGGCTTCATCTTCCTGTCTCGGAGTCGTGCAATATACGCTGCCGCTTCTGCAATAGAGCTTTTAACTCGATTGAAAATCGCCCCGGGGTCACGGGCGGGATTCTCGACGCGAGTGAGGCCGTGGCGACAGTCAGGCGAGCGCTGGAACTCTGCCGCGAGATAACGGTGATAGGGATAGCCGGGCCTGGAGACGCGCTCGCGTCTGACTCCGCGATCAAGGCGCTTCGAGCCGTGCACGGGGAATTCCCGCGCTTGATAAAGTGTGTGAGCACGAATGGGCTGATGCTGCCCGAACGGGCCGACGAACTCGCTGAAGCGGGGGTGAGCGCCCTGACGGTGACGATCAACGCGGTGGCCCCCGATATAGCCGAGCGCGTCGTCTCGTATATCGACTTTGACGGACGGAGGATGACCGGAAGGGAGATGGGCGAAACGCTGATATCAAGACAGCTCGACGGTCTCAGCAAGGCCGCTCGAACCGGTGTCGCGATCAAGGTGAACGCGGTCCTGATTCCCGGGATAAACGACCGTCACGTGGAGGACATAGCTATCGCGGCAAGTCGTTGCGGCGCGGAGAGGTTCAACATAATACCGCTTATACCCCAGCACGAGTTCTCACATATCGAGCCTCCGGACTGCGAGACGCTGCAAAGGGTAAGGAGCGCCGCCGAAAGACATATCGAGGTATTCCGCCACTGTCTTCACTGCAGGGCCGACGCCTGCGGAGTACCCGGTTTGAGCGATTTTTCGGGAAAACTTTACGGCAATGAAATGGAGACATTCTCCCATGGATAGATACCTTGCCGCCATTGCGAGCAGCGATATGAAAAACGTGGACACGCACTTCGGAAGATGCCGCGTATTTACAATAGCGGAGATAGATCCGAATGATGGGACTTACAGGATAATAGGACAGAGGGATGTGAGTCCTCCTTGTCCTTCCTGCGGAACAAAGGGAGAACCCGACGACGCGATTAATTCGGTCGTGGAAGCCCTGTCGGACTGCCGTCTGGTCATCGTCTCGAAGATCGGCAGATGGCCGGACTCCCTGCTATACGAACGCGGGATCGAGAGCGTTCAATACCTCGGGCCGATCGACAGAGTTCTTGAACATATAGTTGGGAGAGACAGATCAAAAACCTGAAGAAGGCCATAACGCAAAGAGGGGGGATAAGAATTATCCACCCCTCTTTGGCAATTTTGCGCTGTTCGAGTATTCAAGCGGCCGACGGCTTTTTTATGCCTGACTTCAACTCTCCGGCATCACTTCGCGCGCTTTCGGCGGCCTCAGACTCCTGGCGTTCTTCTTCTCAGCGGAGATCGCCGCCGCCGATATCCTTTCGGCTTTTATCTCGGCCGGGACCTCCAGTTGACTGTGAAGGTTGTCATATAGGACCTTCCAAACCCCTATGCCCTGACTCTCGCTCAGGTGCTCGGAGACCATCTCCACCACCGTGTCCTCCAGCGGGCCGTAGGCGCGCTTGCGATCCTCGCCGCCAATTGATCTTGCAGACTTCATCATGTCCTTCCAGATCTTCGAGAAGATCGTTCCCTCGAACTGCTTGCAGCGCGTCTCAAGGGCTCTCTCCTGTCTCCGGTACTCCTCAACCGACATGCTTCCGTCGGCGTTGCGGAGGTTGGGCCTGTTTATGTCGTTGAAGTCAGCCATGCCGCCGGTCCGTTACTGGATCACGAGTTCGCCGTGAAGCGCTCCGGCCTCGCCCATTGCCTGGAGGACCGCTATGAGATCCCTCGGGGACGCGCCAACAGCGTTCATCGCGTTCGTCAGGTCCTCCACGGTGGATGTTGTCGGAAGTTCAACGAGCTGCGGGCTGTTCTCCTGGGCATACACATCCGTCCTAGGCGCTGCCGCCGTGGTTCCTCCGCTGAACGGTCCCGGTTGGCTTATCTCGGGTGATTCCGTCACCTTGACCATGAGGCTTCCGTGCGCGACCGACGTGTTTCCTATCGTGACGTTGCCTCCCATTACGATGGTGCCTGTGCGCTCGTTTACTACGACCTTGGCCGCGGCATCCGGCCGCACCTGAACGCCCTCGATGGAAGCCACAAAAGCCGAGGGTGCGTTCCTGTAATTTGGCGGTATGGCCACGGAGATCATGCGGCCGTCAACGGCGTGAGCCACATTGCCGAACTTCGAATTGATCGCGGTGGCTACCCTGCTGGCGGTCGTGAAGTCGGACTGTCTGAGAAGCAGATTGACCGTTCCGTTGCTCGCGTATCGCATATCCACGCCGCGCTCGACAATGGCCCCATTGGGTATGCGCCCGACGGTGACAACATTTTTCTTCACGGACGAAGCCGCTCCGCTGTCCGCCCAGCCGCCTATGGTCAAGGGCCCCTGGGCCACGGCGTATATCTCGCCATTCGCGGCCTTGAGGGGAGTCTGTAGGAGCACCCCGCCCTCCAGGCTCTTGGCGTCTCCAATCGTGCTCACCAGGACGTCCGTGTTCTGTCCTGGCTGAAGAAACGGCGAGAGCTGACACGTCACGGTCACTACAGCCGCGTTCTTGCTGTTGAGCTGCCGCGGGTCCATCACCACCCCAAATTGATCCGTCATATTGGCCATCATCTGATTGGCCATCCGCCCCTTGTCCCCTGTGCCCTGAAGGCCAACTACAAGCCCCATGCCAACGAGCTGGTTGTCCCGGACACCCTCCACAGTGGCGAGGTCCTTCAGGCGAACCATCGGCTGCAGCGCGGCGAAAACCGCGCCGGAAGTTACCGCGGCCTCCAGGCAGATCGCACAGACTATCACGGGTAAAAATCTTGCGGCTTTGCGTACATCCATGTTGTTCATCGTACTCCTTTCGATTCTTTCGATATTCCGCGCAAGTTCAGGTCAGCACTCGTTACTATCGCTGTCCGAACCGTTTAGAAAATCGCCTGTATGATCTGATTTATTATGCCGGTGCGCTGCGTTTTGGAGATTATACCCTTGCCGGTCACAGTGATCATCGCGTTGCCGACCCTATTGCTGTCTATGATGTTGTTGTGCGCTATGTCCCGCGGGCGGACAACTCCCTCGAAACGCACGTTCATCTTCTCCGCTCCGCTGGTCATGTATTTATCGCCCTGTATTACCATATTCCCATTTGGCATGATATCGACCACGAGACAGCTCATCGTCGTCTTTAGTTCCTTCGTGCGCTCGACCGTGGTGTTGCTGCTCGCCGAGGAATCGGAGCCAAAGCCAAAGGCCTTGATGAAGTTGAGTATTCCAAAACCCGAGCTGATATCCTCATTTGTCGTCTTGCTCGAGCTGACCTGCCCCTCGTCGCTGTCGTCAACGCTTTCGGAGACTCGCACCATGACGACGTCTCCTATCTGCGACGCCTTCCTGTCGGAGAACAGGCTACTGCTATCAATCCAGAGAGAATTTGCGCCGGCGGGCGCCGCAATGCCCAGCAGGAACGCCGCGACAGCTAGAAGAGACGCGAGAAATCTCCCGCGAACGCTCATCTTGGACTCCCCTAGGATTCCTCTTGCAATGCCTTCGGTTTTCATCCTGATTCCTCCTCCTGATTCATCTCGCTAAATACATTATCGGCTTATCAATACCAATCCCGCATCAATTATTTTGCCCGAAAGAATTTTTTTGCTGGATAAATTTTTCACCTTGATGACGTCGCCGATTCCGCCCCGCTGCATCGCTATTCCGTGAGCTTCTATGCCAAGTCCGTTTACACGCGCCATCAGGGTTACCGAACTGCCCGGCTTTACGAGATCTGGGCGATTCACGTCTCCGGCGGTTATCGGCCTGCCAACTCCTATCGACTGCCTGAGTTCCGCGCCGGCAATCTGTTCCGGCAACCACACATATGTGCCTATCATCCCTATCTCGTCAATCCGCATCCTTAAGTCCGCGAGATCGGCCTCCGAACCCCTCTGGATAGCATTCACGGAGTAAACGACTGGTTGAAACCATCTCAACTTGACCTGCCTCTTAACTCTCCTCCCGTCATCGCCGGTCAGCTTCAAGGCCACGGACCTCGCGCCCGGCTGTACCTTCGGTGGGAGAGAGTAATTCGCGTATTCATCCAGATCGCCGTCAGCGATCCTCTCTACGTCGATCCGCCACTTCCACGCTGTCATCGCCCTTAGCTCCGAGGCCACTCTCGATTCCATCACAACCTTCACCGTCTCGGGCATGGAGAGCGTAATCGGCTTCCCGGCGACATCGGACAGACCGAGGGCCTCCACCACGGCGCCCATGTCAAACCGCCCGTCCGATGGCTCTATCCAAACCATCGACGCGGAGTCGGCAAGACGCGCATCCCCCTCTATATCGGCATACTCGCCCAGAAAGAAACCGCCCTCCCTAGCCTCTATAACTGGGGGTATCTCTATGCGAAGGAGCGACGACTCCCTCGCGTCGGCGGGCGCGGAGGCAAAGACCGCAAACAGAAAGAGCGGGAGAACACCCCCGCATATAACAAGCAAATTCAGCGCCGCCCGATTCCAGATCAATCCTTCTTTTCGCATTGCTCCTCCCCCCAACCGGTTCTTTATAGATATCAACGTCTAACGTTTGATATTATTCGCGATGCGGAGGAGTTCGTCCGCTGTCGTAATAGTCTTGGAGTTTGCCTCGTATGCCCTCTGGGCCACGATCATCTCGACCATCTCCTCCACGACCTGTACGTTCGACATTTCGACAGTCATCTGTTCGAGCGTTCCGAAACCCTCTTCTCCCGGTTCTCCGATTATGGGCGCGCCGCTCGCAGCGGTCTCCAGAAACAGATTCTTGCCGATAGAACGAAGCCCAGCCGGGTTTATAAAGCGGGCGAGCTCAATCTGCACTATCTCCTCCGGCTCCACCTCTCCCACAAGCTTTACCGTGACCGCTCCCGTCATGCTGACGCTGAAGTCAGTCGCGTCCTCCGGAACGACAGCGGCAGGCTCCAGAAGATAACCGTCGTGCGTGACGACCTGGCCGTTCGCGTCTATCTTCCAGTTGCTGTCGCGGGTGTACGCTATCGTGCCATCCGGCATGGTAACCTGGTAGAAGCCCTCCCCTGCGATCGCGACGTCCGTGGGATTGTCGGTCGTCTGCAGGGAACCCTGAGCGAAGATCCTTGTGGTGCCGGCGACCTTCGTGCCCAACCCGACCTGTATTCCGGTCGGTACCATCGAGTCGGGCTCCACAGGGACCCCTGGCTCGCGGTTGATCTGATAGATGAGATCCTGAAAATCAGCCCTCAGTTTCTTGTATCCCGACGTATTCACGTTCGCGAGATCGTGAGACACCACATCGAGGTGAGTCTGCTGCGCGATCATACCGCTCGCGCCGGACCATAGAGAACGAAGCATTCAAATTACCTCCCGCATATTGATCTTTTTGTAAATATCGTGTCTGTTTGTAAATACCGTGTTCATAATTTCGATTACGACGTAGGCCTGCCTACAGCGCTGAAGAGTCTGCTCGTCAGCTCGTCCTGAATGGTCACCGTGCGTCCCGCGGCCTCATACGCGCGGTTGGCTTCTATCATACGCACCATCTCGTTTACCACATTCACGTTCGATCTCTCTAACGCGCCCCCAACTATCTGAGGGGCTGGCACAAGCGCCGGGGCGCCGGACT
Source organism: Synergistaceae bacterium (assembly GCA_031268885.1). Taxonomy (GTDB): domain Bacteria; phylum Synergistota; class Synergistia; order Synergistales; family Synergistaceae; genus JAIRWR01. The sequence goes on from JAIRWR010000092.1 coordinate 34,074, forward strand.
CCGGCGTCTCCGACAGAAGGGATCTTCCGGCCTGGCGCAAGTACGTCGGGGAGGCGAACTCAACGACCTGAAACTGTCCCACGACTTCGCCGTCGGCAAGCACCTGCCCAGTCTCGTCCACGAAAATCTGCCCGACCTCCCCTACGTTTATCCTGCCGCCAAGGCCAAGCGCAAACTCGCCCTCATGGGTCACGAGTTCGCCTGCCGGCCCCCTTTGAAAGTTGCCGGCTCTCGTGTAGAACGTGTTGCCGTTCCCATCCTCGACGACAAAGAATCCTCCGCCGTTTATCATCACATCGAGGGAATTATCGGTGTACTGAACGACGCCGGGTTCCTGGGACATGGCCGTTTCGTTCATCACGTTCGCTAACGGCATTGTCCCTATCGGCACTCGTCCTCTGATGTAGGGAAAGAACTTCCTGTCGCCGAGTTCTTCGTTTAGAACCTCGTCTACTATCGTGTACCGTTCGATCCTGTCCATCAAAACCTCTGGAAATGACTTATTGACGGCTACGCGGCCGCGAAAACCGACGGTGTCGACGTTAGCAAGGTTATTCCCCACTACGTCAAGCATCTTCTCCTGCACCAACATTGCGGACGCACCCGCGTAGAAACCTCTGAACATCCCCTCGCCTCCATACTGTTCCGATTATCGAGGGGAAGAGACCGCGTCAGTCAGATGAGATTTTTCTCAACCCAGCCGCCGATGCTCTAGCGTCTTCTGCCTCCTCTTTTTATAGCGGACAGAATCGTCCCTGCCTCCTTGAACTTGTCCAACGTCTGAAGCGCCTTGCCCGTGCCGAGCGCCACGCACTCCATCGGCGATTCGGCTACGGTCGTCTCTATCTCAGTCTGTTGTGTCACAAGCTCGGGCAGTCCACGCAAGAGCGCCCCTCCACCCGTGAGGATAACTCCCCTGTCTATAATATCGGCTGCAAGTTCCGGCGGCGTTAGCTCAAGTACCCTTCGAATTCCATTTATTATCAATCCTATCGATTCTTCTATCGCTTTGGCGACGTCCACGCTCGTTATGGTCACCTGGCGGGGCAGCCCCTGAATGAGATCCCTACCCCTTATGTTCATGCTCACATCCTCTGTGATTCCAGGAAAACAGGTCCCTATTCTGACTTTGAGGTTTTCAGCCATCTGCTCCCCTATGGCGAGGTTGAACTGCCTCCTGACGTAACGGATGATAGCCTCGTCGAATCTGTCCCCGCCAACTCTCAGTGACTCGGACACAACTATTCCGCCGAGGGATATCACAGCCACGTCCGTGGTGCCGCCTCCAATATCGACAATAAGATTCCCGCTTGGCTCCGCGATTTCGAGGCCCGCGCCGATCGCGGCCGCCATCGGTTCTTCTATGAGATACGCCTCTTTGGCTCCTATTTCGAGCGCGGCCTCAAGCACAGCCCTGCGCTCGACATCGGTCGCGCCGGACGGCACGCAAATCATGACTCGATGGCGCACTATCCGCTCGATTCCAGTCGTCACCTTTTTTATCAACAGCCTGAGCATCACTTCGGTCATGGTGTAGTCCGCTATCACCCCATCCTTGAGGGGACGGACGGTCATGATGTTTCCCGGATTTTTGCCAAGCATCAGCTTGGCGTCGTCTCCCACAGCGAGAATCCTCCCACTGTTCCTGTCAACGGCCACTACTGACGGTTCTCTCAGCACGACGCCTTTATCCTTGATAAAAATCAGGACCGTAGCGGTTCCAAGATCTATACCTATATCCTTCCCCCACAAAGGGCATCACCTCTCACAAGCAACCACCGCGGCAGATCCGAAAAGGCTGATTCGATATCGGAAACTTCTAGGGCAGAGGTTCGAACCTGATCAGCTCCACGTTCCAAAACGGCCTGGCGTCGTTTTGGCGATCCTATCAGCGCTTTCCAAATCTCAGCCGACGTCATGCTCAATCATACTTTTAAAGCACATGTCAGGATTATAAACGATAAGTTGGCAAGTCAGATCGATCATCCCTGTTTTATCAGAGAAAAATCACCGATCGAATCGAAGAGATCTCCGCACATGATCAACAGGGCAAGCCTGTTGCTTCTTACGGCCGGATTCGAGTCCATAACCATCACCCCGTCAAAGAAGTTCGATATTACGGGAGAGAGTTTCGACAGGGCCAGGCAGACGCCGCTCCATTCGAACGAGGAGAGGGACTTCTTCACCACCGCGCTCTGCGCGTCGAGAACGGATTTCAGGTCCCTCTCCTCGGCGGCGGTGAGGCTCGGCTCGTCGAGCTTGATTGACTTCAGCTCTTCAGCGGGCAGTTTGTTCAAGATATTACCGACGCGGATGGCCGACGTCACCAACGACGCGAACCATTCGGACCCGCTCGCTTCGTCGAAAGCCTTCAGCATCCTGAGCGCCTGAAGGGGCCGGCTCAAACCCATCGCTCCCGCGGCGAGGCTGGTGGCGCCGTGCCCGTATCCGCGCTCCCGCAGTTGATTGTGCAATCTCTGGCGGAAGAACTCAGTCGCGTTCCTCATTGTTTCGTCGTCGGCGCCAAGCAGTTCCGCGCCCTTGCCAAATAGCCCCCCGATGTCCGCGTCCATTTCGAGCCCCCATAGTATCTCGTTGATACATCTCGCGGCCCTTCGCAGTCCATACGGATCCTGCGAGCCGGTCGGCGGCAGGCCGATTTTGTGAATCCCTATTATCGAGTCCACCCTGTCGCAGATGCCTATGATGGCGCCCGCTCTTCCCGCCGGAAGCCTGTCCCCCGCAAACCTCGGGAGATACTGTTCGTATATGGCCGCGCACACCGCGTCGGGCTCGCCCTCCAGACTGGCGTACTCGCGGCCCATTACGCCCTGCGCCTCTGGAAACTCGAAGACCATGCCGGTTACCAGGTCAGCCTTGGAGAGCAGCGCGGCCCGATCCACGGTCTCGCGGATATCATCCGTTCCAAGGGAATCGACGAGCCAGCGCGACATGGCGCGAACGCGTTCGCACTTGTCGTATATCGACCCGAGCCGAGCCTGATACAACACCTTTTTCAGCTCCGGGAGGCGTGATTCCAGCGAACGTGATCTATCCTCCTTCCAGAAGAAAGCGGCGTCGTACAGGCGGGCTCTCAAGACTCTCTCGTTGCCATCCACGATGACGTTCATATCCCGGGCTCTGTTGTTGCTGACACCGATAAAATGTGCCATTAGCCTGCCTGAGGCATCCCTCACCGGAAAGTATCTTTGGTTCTTTTTCATGGTCGCGATCAGCACTTCATCGGGTATGTCCAGAAACGACTCGTCGAAGGAGCCGCGGAATGGAACGGGGTACTCAACGAGTTGCGCGTTCTCCTCGAACAGATCAGGGTCGTCGTCCACAGTGCCGCCGATCTCCAGCGCCAGCTCCGCGACGCCAGCCGTTATCATCCTCTTGCGCCTCTCGTGATCAACTATCACGAATTCGCGCTCCATTATCGCCTCGTACTCGGATGCGCTGGGGACTGTGACCGACTGGGAACCCATGAACCGGTGCCCCCTGCTCCTTCCTCCGCCCGTGACATCCCCGAACCGGACGGGTATTGTCTCGCAGTCCCATAGGGCCGTTATCCAGCGGACGGGGCGCGTGAAACGCACCGAGGGATCGGCCCAGTACATATTCTTCTGAAAAGGCAGCTTTTTGATCAGCCCCGAGAGAAATTCGGGCAGGAGGTCCTTTGTCGCCCGACCGGCCTCCCTCATCACTGCGCACAGATACTCCACTCCCTTTACCTCCATTAACATGAGGTCGGAGACGCCGACTCCCCGGCTTTTGGCAAATCCCAGCGCCGAGGCCGTATACTCCCCGTTCGCGTCGAGCGCCTGGGTCCTCGGAGGTCCCTTTACGGTTTTTTCGAAGTCGTCCTGCCTGTCCGCAAGGTCTTTGACGTACAGAACTATTCGCCTTGGCGTACCCGTCGTCTTGATCTCTTCGTACCGCACGCGCATTTCGTCCAGGCCAGCCTTGGCCATCCTGTCCAACTCGCCTATGACTCTCGTCATCGAGCCGGCCGGTACCTCCTCCGCACCTATCTCCAACAGAAGATCCCGCTTTATCATCTTGACTCGTCTCCTTCCGCTTCGTCGAACTTACCCATAAGCGGATAACCCATATCGCGCCGCTGCTCCAGGTACGCCTTACAGCAGACGCTGGCCAGGGCCCGAACCCTGCTTATGTAACCCGTGCGCTCGGTCACGCTTATCGCGTTGCGGGCGTCCAACACGTTGAAGGTGTGCGAGCACTTGAGGACGTAGTCATAAGCCGGCAGAACCATGCCGCGTTCGATGACTTTACGCGACTCAGTCTCGTACATGTTAAAGAGGTTGAAGAGCATGTCCGTGTCGGCTATCTCGAAGTTGTACGTCGAGCCCTCCACCTCCGAACGATGATGGATGTCCCCGTATTTTACGCGCCCGGCCCAATCGAGGTCATAGACGCTGTTCACCTTTTGGACGTACATCGCTATGCGCTCGAGGCCATAGGTGATCTCGGCCGGGACCACCTCCATATCGATGCCCCCGAACTGCTGAAAGTACGTGAACTGGGTTATCTCCATTCCATCGAGCCATACCTCCCACCCAAGGCCCCAGGCCCCCGTCGTCGGGTTCTCCCAGTCGTCCTCGACGAAGCGTATGTCATGCTCGTTCGGTTCTATCCCGAGAACCTTGAGGCTGTCGAGATAGATATCCTGAATGTTTGCTGGTGAGGGCTTCAGCACCACCTGATACTGATAGTAGTGCTGGAGCCTGTTGGGATTCTCCCCATACCTCCCATCCGTCGGCCTGCGCGACGGTTCGACATAGGCAACCTTCCACGGTTCTGGGCCAAGCACCCTGAGTGTCGTGGCCGGGTTCATGGTTCCGGCCCCCACCTCGATATCATACGGTTGCTGAAGCACGCAGCCCCGCCCTGTCCAAAAACCTTCGAGGCGCATTATCAATTCCTGAAAATTCAAACTCGGCTCCTCCTTTAGGCATAGACGCCATTTTTCGCGCGAACTCTGTAATTATATCCGAATGAACCAGCGCGTCCAACACGCCGAAGCGCGAGGATTATAAATCCCAAACGAAGGCTATGAAAGCGACATCGACGAGGTCACTCCATCCGGCGGCGCCAGCAAACCCGCGGTCGCGCGCCGGCCTAAAGCCGAGCGCCAGCCGACCGCATGGTGTATAATCCGATTCACGGGATCCGGCGAGAACTTCACTCGATGAACCTCCGGCGAGACAGCGAGACCGAGAGGATGTCGAGTCGCCGGAGCCGGTGCGTATCTTGCGCGTCAGTATGAGAACAAAAGGAGGGGGCGAGGCGTTTCCGGCGAACTCGCAAAAAGCCATGCTGGACCTTGTAGCGATAGGTGGGATGATGGTCGAATTTACATGCGTGGGAAAGACGGAGGCTGGGATGCTGTTATATGAGCGCAACCCGCACAGCGCCTCAGTTAACGTTGTCTCGCAGGTCGCAAAGCTTGGCGGCAGGGCTGGGATCATAGCCACCATCGGCAAGGACGAGCATGGAGAGTATCTCTATGACCTTATAGAGAGAATGGGGCTGGACGTGAGAAACGTGAAATTTTCCGACAACGCCGGCACTATGATTCAATTTTCCTACCTCGAAGAGGGTGGAGGACGTTACCTAACGGACTACAAGGGTCCACGCGCGGATCTTGAAATCTACACCGACAGAATTGACAGAGACCAGGCAGGAGAGACAAAGGTCTTTCTTTACACGCACCTCTCGCACACAGTTGGCGCCCCAATCTTTCAGACTACAGAGGACCTGAGGAACACAGCCGCGGACAACAACGCGATGATCGCGTACGCTCCCAACCGCCACATACCGTTCAAGACACATGAGGAGAGGCGGACCGTAGCCGACTCGGTCGAGTCGTCACAGATACTGAAATTGACGGTCGAAGAGCTCGAATTCATCCTGGGAGAAAAGGACATATACATGGCCACTGGAAAGCTGCTTCGCAACAACGCGAAGATAGTGGCAGTGACAATGGGCAAGAATGGATGTTTTCTGCGCAACAGAAACGGCTGTGCCTATCAGCCCGCTTATGCCGTGGATGCGCTGGATACTACAGGTGTCGGGGATTCTTTCATGGGAGCTATGATTTACATGCTGACCAGGGATGGGGTCGATTTAGACGCCATGACCAAGGGTGACCTCGATGAAACGGCCAATTTCGCAAACGCGTGCGCATCGGCATCGACAATGCTGCGAGGATCGTTCACCGCGATGCCGGGCATCGCCAGCGTGCGGTGGGTGATCAAGAATACGCCGAGGGCGTTGTCGGCTATGATCGTCTAATATAAATCCGGCCAGAGTCAGATCGATGAGAGCCCAGACCGTACGGGGCCCTCTGGGGGCGTGCCACTAGTCTGTGCTCATCGGTATTGTCATTCGCGGACGACGAGATGTTATGAAAAACTAGTCCCTGGGAGGGGATACAATGTTACGGCTCAACAGAGAGTATATTGACGATCTGTCAAAGAGGGGTGAATGGAAGGCCGCCGGGATAGCGCTGCCGGCTTACGACATCGGCGAGGCCGCGCTCCGTACCGTCAGGTCGCCGCGCTGGCTGCACTTTGGCGTAGGCAATACATTCCGGGGCCTCATCGCTATGCTTCAGCAGCGGCTTCTCGAATCTGGAGAGGCCGACAGCGGCATTATCGCAGTAGAGGCCTTCGATTACGATATCATAGACCGGATCTGTGCCGTGTACGACAACATGACCATGCTGGTTCGCTCATCTCAGAGCGACGGAGTTCTGATGAATGTGGTGGCCTCCGTTGCCGAGGCGCTCCGAACAGACATCGATATCGGGCGTCTGCGGGAGATATTCTGTTCTCCCAGCCTGCGGATGGTTAGTTTCACGATCACCGAGAAGGGCTATGACCTGACGGACATGAACGGCGAGATGATTCAGACCATTCGTGACGATACATCGTCCGGGCTTTGGAGAGTCAGGCATATTCTGTCCATCGTCACATCCATGCTGTATGAACGCTTCAAAGCTGGGGGCGCGCCCATCGCGCTGGTAAGTATGGATGACCTCGACCGCAACGGGGATGTCTTGAGAGACGCAATGCTGAAAATCGCCGGAGAGTGGTGCGCTGGTGACTTTATGGACGACAACTTCATCGGATATCTCGAAGATGACAGCATGGTGTCGTTTCCGTTCTGCGTGATCGACAATATCGCATCGTCCCCTTCGGAGCCGGTGAGGGAGATGCTAACGGATGCCGGCGTGGCTGATATGTCGCCATTGATAACGGCGCGCGGCGCGTGCGCGGCTCCGTTCGTGAACGCTGAACTCGCCTGGCGCGTCGTCATGGAGGATAAGTTTCCGGCCGGCCGGCCCCCTCTCGAAAAGGCTGGCGTATGTTTCGCGGATAGAAAAACCGTACGGGACTCTGGGCTCGTCAAGCTGTCGGCGTGCTTCAATCCCCTCCATGCCGCCCTCGCGATAATCGGCTGCCTGCTCAATTACGAAGACATCGCGGAGGAGATGAGTGATCCTGTAATAAAGGCCCTTGTCATGAAAGTTGGGTATGAGGAGAGCCTGCCGACCGTCGCGGCCTCCGGCGTCTTCAATCCCGAGGCGTTTCTGAGGGAGACAATAGAAGACCGTCTGACCAATCCATATTTACATGACACCCCAGGACGTATCGCGGCGGATATGAGCAGGAAGCTTGATACGTGCTTCGGCGCGACCATCAGGGCTCACATGGAACGATCCGGCCTGAATGCTGATGGGATGATCGGAATCCCTCTCGTAATAGCCGCGTGGTTCAGGTATATCCTGGGTACAGACGACAACCTGATGCCGATGCGGGTGAGCTTCGATCCGGCGTTGTCCGAGATCGAGAAGTGCCTCGACGGCGTCAGAGCGGGAGATCCGGGGAGCTACCGGACACATCTGAGCAGTCTCCTGTCCGATCCGTTCCTGTTCTCCGTCGATCTCCGCGAGGCCGGCCTGAGAGACAGGGTGGAGTCGCTCTTCGTTCAGATGCTCGCAGGGGAGGGCGCGGTCAGGCGGACGTTGATGTCGAACCTTTTATTATAGAACACAGGCATACAACAGAGTGACGAGCAGGGACGTTGTGCGCAACACTACTGCATCTGGTGAGTGATCGTTTATCTGGTTGCCGTCGGCACTGCGTCATCCGCTTCGAGCTCGTAGGTTACGACGCAGATTGAAAGGTGGCTTGTTTTGTTATTGTACAGTGGGGCAGACGAACTGAAATCGCTCAACATGTTGAATATGTGAGTGATAGCAGTACTTCACGGCGTCTAATGTGTCTGCGCACTGTACTGTAACTATTTTATACCACTTTTTCATAGTCATCAGCCTGGAGATGTTGTATAATAATAAACGTAGGCTTTCTATCGATGACAATTTCCTTTAGTGTAGAGACTTGAGAAGATATTATTATGAGAGAATGTTACTTTGAGAATGATATA